>JBGTHJ010000475.1:0-8448 GCA_041746175.1 Pyrinomonadaceae bacterium
AAGAGCGGCATCGCCTGGGAGCGCGAGCGTCCCGCTCGCATTGAGCGTTCGGAGAACGCGAACCATTGAACGTGCTCCGAGCACGCTGGCCAGCGGGAGGCTGGCGCTCCCGGCACTCACCCAATTGCAAACCGCTATAGAAAGAAGGAAAAGATAAAAGGCAAAGTTGAATCCGATGTGCAGACAATAGTCTCATCAGGGTCGAAGGTTGAAGCAATACATTAATTTCGATGAACAAATCCTGTATTCCTAAAACAACTCGAATTTGATGGTCAGATACTTCTTCGGGTTCTGGCGGAAGTCGTAGATGAGTTTGACGCTCTCGGATGAGAGTTGGTTGACGTTGTTGTAGAGTTGGTCGTCGGTGACGAGTTTGCCGAGGGTGCCTTCGCCGCGCTGGACGCCGGCGACGAGGTTGTCGATGCGTTCGGCGGAGGTGTTGAAGCGGGCGATGGCGGCGCGGGCGTCGTTGTAGATGGCATCGTCGGTGAGAAGTTTACCGGCGGTGCCGCGCCCCGCACGCACGTCGGCGACGATGGCGTTGATCTCATCAGCCGAGCGGTTGAGGCGTGCGATGGTCGCGCGGGCGTCGTTGTAGAGCGCATCGTCGGTGAGAAGTTTTCCGGCGGTGCCGCGCCCGTTGCGGAGGTCTTGGGCGATGCCCTGAAGTTGGAGGGTGATCGAGTTGAGGTTGTTGTAGAGCGCCGGATCGTTGACGAGTTTTCCGGCGGTGCCCTGTCCGGTTTGAATCTGGCGGATGACCGCGTTGGTGTCGCGGATGGTGGCGTTGAGGTTGTTGTAGAAGGCTTCGTCGTTGACGAAGCGTCCGAGCGAACCCTCGCCTTCGTTGATCTTGCGTGTGATCTCGGTGAACTGATTCGAGAGCTGGTTGAGTTGTTGCATGAGATCGTTGCCGGAGTTGGTCAATTCGCCAAAGCCGGTCGCAGAGGTGGCGCGGAGTTCGTCGCCCTCCCGGATGGGTTCGCCGAGCGAGGTGCCGGGGGTGATGTTGATGAGCTTGTCGGAGCCGAGAAGACTTGGCGCGCCGAGTTGGGCTTGCGAGTCGGTGCGAATCAGATCGGTGGCGGGCTTGCCGTCGATCTCGCTGTTGATGGCGAGACGGGCTTCGACCTTGGGGTCTGCCGGGTTGTCGGAGGGGGGCAGGATGCTGACATCTTCGACGTTGCCGATGCGGACGCCCGCCAGCCTGACCTCGGAACCTTTGCGCAGTCCGTCGGCATTGGTGAAGCGCGCGCGTAGATGGAGTTTTCGCGCAAACGGCGAGATGTCGCCCGAAGCGTTGAGAATCAGAAAAATGAGTACGATGATCGAGACGATGACCAATAGGCCGACCCGCAGTTCACGCAATCCGAGAGACTTCTTTGTTTGTGGCATAGCTTAATCGAAGGACGAAGGCTGACTGATGAACCAAATTTGAGAGGCGCGGTGTCGGATGTCGGATATCAGACAAAACAAAAACCGGCATCCGTCATCCGACATTTGACCTCCGTAGATTCATCCGTCAACCGTTATCCGTCATCCTCGCCTTTCAGTGTCCGCGAATGAAGCGGCGGATATATTGGTCGTCGGTCTTGCGCAGTTGCTCGTCCGTGCCGCCGAAGATGATTTTGCCGGAGCGTAGCATCAGGATTTTGGTGTTGGTCAGACAAAGTTTCTCGCCCTCTTTTTCAAACACGACTTCGCCCGCATCGTTGACGACGGCGTATTCCGACGTGAGATATTCGAGATTGTTCATCTCGTGCGTGACGAAGATCGACGAGACATCTTCGAGATCGCGGAGCTTGATGGCGAGTTCGCAGATGGTGCGCGCGGTGGGCGGGTCGAGTCCGGCGGTCGGCTCGTCGAACATCACGATGCCCGGCCCGCCGACGAGCGCGCGCGCGATCCCGACGCGACGACGCATCCCGCCCGATAGTTCAACCGGCATCTTGTCAATCGCGTCTTCGAGATTGACGAAGCGGAGCATTCGTCGGACTTCCTGCTCGACCTCGGTCTCGGGCACGCCCTGCTCGTGCAAACGGTAGGCGACGTTTTCGTAAACCGAAAGCGAGTCGAAGAGCGCGCCCTCCTGAAAGACCATCCCGAAATTTTTGCGGACGCGCATCATCTCGGCTTCGCTAAACTCGGTGATGTCTTCGCCATCGACGAAAACCCGTCCGGCGTCGGGTTTGAGAAGCCCGAGGACGAGTTTGATGACGGTGGATTTGCCCGTGCCCGAACCGCCGAGAATTATCTTGGTCTCGCCCTTCTGCACTTTGAAACTGAGACCATCGAGAATCATCCGGTCGTCGAAAGCGAGATGCACGTCGCGAAATTCGATGGCTGGGACGATGCGCTCGGAGTCGTCAACTTCCTGAAAGGTCGAGTTGGCCGCGGCTTCGCTGACCTGACCGTCGGGATGGGCGGCGGGCGGCGCGGGCGGCGGGATTTCGACATCGGAGGTAGCCATAAATCAATCGTCCCAAAAATCTACGTCGGCATGTCCAGGATAACCTGTAGCGCCTTGGCGAGAAAGAAGTCCGCGACGATGACGATGATCGAAGCCGTCACGACCGCCGATGTCGTCGCGCGCCCGACGCCCACCGTGCCGCCTTCGGTCTTGAGCCCCTTGTTGCACGCGATGGCCCCGATAATCAACCCGAAGCAGATCGGTTTGATGATGCCGCCGACGATATCGTCCGCCGTGATGCCGACGCGCACGGTCGAAAGATACGTGCTTGAAGAGAGCCCGTAAAGTCCGGTCGTGACAACCCATCCGCCGCCGATGCCGACCACATCGGCAATCACGGTCAGCAGCGGCAGCGTCACGATCAGCGCGATGAGACGCGGCGCCACCAGTTTGCGCACGGGGTCTGTGCCGAGCGCGCGCATCGCGTCGATCTGTTGCGAGACGACCATCGAACCGAGTTCGGCGGCGATGGCCGATCCGACTCGCCCCGCCGTCATCAGCGCCGACAGCACCGGCCCCAGTTCACGCACCAGCGACAGCGCGACGAGTTGCCCGGTTTGGTCTTGCGCGCCGTAATATTTCAGCGTCGGATAGGTTTGCAGCGCGAGCACGCCGCCCGTGAAAAATCCCGTCAGAATGATGATGGTTAACGAGCCGACGCCGACCACATCCATTTGCGCGATGATCTCGTTGAGGTAGGTCGGGCGGCGGAACAGCCGGCGCGCCGCCTGCGCAACAAGCAAAGTCGTCTCTTGTACTTCGAGCAGGACGCGCGTAGCAATATTCATCGGCGATTGATCTGCGACCTTTCAACGATACCGGCTTGTTCGGGCGATGCCGCTCGCCGTTTTGATCTACGCGACAAACAGCCGCCGAAGATTACCTCCGGCTCACGACGCGTCAATTGAATATTATCTGCAAGCAGCGGAAGCTAGAAGGCTATCATGCGCAAAAAACAAGCGGGGCGTCAAGCACCAATGTGCGCAAGTTCGACGCGCGACGGCGGAGCGTCGATTCGCTCGACGGCGGACTTGCCATCCGACTCGATGAAAGAATCAAATCATCGAGTCAAAAGAGCTGACGGACGAAGGGTTCAAACGCTTTCATGGTTGTGGTTTGGATTGGATGTTGCGTCGCGGGCGGGGCGATCGGGCGGCGGGTGGCGGAGAGTTCGGGGTGTCGGCGGAAGAGTCCGGGTCAGGGCTTTGAGGGCGATTGGCACCGCCGCGTCGCATCCGGCGTTCATCAATGCGTGTGCGCCGTTCCTGTTGACGGTCAGTGGCCTGCCGGCGAATTTCGCGCAACGTGCCCAACTGCTCGGGGGTGAGCAGCCGTCGGATTCTAAGTTCGGTCAGAGCGCGGAGACGCACCCCGTCCGCCTGAGCCGCAGCGAGGTCACGCGCACGCGCTTCGATAACCGACTCGTCGGCGTCGTCTGAATAAATCGCCTCGTCGAGCGCGCGGCGCGACTGTCGCACGCGCTGCGTAATCAGACGACCTTCAGCATGTGTCTGCTGACGAATGGTGCGGATCTGCGCGCGTTGTTCGGGTGACAGATTGAGACGTTCCATCAAGCCGTCGCCCCGCCGCCCACCCTCCGGCTGTCGCCGTTCGCGTTCCGACTCGACTTGTCGCGCGTCTCCCGTCTCAACTTCGCGCTGTTGTTGGGCGACGACGGGCACGACGACGACGACGAGCAACGCGACTATGCTGGCGAGCCAGCCCATCACGGCAAGCGCTTCGGCCCGGCGCGTGACTAGACGAGCGTTCGTAAAAGACGCCCTAAAGATTTCTTTGATGACCACTCCTGACATGTTCAAGTGAGATTACCGTCCTTCGCCGAGAAGATCGTAGAGACGCGGGATGTCTTCGTCGTCAGCACCCGCAATGTTGACACGAGGCACGCGGCGCGGCAAAGCGACGGGCGCGGTGTTCTTGCGTACCGGTCGCGGGGCGTGGTTGGCGGCAGCAGACGCGGCGCGGCGCGGCACTTCTGCATCCATGTTTGCCACTACAAGTTCCGCCCCCCCGTTCTGCTCCACGCGGCGGCGCAATTCTTCGATCTCGCGCCGGTAACCGGCCTTGAGTTGGTCGACCTCTACTTGCGACACGCCGACGGGCACGGGCACTTCGACACGCCGCTCGACAACGCTTTGTCCAACCCCCGTCCGCAACGCAATGCCGTCAGCGTCCCACTGAATCTCCGTGCGCGCGACGCTCAGGGCGGCGAGCGCGCAGATGAGCGCCAACGCGGCGACACTCGTCGCGCGTAGCCACAGAGGTGAGAGCGCGAAAAATTCACGCAACGCGGCGAGCGCGGAAGGTGCGGGCGGCGGGACGCGGGCGGGGCGTTGGTCGAGAACCGGGGCGGCGGCTTCGCGTGCAAGCGAGGGGGTGATGCTGAGAGCCTCCATCCGCCAGTTGCTGACCGCGTGGCGCACCTGGCCGAAGGCGGCAAACTCTTCGCGGCACGCGACGCAGCCGCTCATGTGTCGCTCGAAATGCTTCGACTCCGACGGGGCGGCTTCGCCGTAGAGATACGCGACGAGTTGCTCGGCGTGTCCGCACTGCGAGGCGCGTGCGTCGTCGTCGGCGGCGGCGTGCATGTCTTGACAATTCTCGTTCATCGTGGGGCAACCTCCATCCCGTGCTTTTCGAGTCGCAAGCGCAGTTGCTTGAGCGCCGTGTAAAGTCTGCTCTTGACCGTGCTCAGCGGGACGCCGAGCGTGTCGGCGATTTCCTGAAACGTCAACTCCTCGAACTCTTTCATCACAATCACTTCGCGGAGCTCCGGCGGCAACGCACCCACCGCGCGCCGGACTGCTTCCGTCCGTTCAACACTCTCGGCGACGCGTGCGGGTGAATGTTCCGACGCCACCGCAAATTGCTTGCCGACGCCCTCCGCGTCGTCTTCGAGCGGGGTCTCTGCGCGCACGCGCGCGCGTCGCTGTCGCGTGATGCACTGGTTGACCGCAATCCGGTGGAGCCATGACGAAACCTTCGCCTCGCCGCGAAACCCGCGCAGGTTGCGAAAGGCGGCGATAAAGGTTTCCTGCGTCGCGTCGCGCGCGTCTTCGACGCTGCCGAGCATCCCGTAGGCGAGCGCGAAGATGCGTCGCTCCCACCGCCGCACGATCTCGCCGAAAGCTTCGGCATCGCCAGCCAGCGCGCGTTTCACCATCTGTTCGTCGCTCGTCGCCGTCTCCATGTTCACTTTCGGGTCGCGGCCCCGTCGGTCGCCGTCGCTCGTCCGAACGCCTGAAACTGCGCGCTCAAGCATTTAGACGCCCCGGACGCCCTGCCGGTCTGTAAAAAACTACAGCGGTTATTGTAACCCGTTTCAGCGGTCGCCGCGCACTCTACAGACAAGTACGCGGAAGGGTTCGGAAAGAGTTTTCGATGAGTTAGAGTAGCAGCATCAATAAGTTAAAATTGATTAAACTGTTGACAACGCGCATCCTGCTTCGTAGTATGAGAAGCAGGTGCGGCACAGTAGGGGAGTCGTGCCGAGTCCGATTTCGATGGTTCCCGCCTCGATCTCAACCATTCCGTTTGGCCTTCGATAGAACTTTCAATCATGCTCGAAAAATTCAGGCGCGTGCGCTTGCTCTATATCGTTTTGGGGACGCTACTGGTGGTCGGCCTGCTTCCGTTGGGGTTGGCGGGCTGGATGCTATCGCGGCGCAGTGCGGAAGAGTTGCGCTCGGTCGAGGGGCGCTATCAAGCGCAACTTGTGCAGGACAAGGCGCGGCAGATAACTCTCTTCGGGCAGCGGTACAGAGATGTGGTGACGGGGCTGGCGCGGGCGTTTGAACTCGCGGGAACAGTCGGCGTGCTTGGCGTAGAAGGCCGCGACCAGCGACTTCAGAAAGTCGTCGAAGAAGACCCGAATCTCATCGCGCTCGCCATCATGCCGGTCAGCGGCGTGCCGCAAATCGCATACAAAACGGATGTCATCGGGCGCGACGAACTGGACGAACGAGTCGGTACGGTGCTGGCGTCGATGTCGGGGAAAGGGTTGATCGTCGGACGCCCGGCCATCATCCGTTCGAGTCAGGAGATGGGTCTGACCATCGCCGCGCCGGTCATGGGCGGCATCGAGGATGGAGAAGTGGTCGCGGCGGTCATCGCGGTGGTGTCGTTTCAGGAGGTGTTCAAAGCCGTCCAGCAACAGACCGCTCTGAGCGAGCGTGAACTGCTCGACAAGGGCGTGCCCGTCATCTTCGTTGTTGACCGCGACGGGCGAGCCGTCGCGCACCCGGACGCGCGCGTCGCTTTCGCCGGACGCTCGATGACAGAATTGCTGGTCGTTCGCGACTGGCTGGACAAGGGAACGCGGGTGCAGTCGATGCTCGCGCCGTTCGACACCGAACTCGAAGGACGCAAACTGCGAATGCTCGGGGCGTACGCGACCGCCCAACTCGACGGCGACGCGCGGCTCGGCGTGATCGCGATTCAGGACGAGCGCGCCGCGCTCCGGTCGGTGGCCGACATGCAGCGGCAGACGCTCTTGATAAGTTTATTCGCGGCCAGTTGCGCGCTGCTTATCGGATTTCTCTTCGCCAAACAATTGACGCGACCCGTCCGCGACCTGGCCGAAGGCGCGCAACGCATCGCCAGCGGCGACTTTTCGCAACGCATCATGGTGCGCAGCCGGACCGAACTTGGCGACCTCGGCAAATCGTTCAACCAGATGACCGATCAGGTTGAATGCTACATCGAGGATTTGCGGCGCGCGGCTGATGAGAACCGCGCGCTGTTTCTCGGCACGGTGAAAGCCCTCGCCGCTGCCATCGACGGCAAAGACCCCTACACGCGCGGCCACTCCGAACGCGTCGCGCGGTTCTCGCTTGCCATCGCCGAACGCCTCAGCCTGCCCGACGACGAGACAGAGACGTTGCGCATCAGCGCGTTGCTCCACGATGTCGGCAAGATCGGCATCGACGATTCAATCCTCAAGAAACCCGCCGCGCTGACCGACGACGAATACACGATTATGAAGCAGCACCCGCAGAAAGGCTTCAAGATCATGTCGCAGATTCCGGCCATGAAAGACTTTCTGCCCGGCATGTACATGCATCACGAGATGATGAATGGGCAGGGCTATCCGCAGGGTTTGAGCGGCGATCAAATTCCGTTACAGGCACGCATTGTTTCCGTCGCCGACACCTTTGATGCGATGACGACTGACCGCCCCTATCAGCGCGCCATGAAGTTTGAAGACGCGCTCGCGCTCATCAAAAAATTCATCGGCACGCGCTACGATGACAAAGTTGTGGCCGCGCTCGTCGAAGCCTGCGAGACTGGGCAAATCACGCCGGGGCGCGTCCGTCTGTCAAAGCGCGCCAAGGAAATCGCCGCCACGACCAACACGGTTAACGTGCCAAAGCCGAAGGCTGAGGTGATGCCGCCGCCCCCGGCGGAAGTGCCACCGCTTCTGCCTCTCTCGGAAGCCGCGTCACCCCTCTCCGCAGAAGCCGAGTTGGTTGCCATCGAATAAGCTTACAATGCGGTGACGGATGAAGATGAACTCGATGCGCTTTCGCTTGAACAAAAGAAGCTCATCGAGCGCAGACCGCCATCGAGATTCTACTGTGTTTCCCAGTCTGGAAGAGCGGTAAGGATGAGCGGCGCGGCGTCACGAAGCAGCGTCGCCGCCGCTCCGTTGTTCGACGGCGCGGCGGCGTTGCTTTGTTCGTACGGTTAATGGTGCTGGTGGTCGCAGCGTTGGGTTCGGTGGCGGCAGTCACGACCTTGCGTCTCCGCCGCCACCGTCCCTCATCGCTGCCAGTTGCTTCCGGGCGCGTGCCGTTCGCTATCTGCTCGCCAGCTCTTTTGCTAGCTGCTCCCGAACCGCTGCCGGTACTCCGCCGACGTGATGAACGCTTCCACGATCCGCGCACGCCTGATGCGCGCCAGCGCCACCATCGCGTTGCGCGCATCCTCGCCTCCCACCGTCGCGTTGTTCAACACCCCGA
>JBGTHJ010000476.1:0-3177 GCA_041746175.1 Pyrinomonadaceae bacterium
CGCTCGCCGCGACGTGGGCGGGCAGCCCCGTCGCGCACGTCGGCACGACGGTCGCAGGGTTTCCCAATCTCTTCCTGTTGCAAGGCCCGAACACGGGGCTTGGTCACACCTCGGTGCTCCTGATGCTGGAGGCGCAAATCGAACACGTGCTCGATGCGGTGCGCTACATGCGTCGTCACAAACTCGCCGCGTTGGAGCCGCGACCCGCCGCGCAAGCCGCCTACGTCGCCGACATCAACCGCCGGATGCGCGGCACGGTCTGGACATCCGGCGGCTGCCGGAGTTGGTATCTCGACGCCAACGGTCGCAACTCGACGCTCTGGCCGCGCCCGACGTGGAGCTTTCGCCGCCGCGTCGCGCGTCTCGTCCCGCACGAATACCTGCTCACGCACGAACCCTCCGCGCCCGACAGCTAAGGCTCCATCGTGCTTTGCAATTGGGTGAATCATCGGAGCGCCAGCGTCCCGCTGGCAAGCGTGCCCTCCTGGGAGCGCCAGCGTCCCGCTGGCAAGCGTGCCACAAGCACGCTCAATGCGAGCCGGGAGGCTTTGCGCTCCCAGGCGGCGACTCTCTTTTGGGCGCTATATTCTATTGCAACTCGCTATAACGTCGGCTTCGCTCCGCAACGTGTGGCGTCGTTTGTGAAGCGGCGTCGCGGTGTCTGATGCCCGCGCCCGCCGGACGATTACCGGTGAGGTTGCCGTGATCGACTGCAATCGTCCCGTTGACGATGACGTAATCAATCCCGGACGGCGCGGCAAAGGGTTGTTCGTAATCGGCGACATCGCGGATCGCGTCCAAATCGAAAATCACGATATCAGCCCACGCGCCGGGTTTGAGACGACCGCGTTCGCGCAAGCCGAAAATCTCTGCCGCCTGCCCGCTCGCCTTGTACACCGCTCGACTCAAATCCAGCGCTTGCCCGCCCTTGACATAGCGATTAAAGATGCGTGGAAAAGTCCCGGAACCGCGCGGATGGGGTTTGTAGAGCAGGGCGGGGTCGCGCACCGCGCTATCGCTGCCGAAGACGCTGAAGGGATCTTGAATCACCGTCGCCACATCCTCTTCGTACATGTCGGCGTAAATCGCCTGCGCCCCACCGCGCAACGAAATATCAATCAGGTTTTCTATCTGGCGTTCAAGGTCGGCGGAAGCGACCGGCGCTTCGGCGAGTGTGCGCCCGATCCATTCGGGACGCCCGGCAGCGAGCCGGACGTGCGTCAAATCACGCCACCCCTCTTGCAGCAACGCGGCGCGGATGTCGGCGTGGAGTCGTCGTCTGGCCTGCGCGTTCTGGCCCGCCTGACGTAATCCTTCGCGCCCGTCTTTAACCGCCCAATCCGGCAACAAAACATCGGTCGTCGTGCTCGAACGGTCGTAGGGATAAACGTCGATGGTGACGCGCTGGCCGGCGGCGCGTGCATCGTCGAGCATCTTCAGGCGTCCGGGCATCGACCGCCATTCGGTGCGCCCGCTGCACTTGAAATGCGAGATATGAGTGGGAGCGCCGGAACGACGGCCAATTTCAAGCGCCTCGCGAATCGCTTCGACGCCGCCGCGCCCCTCGTCGCGGATGTGCGAAACGTAAAGACCGCCACGTCGCGCGGAGACTTCCGAGAGCGCGATGACCTCCGACATCTCGGCGAACCTGCCGGGCGTGTAAATCAGTCCGGTCGAAAGTCCGAGCGCGCCATTCGTCACGCCGCGTTCGACGAGTTGCTTCATGCGCATCAGTTCGGCGGCGGTCGGGCGGCGCGAGGCCGTGCCCATCACTTCGCGGCGAACGCTGTTGTGTCCGACGAGCGTCGCGACGTTGATGGACGTGCCCTGCTTTTCGAGCGTGGCGAAAAGCCCGCCCACGTCGAGCCGCGACCTGCCGCAGTTGCCGGTGATAATCGTGGTGACGCCTTGACGCAGAAAGTTGACGGGTTGAAAAGTCCCCGTCGCGGGCAAATTCGGCTCGACGTGGGTGTGCACGTCGATAAAGCCGGGGGCGACGATCCGCCCCTCTGCGTTGATGGTCGCGCGCGGCTTGGAGAAGTAGAACCGCCACGAACTGATTTCGACAATACGTCCCCGGCGGACGCCGACGTTGCCGGAGCGCGGCGGCGCGCCCGTCCCGTCCACCACCGTCCCGTTCAGAATAAGCAGGTCGAGATGGCGGTAGGGCGCGAAGACCCACCACGCCGCCAAGACCGCCAAGTCGATAAAAACCACCGTTATCGAGACGAGAAAAATTGTGCGGCGCGTTGAAAAGTCCATCGATGATCGTCCGGCGGATGAGACCTCAGAAGCAGTAGCTTTCGTAAGTCAGTCGTTGAATTTTAGCGTTGAGCTTGTCCAGATCGAAGCCCGGCGCGACCGCGCTGCCCGCCGCCGTTTCAAGCGCGAGTTTGTATTCGGCCAGCGCCTCACAAGAGCGACCTTGTTTGTTCAAGACATCGCCCAGCAGGTTGTGCGCCGATGCCTTCTGACCGTCGATTTCGATGGCGCGCCGCAACGCTAACTCGGCGTTATAGGTGTCGTTCATGCCGAAGTAGAGCGCGCCGAGATTGATCCAGGGCAGCACCCAATCGGGTTCGACTTCGGTCGCGCGCCGGTACTGTTCCTTCGCGCGCGTCTTGTCTCTATCGTTGGCGTTGATAAAGGCGCGACCGAGCGAGTTATAGGGTAGCCCCCAGGTGGAATCGAGTTGGATGGAACGCTGAAGGTCGGCGATGGCTTTGCTGTAGTTCTTTTGCATGAAGGCAAGGCGTCCGTTTGCAAAATGCCAGCGCGATTCGTAAGCGGGACGCGGTTCGAGTTCGTTGAGCCACTCGTACGAGCGCGCCGCCTCGCTCCAGTCGGCCTCGGCCTCGATCTGGTCTTGCTTGAGGCGCGCGATGATCTCGTCGCCACGGGTCTCCAACGACGGCGAAACTTTTTTACTAATCTCTCGCTTGTCGTCCGCGCTCAAGCCCACCGCGCGCTGTTGGAGATAAACGTCGTAGGCGCTGTGGCCTTCGGGTTTGACCAGTTGGTTCTTCTTAATCTCCGCGAGCACGATGTCGCGTGGCGAGACTTGGGCGAGTAGGAAGTAGGCCGCGATGGATAGGGCAGTAGCGATGAGCACGACCGCGCCGAGCGCGAGCAGCGGCGTGTGGCGACGCCCGCCGGCCACCGCCGGAACGGGCACGA
>JBGTHJ010000477.1:0-2326 GCA_041746175.1 Pyrinomonadaceae bacterium
CAGAGCGGCACGCGCCCGACCTCCGCGCCCGTCGCCGGGTCGCGCGAGATGATCTCATGAGCGGTTTCGGTGTTGGGTGGGTCTGTCGTTATCGTCGTCGTCATCGTGTCGCGGATTATCGCGCGAAACGGGCGCGAGGGAAAGCGCGTGCAGCCATCTTGCCGGAAGCTAGATGCCGACCGCCGACGGGTGCGACCATCGTCGTCGTTTCCGCGTCGCGGCGTGTGTCGGTTACAATGACGCATCCGAAAGGTTGACGCCCGCGCAAATTTTGTTCGAGGAGAGACGAAAGAATGCTACGACCGCAACTCGCGGAGTTCATGCGACGGATGGATGAGAACTCCGTCGCCATCATCGCCGGGGCGCGTGAAGCGACGCGCTCAAACGACACCGAATATCGCTATCGACAAGATTCCGATTTTTATTACCTGACGGGCTTCGTCGAACCAGAATCGGTCGCCGTCGTCGCGCCGTCGCACGCCGAGCATCGCTTCACGCTGTTCGTCCGCCCGCGCGACCCCGAGCGAGAGGTTTGGGACGGACGCCGCGTCGGTGTCGAAGGCGCGAAAGAGAAGTACGGCGCGGATGCCGCGTTCACCTTCGCCGAGTTTCAGGAAAAGCTCGGCGAGTTGATCAACGGCGCGCAACGTCTCTACTACCGCATCGGCGCGGACAGAGAGTTGGACGAAACGGTCGTCAGTCAGATTCGACGGATGCGGATGATGGGGCGACGCGGCATCAGCCCGCCCGAGTCGATCACCGACCCCGCGACGATTCTCCACGAGATGCGCTTGATCAAGACCGCAGAGGAAATCGACCTCATGCAGCGCGCCGCCGACATCGCCGCCGAAGGCCACCGCGAAGCGATGTCGGCGACCAAGCCGGGGATGAACGAGTTCGAGGTCGAAGCGCTCATCGAGTATGTCTTCCGGCGCAGCGGCGCGAGCGCGCCCGCGTACAACTCCATCGTCGGCGGCGGCGCGAACGCGACCGTCCTCCACTACATCACCAACGACGCCGTGCTCAGAGACGGCGACCTGCTCCTGATCGATGCGGGCGCGGAATACGGCGGTTACGCCTCAGACATCACGCGCACCTTTCCCGTCAACGGTCGCTTCACCGGGCCGCAGCGCGACATCTACGCGCTCGTGCTCGAAGCTCAGGAGCGGTGCATCGAGATGGTCAAACCCGGCGTCACGCTCGACGAGATGCACGCGCGCTCGGTCGAGATTTTGACCGCCGGGATGGTGCGGCTCGGACTGCTCGAAGGCGACCCGGCGAAGCTTATCGAAGAAGAGACGTTCAAGCGTTTCTATATGCACCGCCTCGGCCACTATCTCGGCATGGACGTGCACGATGTTGGCCGCTATCACATCGGCGGCCAGCCGCGCCCGGTCGAAGCGGGCGTCGTGATGACGGTCGAACCCGGCCTCTATATCGCGCCGGATGCCGAAGGCGTGCCCGACAAATATCGCGGCATCGGCGTCCGCATCGAAGACGACGTGCTCGTCACTCCCGAAGGCTATCGTGTGCTGACCGCCGATGCGCCCAAAGAGATCGACGACATCGAAAAGCTGATGGCTCGATAATTTGAGCCATTAGCTTTATGAGTGCGCAATGGTTGTGCGGACGCGTTCGGGCAGCTCGACGAACGCCGTCTGCGACTCCGACGCAAATGCTTTGAGAAGTTTGAAAGGAGACCTGATGAGCGCAAACACTCCCCCCGCAACCGGCATCGGCGACGCGGTGACGCGAATCATCGACGGCGTCGAGCGTCCGTGGATAACGGTTCCCGGCGTCGCCGGAGTTTCAATCAAGGTGCTCGTCGCCGACGACGTTTTGAATCGCGTCGTCTTCATGTTCCGGTTCGCGCCGAACACGACGCTCCCGCCGCACAAACATCTCTGCCACGCCATCGCCTACACCATCTCCGGCGAATGGCGTTATGAGGAGGGCGTGCTCCGCGAGGGCAGCATCGCCTACGAACCATTCGGCAGCGAGCACACCGCGTCGAGCGAAGAGGGCGCGGAACTCGTCGTCTTTCTCCAGAGCGAGACCGGGCAGTTTCTCGAAAACATCATGGCCCCCGGCGTCGTCTTCCCGATGGACATGAACTTCTTCAAACTCCTCGAAACCATCACCCCCGAACAAGCCGCCAACCTCCAGATTCCGGGACTGACAAGTTAAGACGGGTAGCAGGCAGCAGGCAGCAAGCACCGGGGCAGTCAGGTCAAAAGCAGCGCACAGTTTATAGCGGTTTGCAATTGGGTGAGTGCCGGGAGCGCCAGCGTCCCGCTGGCAAGCGTGCTCGGAGCACGTTCAATGG
>JBGTHJ010000478.1:0-14967 GCA_041746175.1 Pyrinomonadaceae bacterium
CGGTCGCGGCGGCGTCGATCCCGAAAGCATCGAAGACGTGCGCAAGAACGCGCCCGAAGCCTTTCGCACGCAGGAACGCGCCGTCACGCCGGAGGATTACGCGGAGGTCGCCGCGCGGCATCCGCAGGTGCAGCGCGCCGCCGCGACCGTCCGCTGGACGGGCAGTTGGCGCACCATCTTTCTCACCGTCGACCGGCTCGGCGGACGACCCATCGACGCCGCGTTTGAACTTGAGATGCGCGCTCACATGGAACGCTACCGGATGGCCGGGCAGGACGTGGAGATCGACGGGCCGCGTTATGTGCCGCTCGAAATCGAGTTGGAAGTCTGCGTCAAGCCGAACTACTTTCGCAGCGACGTGCGCGCCGCGCTGCTCGAAGTTTTCAGCAACCGCACGCTCATCGACGGGCGGCGCGGCATCTTCAATCCCGACAACTTCACCTTCGGGCAAACCGTCTATCTCAGCCCGCTCTACGCCGCCGCGCAAGCCATCGAGGGCGTCCACTTCGTCGAAATCAAAAAGTTCCAACGCTTCGGCATCGACAGCCCCGCCGCGCTCGACGAGGGTCGGCTCGTCATCGGCAGACTCGAAATCGCGCGGCTCGACAACAATCCGAACTTTCCCGAAAACGGCGTCATGCGCCTGACGATGGAGGGCGGCAGATGACCACCACCACCACCACCACCACCCCGCTCGGTCCGAACGAACCCACGCACGATGCCTCCGGCGCGGCGCGGCGTTGTTCGTGCGGGTGCTGCGAAGGCACGAGCGTCGAAACTCCGGTCGAAGTTTCAAATCGACCGGGGCTGAGCGCCATCGCTTACCGCGTCGGCACGCACGCGCGTTTCAAGCGGAGCATGTTGGCGAAGTTGTCCGACCACCAACGACCCGCGCTGCTCAACCTCAAGACGCGCGATGACGACGACTTCTCCGTCGCGCTCATCGACGCCTGGGCGGTGGTCGCCGACGTGCTCACCTTTTATCAGGAACGCATCGCCAACGAATCCTATCTGCGCACCGCGACCGAGCGTCGCTCGGTGGCCGAGATGGTGCGCGCCATCGGTTACGAACTCGCGCCCGGCGTCGCGGCCAACGCCTACCTCGCCTTCACGCTCGAAGACGCGCCCGGCGCGCCCGGCGAAGCCCTCATCGCCCCCGGCACGAAAGTCAAAAGCGTGCCCGGTCAGGACGAGAAGCCGCAGACCTTCGAGACCATCGAAGAGGTCGAGACGCGCGCCGCGTGGAACAAAATCCTCCCGCGTTTGACCGAGCCGCAACCGATTACGCCGACGATGGAAAGGATCATCTTCGAGGGCGTCGCGACCAACTTGCAGACGGGCGACCGGCTGCTCATCGTCATCGGAAGCAAGCCGGAAGAGATGGCTCTGCGCGTCGTCAAGAGCGTCGAAGTCGACAACGACCGGAGCGAAACCGTCGTCGCGCTCAAAAGCTCGTCCGGCGGCGCGGGCGGCACGACGCGGACGCCCGACAACTTGCCCCCCGGCACCGGCACCATCACCGCGAAAGCTTCCCCCGCCGACACCGACTCCGACAACGGCGGCGACGACGACGGCGACAGCAACTTCATCGCGGTGTCCGCCCCGGCGCTGACGCTGCAACTCGCGCTCAACGAAACAACGGTCGCGGCGATTTTCGGCGGGCGCGTCGTGCCGGGCGCGGAGTTCATCGCGACATCTCTCAAGGTCGGTTGGAGCGTTCGCGCCGTCGCGCAGACCTTCATCGCCAAGATCACACGCGAGACCGAAGAAGCCCGCGCCGCCGACCTCGCATCGAGCGATACGGGCGTCTTCGCGATGCGCGCGCGCCACGCTCATTTCGGTTACAACGCGCCCGACTGGAACGCGATGTCGGGCGACGTGCGCGGTTTCTATGAAGCGATGCGCCTGAGTTCCGACCTCATCAAAAGCGATTGGCCGTCGTCCGCCACCATCGCGCCGCCGGGTCAAATCGACCTTGACGCGGTCAACAACAAGATTCTGCCCGGCAGCTGGGCGGTCGTCCGGCGTCCCGCCTACACGATACCGCCCGTGATTTTGCGCGGGGTCGTAATCGTCCCGGCGCAGGATGTGCCAGCGCTCGAAAACGTCATCGCGCGCATTTCATCAGCGACCGAAACCGCCGCCGCGCTCTACACTCTGACGGGCAAATCGACGCGCCTCGCGCTCGACGCGGCGGCGGATGTCTCGCCCGGCAACATCATCGAAATCCGCACCACGACCGTCTATTGCCAGAGCGAAGAACTCGTCCCCGCCGAACTCCCGATCACCGCGCCCGTCGCGGGCAAGACGATTCTTCTCGGCACGCTCTACGGCGAACTCGCCGCCGGTCGAAACATCGCGGTCACGGGCGAGGACGCCGACCTCGAAGGCGTCGTGGCGAGCGAAATTGCGCAGATCGCCGAGGTCTCGCACGACTTCACGGAGGGACGCACGACCATCACGCTCGCCGCAGATTTGACGCATCGCTACCGGCGCACGACCGCCGTCATCAACGCCAACGTCGTGCTCTCGACGCACGGCGAAACGGTCAGCGAAGTGCTGGGCAGCGGCAACGCCGCGCAACCCTACCAGCGGTTCACGCTCCGCCAGTCGCCGCTCACACACACGACCGCCGACACGCCGAGCGGCGGCGCATCGACGCTCGAAGTTCGCGTCAACGACCTGCTCTGGACGGAGGTTGAAACGCTCTACGGGCGCGCCCCGCGCGACCGCGTCTACGTCACGCGCATCGATGACGATGCCTCGACCAGGGTGCAGTTCGGCGACGGCTTGACGGGCGCGCGGCTGCCGACCGGACAGGAGAACGTCATCGCGCTCTATCGCAAAGGCATCGGCGAGGAGGGCGAAGTTGACAAAGGCCAACTGAGTCTGTTGATGACGCGCCCGCTCGGCGTCAAGGGCGTGACGAACCCGGTCGCGGCGAGCGGCGGCGCCGACCCGCAGGAGATGGCCGACGCGCAGGAGAACGCGCCCGTCACGGTCTTGACGCTCGACCGCATCGTCTCGCTGCTCGACTACCGCGACTTCGCGCGCGGGTTCGCCGGAATCTCCAAAGCGCACGCGACGTGGACGTTCAACGTCCACGCGCGCGGCGTCTTTGTGACCGTCGCGGGCGACGACGGCGACCCCGTCGATGGCATCCTCCACGACAAACTCGTCGCGGCGATGCGGAAGGCGGGCGACGCCAACATCCCCATCGTGGTCGCGACGTATCGCCCCGCCTATTTCAAAATCAACGCGACGCTCAAAGTCGATGCGGCCTACGTCGCGGAGAAAGTTCTGGCGGCGGTCGAAGCGGCGTTGACGGCGGCCTTCTCGTTCGCGGCGCGCTCGTTCGGGCAGGCGGTCGCGCTGAGCGAAGTCGTCGCCGTGATGCAGAACGTCGAGGGCGTGGTGTCGGTCGATGTCAACCATCTTCGCCGCAGCGTGCCGCGCGCGGGCGAGTTGACGCTCAACGCGATTCTGCTCGCCGATGCGCCGCAACCCGGCACGAAAGCCTCGCAAGCGCGGGCGGCGGAGATGCTGCTCATCGACCCCGACGGCGTGGAACTGGAGGCGGAGTTATGAGTTTCGATGTCGGGCGAATGTACAACTTGCTGCCCGCGATTTATCGCATACGCGACGCCGAACAGGGCGAACCGCTCAAGGCTCTGCTCGCGCTCATCAGCGACGAAGCCGTCGTCCTCGAA
The DNA here is from genome assembly GCA_041746175.1 of Pyrinomonadaceae bacterium. GTDB lineage: Bacteria > Acidobacteriota > Blastocatellia > Pyrinomonadales > Pyrinomonadaceae > JBGTHJ01. The sequence continues at coordinate 3,711 of JBGTHJ010000478.1, forward strand.
GAGAATCTCGAACAACTCTACGACGACCAGTTCGTCGAGACGTGCGCGCCGTGGACGCTCTCCTACATCGGCGACTTGATCGGGTTGGAGGGGTTGCCGGGCGTGGCGGGCGCGAAGGGCTTGACGCTGCGCGGCGAAGTGGCGAACACCATCGGCTATCGACGGCGCAAGGGCACGCCCGCGATGCTCGAACTGCTCGCGCGCGACGTGACGGGCTGGCCCGCGCGTGCGGCTGAATTTTTCCTGCTGCTCGCCTCGACGCAACACATGAATCATCTGCGTCCTGAAAACAAGAGCTTCGTCGATGTGCGCGATGCGACGCGGCTCGAATGGCTCGGCACGGCCTTCGAGCGGCTCGTGGGCGAGACAGACCTTCCGCACAATGTTGATGTGCGGCGCGTCGTGCGGCGTCGCGGGCGTTACAACATCCCGAACGTCGGGCTGTTTCTCTGGCGTCTGCGCGCCTATTCGCTGACGCGCTCTCCGGCGTTTTCGGTCAAGCCCGCCGAAGGGACGCGCTTCACCTTCAACCCGCTCGGTCTCGACACGGCGTTATTCAACCGACCCGAAACCGAAGCCGACATCGCGCACCTCGCCGAACCGCTCAACGTCCCCGCTCCCATCACGCGCCGGATGCTTCATCGCGTCGATGATGGCTTCCGGCATCTCGAAAACTACTACGGCGAAAGCCGAAGCATCCTTGTCGAACGTTTCGACGCAGCTGCTTCGCAAGAGCCGACGGCGATTCCGTCGGAGGATGTGATCGTCTGCGACCTGAGCGACGTGAAGCAGTTCGGCAACGTCATCGGTTGGGCGCACACTCCGCCCGCCGGCAAGGTTGCCCTCGACCCCGTGCTCGGACGCGTCGCTTTCGCCGAAAAGCAAGACAGCTCGGTAGTGGTCAGTTTCCACTACGGCTTCAGCGCGAACATCGGCGGCGGCGAATACGACCGCGTCGATTCCATCGACACCAAACTCGCGCCGGTGCGCCGCATCGCCAACGTGCTTTCGCCGTCTCCGACCACCGTGCAGACCGAACTCGATGCGCTCGGCGTCGATGGCGGCGTGGTCGAAATCACCGACGCCGGACGTTACGAAGAGACCGAGATGGCGGGCGTCAAACAACAACTCCAAATCGCCACGCGGCGACGGCTTGAGTTGCGCGCGGGCGACAAACGCCGTCCCACCCTCGCGCTGACCAAGCCCGTCGAAATCATCGGCGGCGGCGAATCGGCGGCGGTCACGCTCAACGGGCTGCTCATCGGCGGCGCGGGCTTGCGCGTCGGCAACGGGCTGCAAAGGTTTAGTCTCCGGCACTGCACGATCATTCCCGACCCGGCTGCGAGCGCGCAGAAGTCGCCGGGCGTAATCATCGACGCCGCCAACATCGAAGTCGAGATCGAAGACTGCATCATCCTCGGCGGCTTGCGCGTCGGCGTCGATTCGCGCGTCCGCATCAGGAACAGCATCATCGATGCGTTGAGCGACACGGGCATCGCTTACTCGGCGCCGGGCGGCACGGCGGGCGCGGGCGGCACGTTGCGCATCGAGAACAGCACGGTCATCGGCAAGGTTCACGCGACCGTCATCGAACTGGCGTCGAACACGATTTTTCTCGCCGCGCTTGCGGCGGACGACGACCCTTCGGTGTGGCCGGGGCCGGTGCTCGCGAAGCAGCGGCAAGAGGGCTGCGTGCGTTTCTCGTATCTGCCCGCCGGGTCGCGCGTGCCGCGTCGTTATCGCTGCCAGCCCGCCGCCGACGAAGACGCCGCACGCGTCCGTCCGCTGCTCGCCTCGTCGCGCTACAACAACGCGGCCTACTGCCAACTGAGCGTGCGTTGCCCCGTCGAGATTCGCGAGGGGGCGGACGATGAATCCGAGATGGGCGCCTTCCACGACCTCTATCAACCGCAGCGCGAGGCGCATCTCCGCGCGCGTCTGAATGAATACCTGCGCTTCGGTCTGGAAGCAGGCATCTTTTACTCAACCTGAGCTTTAATAGACGAGGAGATTCGCGATGAAAGGCGACTTCAGCCGACAGACTTTCGACCCCCGGAAGCACTACAGCGACGTGCGGATGCAGCAGGGGCGCGTGCAACTCGACGCCGACTGGAACGAGCGCGGCGACATCATCAACTACCGCGCCGAGACAACCGCCCTCGACATCATCGGCGGCTGCGGCGGCCCGCTCCACCACGCTGGCTTCGGCATCGTCACCATCGCCGCCGGCAAGGGGGGCGAAGCGGAGAAGGAACTTGTCGACCCGGCGAAGGCGGAGTCTGACAAGAAGAAGCCCCGCCCGTCTGCCGCGCGACGCGGCGACTTCCTTCTCGGCGCAGGTCGTTATTACGTCGATGGCATCCTCTGCGAGAACGAGCAGGATATCGCCTACTCCACGCAGCCCGACCTCCCCGGCGCCCCCCTCCCCGGCAAAAGCGGACTCTATCTGCTCTACCTCGACGTGTGGCAGCGACACCTGACCGCGCTCGACGACCCGCGCATCCGCGAAATCGCGCTCGGCGGCCCCGACACCGCGACGCGCGTCCGCACCATCTGGCAGGCCAAACTGTGGCCGCTCACCGAGAAGGCGGGCAACTGTATCAGCGCCTTCGGACTGTTCAAGAAATCGGTCGCACGGAAGAATGGGACGCTCAACGCCGCGACGGCGAAAGAGAAGGCGAGCGACGACCCCTGCATCGTTCCGCCGAGCGCGGGTTTTCGCGGTCTGGAAAACCAACTCTACCGCGTCGAGATTCACGACGGCGGCAAGTCGCTCGACGTGTCCGGCGCGCCTGCGGGCGAGAAGATTGATGAGATCACCGGAACCAACCAAGCCCGGATGAGCAGCGGCGGAAAGTGGGAGGTCGGCACGGCGGTCGAAATCTATCCGACCCGCACGGGCAGCAATCGACTAGCCGGAACTTTGGCCTACGTAACGGACTACGACAAATCCACCGACACGCTTAGCTTCGACTCGACGCTCTCCGGTATCGACAGCGACGATGAACCGTTCGTCCGTCCAGTCGGCACGACTTTCAAGTGGTCGCGCGACAACGGCATCGTCGTCAGCCTGATCGAAAAGATCAACCCCGCCGACAAAAAAATCACGGTCGAGTCGCTCGGCCCCGACGAAACGCTCGGCTTCAGCGTCGGCCAGTGGGTCGAGATTTCCGACGACGCCGGAGAACTCAACGGGCTGCCCGGCCAGTTGGCGCAAATCGCCGACGTAAACAGCACGACGCGCGAAATCACTCTCAAATCAACGCCCGGTAAACTGGCGAACAACGCCAGCGGCGTGAACCCGGCACGCGCTCCGAAGTTGCGGCGTTGGGACGGCGTCGGCGCGGTCAAGTTCAATCCGGCGGCGCCCGGCGGCTGGCTCGATCTCGAAGACGGCGTGCAGGTTCAGTTCGACGGCGGCGGCGAGTACCGTCCCGGCGACTTCTGGTTGATTACGGCGCGCACGGCGACCGCTGATGTCGAGTCAGGCCACATCGAGTGGCCGGTTGACGCCGCGCGCAAACCTCTCCCGCAGCCCCCGCTCGGCATCGAGCATCATTATTGCCCGCTCGCCATCATCGATTGGAATCCGCTCAACAATCAGTTCGACGCCGACGATTGCCGGAGCCTGTTCCCGCCCATCACCGAACTCGTCGCGCTCCACTACATCAGCGGCGACGGGCAGGAAGCGCGCCCCACGCTCGTCGAACCCAAACCGGAATTCGTCCCGCTGCTGCATCCGATTATGGTCGGCGTCTCGAACGGCAGACATCCGGTCGCGGGCGCGCGTGTTCGTTTCGACGCCCAACCGGGCAACGGCAAAATCTTCCCCGATGCCGCCGCCGTCGCCGAAGGACGCGGCTTGCAGATCGACGACCGCACCATCGTCGTCAAGACGGACGCGGATGGGCTGGCCGCTTGCGAGTGGCATCTCGCCAACACCGGGCTGACGAGCCAGCAGGTCGTCGCCACGCTCCGCAACGTCGCCAACCAACCCGTGCATCTGCCCATCCGCTTCAACGCTAACCTGAGCGTCGCCGCCGAAGTCGCCTACCAGCCGGGCGAGTGCGACAAACTCGCCGGGGTGTTGACCGTGCAAGCCGCGCTCGACCAACTCTGTCAACTCATCGGCGTCAACGACGAACCCGGCATCCACGTCAAGTCGGTCTTCACCCTCGACGACTCAAACAACGAGCAACCCTTCACGCCGCTTGAGAACGACAGCGACGTGGACTTTGAAGCCCTCGCCACGGGCCTCATGGTTCAGTGCGACGAGTCGCTGTTTATCAACTCGCTACGCGGCAAGCCAACCTGCTTCGTCACGTTGGAGATGCCCTACCCTTTCAACTCGGTCGACCGCCGGATGTGGTCTGAAAGCGAGACAGGCGATGGTGATTTTCCGGTCATCGGCTTCAACCCGCTCATTCTGGACGGCGACACTCAGCTCACCCGTAGGGGAGAAAACGGCGACGAAACCCGACCCGACCCGTCGCAGATCGTCTGGCGACCGACATCGAGAACAAGTCGCTGGCTACGCAACCAACTGTTCGAGATGATTCGCGAATTAAACCTCTTCAGCGAGACGCGACAAGGACGCGTGCTGGCGCATCTGACGCTCAAAGGGAACTTCATCTGGTCGGACAAAGACCCCGAACTCTATCTCGACGGGCAAGCCTTCGGGGTTCGCGACGATAAGGATGCGCGCACCGCGCTCCGTCTGCCGAGCGGCGACGGCAAGCGCGGCGGCGATTTCGAGATGTGGTTCTGGCTCGTCACTTACCAACTCGAACTCGACCCGCAAGAGGTCAACGTCGGTCAGGAATCAACCGGCGTCGTCAGGCTCTTGAGCGGCCCCGCGCCGGAGGGCGGCGCGATCATCCAACTCGATAGCAACAACCCCGGCATCGCCCAACCCAATGCGCGCTCGGTAACGATCAAGGCCGGGGAAACCAGCGCGCAGTTTCCGATCTCCACGAAAGCGGCAGGCGCCGCCCTCATCAGTTCGCGATACGCCGGGGTGTCGCGCTCGCAAACGCTGACCGTCAACTCCGGCACGATGCGCGTCAACGGCGTCCGCCTGCTCGCCACCGACGGCGTTTTCGATACGTCAGACCCGCAAGTGTTGGCCGTGATGGAAAACCCGTCCGACAAAATGACCGTGCCATCGTCCGCCGGTTTTGATGTCATCGAGGTCACCTTCAGCGTGCCTCCCAACGTCGGTTCCATCGTGACGGGAAAGACCTTTATCGTCCGCGATGCGCGCAGCAACACGATCTCTCCGCTGCCGGGAAGAATCATCCAAACCGCCGAGAACGTCGTGCGTTGGGGCGCGACGCAGGGCGTGCCGTCAAACGAGTACGAAGTTGTTTTGGTCAGCGATCTGCCCGGCGCGCAGGGCATCGTCGCCAAAAGCGGGACGCGTCTCGACGGCGAGCCGACGCAACTCCCCTCCGGCGACGGAACGCAGGGCGGCAACTTCAATTTCAGGCTGACCGTCGATGCGCCTCCCGTCGAGATTGCCCCGCCGCTCAAGGTCGCGCGCCTGCGCTTCCTGCAACTCAACAACGGCGCGAACGACCAGAACCCGATCGTGCTTTTCGATATGCAGACGGTGCCACGCGGCGGCACCGTCCCGCTCAATATTCCAAACAACCGGCTCAACTGTATCGAGGTGTTTTTCACGGGGGCGCCGGTGGAGTTCTCCAGCATCGTTTCGGGCAGCAGTTTGATCGTCGCTTTCAGAGCGCAAACCGGCGCGCTCCAAATACTGCCGGGGCATGTCGTCGCGACGAACAACCCGAACGTCGTGCGTTGGATTTCCGGCCCCGCCGGACAAGTCGGGCGAACCTCTGTGCCGCGCGGGACGAGCGTCGTCACCCTCGTCGGCGAACCGCCGCGCGAAAATCGACGCGCCATTACATCGACCCAGAACCGGAGGCTCGACGGCGAGCCGACGCAACTCCCTTCCGGCAACAACGTCGAAGGCGGAGACTTCAACATCATCCTCAACATCACTCCCGCGGGCTAAGACGCGGGAGGTGGTCGCCCAACTTGCGCGCTCGATAGGTCGCAAAAGTAAACAGCCGCCGCTTCATTGCAAACGCGAAGCGGCGGCTGGTTTGTGTGTTGACGAAAGAATTGTGAAGCGTCCGCCCGCCCCGTCGAGCCGGCGGCAGAGCAAGATTCTCAGAATTGTCGAGGGGCTTTGCCTTTGGATGGTTTGGCGGGGGCGGGCGTGGCTGGTTTCCCGATGGCCGGGTTGCCCGCGAGATTGTCCCTGAATCCTCCGGCGAAAGTGAGCACGCACAGGCCGCCTAGTTTGGCGTGGTCGCCGCACGACACCCCGACCACTTTGTATTCGGAACTCATGATGCGCTTGCGGTGTCCGCGATTGGCGACCCCGTCGTCGATAAGCAGCGTCAGCACTTTCTCGCGCGCGGCGTCGGTTCCATAGATAAGGTTTTCGCCAATGCTCTCTTGCCACGCGCCGAAACGCATCACGCGCTGTTCGCAAAAACTGTTGTCCGATCCCTTGTGCCCCGTCAGGCCGCTCGCCTTCTGGTCTTTGACGTGTTCGAGCGCGCCCAAACACATGCCTCTGGAAACCGACAGCGGCGGCAGCGCAGGAAGCGCGCGTAGGAAGCGGATGGCCTCATCGACCGCGCTCCAACCTTCGTTGGTGACGAGCGGCGTCTTGCCCGGCGGCTGAAACGTGTTGCCCGAAAAGTATGGCTTCAATCGCTCAAGGTGCGCGGCGTATTCGCGCGGGTTGGCGCGTGCGAGATTGATTTCGCGAAAGATTTCTTGTTCGAGCGACGAGAGTTCCGGGTCGGTGCTGGTGGTGGCGGTGGCAGCAATCGAGACCGGCTTCTTCGGCGACTGCGCTGAAGCGTCTGTGATGCCGGTGTGGACGACGAACAGAAACACCGCCACCACAGCGGCGCGCGAAGCCAACAGCCCGACGGCTTTTCTCATTGAGGGATTCCTTCCGTAAATAGTCGGTGCGAGACGCGAAACTGGTTTGAAAACGCCCGGTGTGCGCGCGAGATATCTACACCAAACCCGTCGCCGTCGTCAACACGCCGACCGCTTCAATCCTTGAGTTCAGCGATGACTATTTCGGATGTCAGCGTTTTGTGCACCGGGCACTTGTGCGCGATCTCCTGAAGGCGTGCGCGTTGCTCGTCGGAGAGGTCGCCTTCGACCGTGACGCGGCGTTCGATACGATGCACGAATCCGTCTGCCGTCTCGTCGCACTCGGCGCAGTCTTTCGCGTGAATCCGCTGCTGGCGAAGCCGGACGCTGACGCGCTCGACCGGCCAACTCTTGCGACGCGCGTAGAGCGTCACCGTCATCGCGATGCAACTGCCGAGCGCGCCGAGCAGCACCGCGTACGGGTCAGCCCCCGCGCCGTCGCCGCCGACCGCCGGTGGTTCGTCCGTGATGAAGGTGTGGCCGTCGCCGTCGCGCACCTCCATCTGTAGGTTCGACAAAGATGTGACCGTCACTTCGTTCATAAAAACCCTCCCCCATCCGCGCCGTCGCTTGCTTGGAAAATTGTGCGAGGTTGTCGGGTAAACTTAACGCATTTTGCGTTCGACATTCAACGACCGGAGGCTCGCCGCTTGCAGTCGCGCGGGGCGTGCGGCTACACTCGTCGCGCTCCACATCAACAAATCAAGAACGCGGTTGGAAGCGCCAATCGAGCGAGGACGGTCAATGAAGATTCACGAATATCAGGGCAAAGAGCTGCTGCGGAAGTTCGGCGTCGCGGTGCCGCGCGGTCTGGTCGCGCGCTCGCCCGAAGAGGCTTATCACGCGGCGAAAGAGTTGGGCACGGACGTGGTTGTCGTCAAGGCGCAGATTCACGCGGGCGGGCGCGGCAAGGGCGGCGGCGTCAAACTCGCCAAGAGCGCCGACGAAGCGCAGGAAATCGCCCGCCAGATTCTCGGCATGAAACTCAAGACGCACCAGACCGGGCCGGAAGGTCAGGAGGTGCGCACGCTGCTGATCGAAGAAGGGCTGCCGATCGACAAGGAATTCTATCTCGGCGTGGTGCTCGACCGGACGAGCGGACGCCCGGTTTTCATGGCGTCGGCGGCGGGCGGCATGGACATCGAAGAGGTCGCCGCCACCGAACCCGAAAAGATTTTCAAAGAGACGATTGACCCGGCGGTCGGCTTCCGCTCGTTTCAGGCGCGCAAACTCGCGTTCGCGCTCGGCTTGCCCGCCGCGCTCATCAATCAGGCGGCGAAGTTTATGCAGTCGCTCTACGCGGCCTACGAGCAGATGGATGCCACGCTGTTGGAGATCAATCCGTTCCTGCTGACAACGGACGGGCGTCTGATCGCGCTCGACGCGAAGGTCAACTTCGACGACAACGCGATGTTTCGTCACAAAGACTTTCTCGACCTCCGCGACCTGAACGAAGAAGAGCCGCTGGAAATCGAAGCCTCGAAGTTCGACTTGAACTACATCAAGCTCGACGGCAACATCGCGTGCATGGTCAACGGTGCGGGGCTGGCGATGGCGACGATGGACATCATCAAACTCGCGGGCGGCGAACCCGCCAACTTCCTCGATGTCGGCGGCGGCGCATCGCAGGAGCGCGTCGAAGCGGCGTTCAAAATTCTGCTCGCCGACCCCAACGTCCGCGCCGTCCTGATAAACATCTTCGGCGGCATCGTCCGTTGCGATATGGTCGCGCGCGGCGTTGTCGGGGCGGCCAACAACCTCGGCATCAACGTCCCCGTCGTCGTCCGTCTCGAAGGCACCAACGTCGAAGAAGGCCAGCGCGTCATCAGCGAATCCGGCCTCAACTTCACCGTCGCCAAAGGCATGAAGGACGCCGCCGAAAAGGTCGTCGCCCTCGCCGGGTAATAATGATCGGGGCAGAGCGGAAAAGGTATCAAGCGGAAACGGAAAAGGCCGGGGTTATCGCGGTCTACTTTTACCCGCTTTCCCTTTTCGTTTTTTACCTCTTGCGTTTTCGTGTCGTGAATCAACTTCAACTGACAACGACTTGAGCGGAGGCACACGATGGCGACGCTGAGTTTTTGGGGCGGTGTGGGAACCGTGACCGGCTCGAAGTATTTGATCGAGTCGGACCGCGGGAAGGTGCTGGTTGACTGCGGGTTGTTTCAGGGCTACAGGGAACTGCGCGAGCGCAACTGGCAAGACCCACCGTTCGACCCGCGAAGTCTAAACGCGGTCGTCATCACGCACGCGCACATCGACCACACCGGATACCTGCCGCGCCTCATCGCGCTCGGATACGATAACCCGGTCTACTGCTCGCGGGGTACCGCCGACCTCTTGAAGTTGCTGCTGCCGGACTCGGCGCGGCTTCAGGAGGAAGAAGCGGACTATCGCAACCGTCACAAACTGACGCGGCACACGCCCGCGCTTCCGCTCTACACCGAGCGCGACGCGAGCGCGGCGTTGAAACTGTTGCGGCCAACGCCGAACACGGGCGAGCCGGTCGAGATCGCCGATGGATTCAGCGCGGCGTTTCACATCGCGGGGCACATTCTCGGTTCGAGCCTCGCGCTCGTCGAAGTTGAGGGCGCGGGCGAAGATCGCACGGGGCGGCGCGTGCTCTTCTCCGGCGATCTCGGACATTACGACCAGCCAATTATCCGCGACCCCTCCGCGCCGCCCGCGTGCGATTACATGCTCGTCGAATCGACCTACGGCGACCGCCTCCACGATGCCGGAGACCCGAAAGACGCGCTCGCCGAGGTCATCAACGAAGCGGTCAAGCGCGGCGGCCCGATTCTGTTTCCGGCGTTCGCCATCGGGCGCACGCAGGAACTCGTCTATCACATCCGCGAGTTGGAGGACGCCAACCGCATTCCCGTCTTGCCCGTGCGCGTCGATTCGCCGATGGCAGCAGCGGCGACGCAAATCTACAGCAATCGTAAAGAGGAACACGATGAAGACTACGCGAACGTGCTCGCCCAAAATCGCCACCCGATCAAGACGCGCTCGATGGTCACGGCGTCGTCGCGCGAAGAGTCGAAGCGTCTGAACGACGAACGCGGCACGCGCATCATCATCTCGGCGTCGGGGATGATGACGGGCGGGCGCGTCATGCACCACGCGCGGCGTATCTTGCCCGACCCGACCGCGACCGTCATCTTCGTCGGCTTTCAGGCCGCCGGGACGACCGGGCGACGTATCCTCGAAGGCGAGCGCGAAGTCAAAATAATGAAGGAGTTCGTGCCGGTGCGTTGCCATGTGGAACGGCTCGGCGGGTTGTCGGCGCACGCCGATTGGCGGGAGGTGCTGCGCTGGCTCGAAGGGATGCCCGCGCCGCCGCGCCGCTCTTTCACCACGCTCGGCGAACCCGAAGCCGCCGCTGCGATGGCCGCGCACATTCGGGAGCGTTACGGCTGGCGCGTCGATGCGCCGCAATACGGTGAACAGGTCGAGCTGGAGTAGCCGACTCCGTTTTTGTGGCGCGCGGGTTTAGAGAAGCGGGGCACGGTTTTTATCAGCCGTGCCCCGCTTCGTTTGCTTCGTTCGTCTGTTGATCTGAATGTCCTCTCAACTTTGTCCGCCGCGTTAGGGTTGGCGCGGGCGGATGAGAACGTATGCGTGACCGTAAGAGCCTGCGGCGGCGCTCCGCTTGCGGGCGCGGAGGTTGAAGCGGACGGGGGTCGTACCCGCGAGCGTCTGCCAACCGCTGTCGGTCGGTTGCGGCGCGCTAAAGACGACGTTGGTGAAGAGGTTAGCCCCGCCGCCGTCGCCGAGGCTGGTCGCGCGGCAGAGATCAAAGAAGATGTCATCGCCCAAGCCTCCAGCCGTGCGTTCGCCAAAGACGATGAAGCGATAATCAACACCGCCCGTCCCAAACCAATTCGGATCAATGGTGGCTTGTCCGAGGTACTGACCCCCACAGACAAAGGCCGATGAGTTGTCATTGAAGTTGATGGCGGTAAAGTTACCTTCGGGCGCGCGTCCAATGTGAAAGGTCGCAACCGTCGGCCCCTGCGCTCCCTGTGCGCCGGTTGCCCCTTGCGCCCCGGTCATACCCTGTGGCCCGGTTGGACCTTGCGCGCCGGTTGCCCCTTGTGGACCCGCCGGACCTTGCGCGCCGGTTTCGCCTTGCGCCCCGGTCGCGCCGGTCGCACCAGCCGGACCTTGCGCCCCAGTTTCGCCTTGCGCTCCGGTCGCACCCTGCGGTCCCGCCGGACCTTGCGCGCCAGTTTCACCCTGTGTGCCAGTAGCCCCAGCTGGACCTTGCGCACCGGTC
>JBGTHJ010000479.1:0-2340 GCA_041746175.1 Pyrinomonadaceae bacterium
GCGGACGAGCAGCGCGCCGTCTTCGATGATGCCAGGCTCGCGCATCTCCGCGCCCGTGCGCGGTCGCGCCGCGCCGCGTAGCGTCACGAGTTGCGAACATCCGATGACGAGAAGTTCTGATTCTTTCAAGAGTCGAAAACCCAAAAGTCGAAAGTCTGAAACTTGACACCCGACCCGCAACGTCCATCGTTCGAGATGCGGAGACAATAGCGCAAAGTCTTGATTGAATGTTTTTGACTTCGGACTACGTTGCCGAAGAAGTGTGGTCGTGGACGATCCGCCAGCCCTCGGCGGTGCGGCGGAAGACGAGCGTGAAGCGACCGTGCGGCGAGTCGGCGGCGCGCGTCAGATGCCAGCGACCGGTGACGACGGCGTAGAAGGGGCTGACCGGTTTGATCTCAAGCTCTGTGAAATCTAGTTTGCCCATCTTCTCGCGCGAGTCGTACGTCTTTTTGTAGCGGTCGAGGACGGTCTGCCACCCGCGCGTCAGCGTGTCGCCGGAGACGAACACGATGTCGTCCGCCTGCGCATAGCCTTTCATAAAGCCGTCGATGTCGCCGCGATTCCACGCCGCCGATTGTTCGTCGATGACGGCGCGTATCGCCCGCGCGTTTTCGTCATTCTCGCTGTTCGTCGCTTCGGGCATCGTGGCGCACCCCGCTTGTCCGAACACGAGCGCGAGCACGACGGCGAGCATCCGCGCGGGTTCGTTGGAAGAGAGTCTGCTTTTCATGTCGGTTACTTTCTCGTCGGCGAATTGGGAGAACTTCGGCTGCGAATATACTTGGAGCGGCGCCCAACCTCAACGCCCGCACGCCTCAAGCGTTTTGCTAAATCGCGCCGCGCCACAGGCGAAAGGCGGCTCGCGGACGAGGGCGCGGGTGGCGGAGAGGGTACAACGGGGCAACACCCTTGCGGAGCGTTAGCCCGCCGCCTGACGCTCCAACCACGCGCGCACGTCGCCACGCATCGCGGGCACAAACACGTGTCCCGCATCGTAACTTTTCACTTCGACATCATGCGCGCGTCTGCGCAACTGCGCCGCGTAATCGGCGACGCGCGCGGGCGTATAAAACTCATCCCGCGCGCCATGTAGATACAACATCGCGGCCTCCGTCGGACGATAAATTTCGCTCGACTCCCAATCGCCCGGCAGCCCGCCGCAGATGCCGACGACCCCGCGCAACCGTTCCGCGTGCGTGAAGGCGAAACGGAAATTCAGCGCGCACGACTGCGAGAAGCCGAGCAGAAAGATGCGCCGCGCGTCGGCCACGCCGCGTTCGACCAGCGTGTCGATCAAATCCAACACTGCGCGATGATGCAGCCCGACCGCCTCCTCCGGATGAAAGTTAGTGAGCCAGCCGAACCCGTAACGCAGCGGCCCGCCCTTCTCCCACGCGTCTTTCATGTGCTGGTGAAAACCTTGCAGCGCGGCGACCGCGAACCCTGCGGGGGCGTGGTGTCTCGTCTCGCGCATCATCCACGTCTTGCTGCTCCCGTAACCATGCAACGCGATGAGCAGCGGCGCAGCCCCGTCCGACGGCGCGTAGAGATCGTAATAAACTTTGACCTCCGCTTTGAGCGTCTGGTCGGTGCGTAAAGAATCCTGATCGGGTTCGGGCATGATGGGCATCAGTTGACGTAGCCGTCCGGCTCGTCGTTCTCGTTCTCCGAGGACTTGTTTTCATCCGGCGGTACAGCGACGACGAGCGCGACGTTCTCTTCTTCGAGGTTCCAGATTTCGTAGTGCTCCGGGGTAACTTCGGTGACGAAGCGCGAGGGACGCTGGACGACCGTCTGGCGGTTGTAGTCGGTGACGATGAGCGGATAGGTGATGTAGAGTTGGTCGCGTGCGCGGGTCAGCGCGACGTACCAGAGGCGGCGTTCCTCCTCTTCGCCTTCGGCGTCGCGCAGCGAACGCGGCGAGGGGAACTTGCCGTCGGCAGCCCAGATGATAAAGAGTGCACGCCACTCCAAACCCTTCGCCTGATGGACGGACGAGAGCGTGAGCAGTTCGTCTTCGTCGCCGCCCATCACGACATCTTCGCCCGACAGGGTTTGCGGCGCGCCGTAGCCTTCGGTCGCGAGCAGCGCCAGTTCGCCCAAAAATTCTTCGGTCGAGTTGTAACGCGCGCTGTAGTGCGCGAGTTGGCGGAGGTCTTCGAGCCGCGCCTCGGCGTTCTCGTAAGTCGCCGCGAGATGGGCTTCGTAGCCGCGCGCGAGGATCAGTTCGATCTGCTTCGCGGGACTTGTGCGCGTCGCGTCTGCGGCGAGGCTTTCAAGGAGCGCGCGGAAATCCGTCCAGCCCGCGCCGCGCCGCGTCGCCGCCGCGTCCGCGCC
>JBGTHJ010000480.1:0-80264 GCA_041746175.1 Pyrinomonadaceae bacterium
TTCTAAGTCGCTTTTTCTCAGCGTTTTAGCTAATTCTGCCGAGTGCTTGAAAAATTCCCTTTTAGTCTCAGCTTAGTGGGGGGCGAAAGCCCCGAAAAGCTGAGGTTTTTGACCAAATGAATTACGCGCACTCTTCAATTAACCGGCGCGCCCTCGATCGCGTTTCTCGATTGACCTGAAGCTTTCGGTCGCTAAATTGGAGTGCTTCAGGTCTTATCTCTCACTCTTTTGCCTTTGTCCCGACTATCAGCTTTGGGACCGCAAGAAATTGCCCACGATCCTCCACAAAAAGGCACTATAAGGATTTTGTAAGACTTGTATAGATGAAATTTTTTCTACATGGGTAGTTATTCTTTCACCTGTAATATGAACTACCTCGGTAGCGCCCGATGCACCAGTATTGCCGGCTACCCGGGTTGGATTTCCTACCCCGGTAGCTATAGCTACCCCGGTAGTCATAACTACCTATGTAAGGGGAGATTGCAAGGTTAGATGGCTATGGGGAAGATGATGCGCGGCGTAGATGCCACCCGAGTAGTGGATTGTATGGGGGTAGTAGTTGTTATAGGGGTAGTGGTTAGTATGGGGGTAGCGGGGTTTACAGAGGTAGTAATTAATACCTGGGTACAAACCGATACAGGGGTAGCTATTATTACAGGGGTAGTTGGATTTGCGCATTTAGAGAGATGACTTACGCAAGAAACATTTTAACCCTCAGGGATTTCAGTTGTTAAATCAGATACTCAGACTGGAGGTCAGCAGTTCAGTCTTGTATGCGGGGCAAGGGCGAGCCATCAGTTGCTCCGTCCCGGCGTGATGAAAGACAGATGACGCAAACTCGTGTGATCCATCAGGCCAGCCGCCGCACTTACGGCAGCCCGCGTGTGCATGTCGAGTGGCACGAGCAAGGCGAGCCGTGTGGGCACAAAAGAGTAGTCTGCTTGATGCGCCACTGGAAGGGCTGCGGGTGAAAGGGCGCGACCGATGGCGTTCCACGACGACCGCCTCGAAACACACGCACCGGGTCGCGCCGAACCTGCTCGGGCGCCGCTTTGCGGTGACGGAAATCGAAGCGACCAGTCGCGTCTGGGCGGGCAACATTCCTTACGTGCCGACGCGCAAAGGGTGGCTCTACCTGGCCGTCATGCTGGACTTGGCGAGCCGTCGAGTCGTCGGCTGGGCGATGAAACACCCGCTTGAAGCGAGTTTGGCGACCGACGCGCTATGGATGGCTATCGAAGCGAGATGCCCGAGCCGCGAGTTGCTGTAACACAGTGATCGTGGTGACCGGCATGCGGCCTTTGATTATCAGAAGTTGCTTGCTGTGTGACGGATCGTGCCGGGCGTGTCGCGGCGCGCTAATTGTTACGACAATGCGGTGGTCGAGAGTTTCTGCGCCGCGCTGGAATGGTGGTTTATCGCGAGAAGCGATGGACACGAGAGACGAGGCGCGCCTGACCAACCACGAGTAGATTGGATGTCGGCCACAAACAAAAGCGACGGCATCCTTCGTAGGGTCACTTGAACCCGATGGAGTATGAGCAGAAATTATTGAGCCAAGCAGCTTAAACTTCGTGTCCACTAAATCGGGTGAAGTTCAAACTGTTTAGTTCCATAGATGGGTAAATTAGGATTTATCTGGATTGA
The DNA here is from genome assembly GCA_041746175.1 of Pyrinomonadaceae bacterium. Lineage (GTDB taxonomy): Bacteria > Acidobacteriota > Blastocatellia > Pyrinomonadales > Pyrinomonadaceae > JBGTHJ01. Next base: position 1,648 of record JBGTHJ010000480.1, read on the forward strand.
GTTTGTAGTAAGTACCACGCTTGTCACGGGGTGTATTGATCACAGTTTCGCCCCTGAAGACAAGTTCCCAGTCGAGGAGTTGATTGAGAACAGTTTTGACCTGCCGCTCAGTCTTGGAAACGGCAGCCATGAGTTTAGCCGTCGATGTGAAGCAATATTCCTGATTAATCGCGGTCGAGTTGGCATAAATAAAAGTGCAAATTCCTAACTGCGTGTCGGTGAGAAATGGTTTCCAGCGGTCAATGAATGATTGCAGCTCAAGATTCGTACTCGCAAGAGCGAGCCTTTTATTCTTCTCCCCAGACAGCGGACGGAAGCTCTTAGGAGATGTCTGCTTCGCGGTTTGTCCTCGCTGATAGTCGAGCTGTGGAGAAAAACTTTCTTGCTCTTCAATATCTGGCGGGGCTGGATGTGCTGCCGCCGTTGTAAAGTTAACTGACTGGACTCGTGGTACTTCCGAGTCTTGAACATCTATCGCGGCGGATCCTGCGGAGCTTTCCTCATTGGCAGGAGTTTCGGATGGTGATATTTCCTTATCCTGCTCACGCTGCTGTATGGCGACATCCAGTGCTGTACCACTGTACTGGAAAGCCATTTCGGAGAAGGGTGAAGGTCGGCGTCCCCCCTTCTTGTAGGGAATCACCTTACGCGCCGGCGGTGACTGATCGTTCGACACGCTCACGAACCTCCTTCCATAGCTTTTTATATGCCTGTGCGCCAGCCGACTCTGGAGCCGTAAGTTGCACTGGAGCGTGGTAGCCGGCACTTTCAGCAACCCTCACGTTCTCCGGAACGATTGCGTCGAACACCATGTTGGGGTATGCCGAGCGTAAAAATTCCTGCGCCTCGCGGCACATCCGCTTCCTGGCATCATAGCGGGTGAGAAAAAACCCCAGCAGGGCGGGGAATCGTGTCTTAGTGATAATCCGTGCGCGTTGAAGCTGGCGGGTAAGCTGCATTGTGCCGTTAACGCTCATAACATCAGCATTTACGGGGCAAAGGACGAAATGGCTGCCGACCTGCGCCATCGAGACTAGCGTTCCAAAAGAGGGGTCAGTGTCAATGAAAACATAGTCATAGGGTGAGTCGTCCCAGAGCTGAAACTGCTCCTGAAGGGCTGTCACTGTCTCGAGCGGGTTCGATCTGTCAATATTATCGTTTTTGGAGCTGCTCCTAACAAAGTCGAACTCCAAATCTTCAAATTTAATAGAGGTGATCAGATCCTGAAAGTTTGCGTCGCCCTTGAGCCAAGAGACAAGCGTGCCCTGTTCGTTGTCATCGCTTCTATCATTGTCGGTCAGCAGGGCGTTAGTTGCCGAAGCTTGGGGGGCTGCATCAATTAAAAGGACACGCTCGCCATTGACGGCGGCCTCTGCGGCAAGGGAGATGGCCGTGGTAGTTTTACCGACCCCACCCTTGTTGTTGCTGATAGTAATAACCTTATGACGGGTCGAAATCTCCATCGGACGCTGTTTAAGCGCGGCTATGGCAGCCCGACTATAGAGCTTCACACGGGCGTCCGTGGGGTCGCCGACGGTGGCCAAGTTGAGGTCGCGGGCGATGCGTCGAAAGGTGTCAGAGGATACTTCAAGATATTCGCACGCTTCGGTCACCGTTATATACTCAGGGGCTGACAAATCAACAAGCCCTCCTTTTGAAAGATATCTCGCCCTAAATTCCACAAGATATCTCGTTGTATCTCGTTATAACTCGGCACACTATATTGACAAAAAATTGAGTGGTCAATATAAATAATTGAAACTGTCGATCCCCCAGTTACGCCGGGGAATCGGCAGAACCGGACGCAACCTCGTCTAATTGAGTTTATATGTTTGTTATCAGCGGTGCTCGAATAGCGGCCAAAACTATGTTGATCCCGCAGTACCGGTGCTGACACTAAGGGTTGGAATAAGTCTCGAAAGTATCTCCCGAATTATTCAGGAATTGGACGGGAGAAGCAGTGGGGGAGTTGTTTGCCGAAATTCATCCGGCCTCGACTTCTGTCCGGCGCGCAGGCCGCACCTCAATTTACAGCATCCTCAGAGTAAGCGGCGCGAATTGTCCGTCATGTCAGCAACTTCGGTTTTTTTGCCATCTTTGTGATCGAGTTCAAGGGCAATCTCTCTCAAACGGAGCACGTCCGCTCCGGCTTGTTGCGCCAGCCGTAGCGACCGCCGTCCGAGCAGCGTGTAAACGGCCAGCGCTTCACTAGCGTGTTGCGCCTCAAGCGCGGCAAGATGCCGCCGCACCGTCGCCACATCAGCGCGGGTGAAGGGGCCGGTGAGGGCGCGCTGCGGGCCGCGCGTGGCGATATTCTCGCACGTGGTTCGCAACAAAGGGGCTAACACGCTGAGCGCGTTCGATTTGGAGAGCCCACAACGGGTCATCAGTTCGACGGCCAGATCGAAAAGCGCCACCAGATGATTGCAGGAGACGACGGCGGCGGCATGGTACAGGGCTTTGTCGCCAGGCTTTATTGAGAAACTCTTTCCGCCCAGTTCACGCACCAGTCTGCGCGCCAAACTGACAGCGTTGCGATCGCCTTCCAGACAATAGAAGGCTGAGCGTAGGTTTTCTGCTCCACTCGTCGGGTCGCTGATGGAAACCAGAGGATGCATCGAACCGATGTAAAAACCGCGTTCCCGTAAAGGTGCAAGCGCATCCGAAGAAGCCACGCCGCTCGTATGCAGCGCGACGGGGCGTTTTGCGAGGTTAGTCCGTTCGACTGCTGCGAGGCGGGTGGCAGTCTCGGTAATCGCGTCGTCCGGCGTGGTTATGAGGAGCAGCTCAATCGGCGGCAGAAGATCGAGTTGGGAGATGGTCAAAGCGTGTGGGTGCGAACCAATCGACGCCGCCGCCCGTCGTGCACGGCTCACACGACGGGTGACCACCGCGACGACGTTGTGACCGCACGCGGCCAGTTCTCGGGCGAGAACCGTGCCGAGTCGACCCGTCCCGATGACCGCCACCCTGAGAGGTTTCACGCGCTCTCCACTTGGTTCAACCGCACCGACCTGCACCCTGACCGGCGACATCCGCAACGTGCCCCGAGACCTCTTTACCCTGGGCTGTTTGCGCTCTCACCTCGAAACGTCAGAAAACTCCGGTGGCTGTCGAACAGAAAACAAAAGTCCATCTCAATTTCAACTCAGCATGCTCTCTTCATCAACCCCTCATCCGAGAATCGAGAAGGACACCAGCATTCAACCAAATACACGCAATAGTTCCGTGATCTTAGCCAAATGATGGTCGTCATGCTCGGCGATAAAAAACGTCAGGTCGGTGACTCGCATCTGCTTTTTGAGGCGCGGGTGAAGGGCAGTGCGCAAAATAAATCCTTCGTCGAATGATTCCAACCGCCGAACGAATTCCAGTCGTTCGGCGCGGAAGGACTGGAGAAGTTCCGCTACTGATTTGGAATTGTGCTCAGCTTCGTGGGTCTTTCTATTGGCCAAGTCGGCGGCGCGGAGCACTTCCAGTCCGGCGGCAAAGTCGCTAAGCCGCCCCATTCCCAAAGGCTCCAAGTCGAGTAGGTGCCCGACATGCTCCTGAATTGACCATGCGTCGCTAATACGTCTGGTCAGGACTTCACGCGCTAGCGAGCCAACGCGATCTTCTATCCGAGCAGGCGTGCCGCGCACGCGTTCCACAACGAACGGGAACATCCCGGCGGGAAGACCGAGTGAAAATTCACGAGAAAACCAGTTCACTTGCTGTTCCACCTTACCCGTCCTTTCCTTGAGAGGTTAATGGTTTATAGAACATTCAGCGTGCAGTCGTTGGGAAGTATTATACCAGCAACGCTAACATCTCACTCTCCACCGAGAAGAAGAGTTTTGAGAGATCGATCCGGCGCGCTGTCGCAGCACGGTCTGCGTCTGTAAGTTGACTAAAATGAGCTGTGGGTTTGTAGTCCATCGAACTATCGAATTACACATCGAGTCCAATATAACTAAATTTGCAACGCCCCGTAAAATATGCTTGCAGAATCACTTCAAAAGGGATAGAGTTTGTACTCGAATAAACATGACTCTGTAAGTGTCCGACACTCTTTGGAGGTGTCGAGAGCCATGTTGAAATTCGCGGTAACCACCTCAAACTATAAGGAGCACAGTAATGAGTAAAGACGACACCAGCATGGAGACAGTAAAGACTGGCATACAGTTTTCCAGCGAAATTCTTGTCCCCGGCGGGAGCAATCTCATCAAGGGTGACCTCGTCCAGGGTGGCCTACACGCTGTGCTCGGCCTGGCCGCTGGAGCCCTCTTCGGTCTTCCGGGGCTGCTCTTAGTCAAAGCCAATTCGTTTACGAAAGCTAAGACCGGGAATCACCTTCACGAACACCTCGGGTTGATCGAAGCCGAAGATAATACGCCGCTCAACAAGCGTGCCGGCACTCCTGCCAAATCCTAGCGACATAGAATTTACCGCGTCTAGTGATTCAAGGCGGAACTTGCAAACCGAAACAGAGCGGCTGTGTGCGCTCTCCGCATCGCGGCAGCATCTAATCGGTCAAGCTATTTCATTGGCAACGTGCCCAATGTCTTTTGCCCAGAGTCAAAACCCGATTTGACAGTTGAGTCCACCCTTCTCAGAGCGGCAAACACAAAGCGCACTCTTCGCGGAGGTCGGTGTTACCGGTCAGTCCCCACTGCTTTGCTTACCACTCCGGTTCAATGCGGAGTGGGGGGGTAGTTGTGCCGTTTGAATCGCACACAGTTGCCACTTCTGCCACTGTATTCCAAGATGGCGGAACCATTCTGAAAACAGTATCTACCAAAGAAATTTCTGGCGTCTCCACATAGTTTGCTAAATGGCAGACACCAAGCCGGTCAAAAGAATATGAAGAAGCGAACTTACTTACTAGGTCTCGCGTCGGGTCTCGTACTCGCACACTCTTGGAAGTTCCTGACCAAAGAAGGAATCAAAGCGGGTGTGATGGCTGGGCGCAAGCTGAAGGAAGTTTCTCAGCAAGCAATGGAAGACATGGAGGACGTACACGCAGAAGCGATGCACGAACTTGCTCAGACCAAGAAGAAGGCGGGGCGTGGAAAACAATAGCAATTCCACCCCCTCTGGTGCTCGGGGCTTGACGCTTCGTTCCGCCATACCGGGGAGGGAGCGTTGGGAGGTCAAGGCTCTCAAGGGTAGGCCCGAGTCGGCCAGGGCGCTAGAAACTTCGTTGCTGCGTCATCCGCGTGTGCAGCGTGTCGCGGCCAATCCTGTGTCCGCCCGGTTGCTTGTTAGCTATGTGCCGGGACCGCCCGAAATCAGTATCGGGCGACTGATCGCCGACAATCTTGCCGAAGCTTTAGCTAAGCCGCCCGCCCCACCGAATATTACCGACGTTCCGCGTGACACTTTAACGCGCATTATCAACCTCTCTCTTCCTGACCGCCGCCGTCTTCTAAAGCCGGCGCTCCTTTCCATGGCGACCTTTGGCGTGCACATGTTACAGAGCATGTTCTTTGTCTCGACGGTGAGCGCGGCGCGCGGCGCGAGCAGCGCGACGGGTGGAATGCGACGTGCTGAAGCGGGGTCAAGTCTTCTTGCCGGTCTGGGTTTCTCTTTGGCGCTGGCCGGGGTTGATTCGTGGATGCGTTATCACCGCCGCCGCGTCTGGCACGAGCTAAACAATTCGGTGCAGCGGGAGCTACAGGAGCGCTTGCTGGCGCGCGTCGAAAATCAAGACCTCAAGTTTTTCGACACACAGGGTACGGGCAATTTAATCAACCTCATCACACGCGACACGGCACAGGTCGGCAAGTTCGTCGAAGAGGCGGGCGAAAAGGTTATCAGCGGCGGACTCACGGTGGCGACGATTGGCATCATGCTTTCGACGACTGCGCCGACGCTGGCGCTGGTTTCCACGCTACCGCTAATCTTCCTGCTGCTGCCGCCGCGCGTCTTCGGTCGCATGGCCGACAAATATTACACCCGCCAGAGCCAGCTTTCCGATCGCTACAATCAGATGCTGGAGGAGAACTTTAGCGGCATCGTGGACGTGAAGAGTTTCAGCGCGGAAGAGTACGAGGTGCGAAGATTGCGCGTGGCCGGGCGCCAATTAGGGGAAGCCTCAGTGCAGGCGACGAACACGTCCGTCGCGCAGGCCAGTCTAGCGCAGGGTATCTTTGCCACGGGGTTTTGCTTAACCGCGCTCTATGGCGGGCAACTCGCCGTCTCAGGAAAGATTAAACAGACGGATTACATGCGAGCGCTGTACATGTTCCCCGAACTCATCAGCGCCGTCAGCGGCCTCGACGAATTGACCGAAAGCTATCACGCCGCGAAGTCCTCAGCCGCGCGATTGAGCGCGATTCTCGACGCTCGACCGGCCATTCGCAGCGGGACGAGACGGCTGCCGAAAAATGCTGTGCAGGGTGAGGTCGTCTTCGAGAACGTCACCTTCGGCTATGACCCGGAAGTAACGGTGCTGCGAAATGTTTCTTTTCGGTTAAGTCCCGGCGAAAGGCTGGCCGTTGTCGGGCGGACAGGTTCGGGCAAGAGCACGCTGATTCGACTGTTGGTGCGCTTTTACGATGTCAACTCCGGCAGGATTCTCATCGACGGCAAGGACATCCGCGAGCTGAATCTTCAGGATTTACGCTCGGCCATCGGTCTGGTCAATCAGGATGTGTACCTGTTTCGAGGCTCGGTCAGAGACAACGTGCTGTACGGCAAGCCGGGGGCGTCGCACGACGAGTTGGCGAGCGTCATGCGCGACGCGGAGGCATCGGAGTTATTGGGGTCAGCGCATAAGTCCGAAGTCGGAGAGCGCGGGCGAATGTTGTCCGGTGGAGAACGGCAGCGGGTGGCGATTGCCAGAGCGCTGCTCAAAGACGCGCCTATCCTCGCGCTCGACGAAGTTACATCGCACCTCGATTATGAAACGGAAACGGCGGTCAACCGCTCTGTCCGCGAGCGCATGTCGGGTCGGAGCCTGTTTGTCGTTGCCCATCGGCTGTCGACCATCCGCGACGCCGACCGCATCCTCGTGCTAGATCGGGGACGAATTTGCGAAGAAGGGCGGCACGACGAATTGGTGAGCCGCGAGGGGATTTATGCTTCTCTGTGGCGTTTGCAGAACGGTGAGCAAGACTCCGGGCTGTCGAATGGCAATTGAGGCGGCGGCGTACGGAACGAAAGCGTTTCGATAACTCTTCGGCCTCCAACGAGCGCGAGCACGGGCAGAATCTTGACTTCGATATTTATCGAAACGCCCCAAGTCGCGTCGCTTTAATCAAGTGACGACGAAGTTTTGGAGCCTCATTGCAGTTCACTTGGGAGCAACCTGATCGAAGACGCGCGCGATTTTGCAGCCGCCGTTATCGCCTACAAACTCCGCACTTCGTCCTCAACAAGCTTGATTACCACCGCAAGGAAAGAGGCCATTTATGAACAACCAAACGCCACCCCCGAATTTTCCGGCAGACATTCCCCTTTACCAGTCCGAGTTCAAAAACTGGGCCGGTGACATCGACGTGCGTAATTTGTGGACGTGCGCTCCAACTTCTGCCGAGCAAGTTGCCGAGGTTTGCAACTGGGCGAAAGACAACAGTTTCAAGGTGCGTCCGCGCGGAATCATGCACACGTGGTCGCCGATTACCGTGACGCCGGGTGAAAGCCCGGCCAACCTGGTCTTGTTGGATACGACGCAACACCTCACGACGATGGAGTTCATTCCGGCGGCGAATAATCTATCGGCGCGAGTGAAGGTCGGCGTGGGCGCGACGATGGCTCAACTGATGGCATTTCTTGAACAACAATCCGGCAGCGGCGATGCTTCCGGCTATAGCTTTCCGCACGTCCCCGCGCCGGGCAACATCACGGTCGGCGGCGCGCTCGCGATTGATGCTCACGGCACGGCGATACCTTCTCCCGCCGACGATTTCGACGCCAGCTACGGATCGTTGAGCAACCAGATTTTAGCGTTCACGGCGGTTGTCTTCGATGAAACGTCGAGCCTCTACAAGCCCGTTACCTTCCAGCGAGGACAGGGCGACGACAAGGCGTTTCTGACTCACGTCGGGCGCGCTTTCTTGATTGATGCCACGCTTCAGATAATTGAGAACTACAACTTGCGCTGCCAAAGTTACACCGATCTGAGTTGGCAAACCCTCTTCCAAGCGCCCTCGGCTTCCGCACCGATTCCCCCTGATAGCTTCGCCTCGTTTCTGAACACTTCGGGTCGAGTCGAAGCAATCTGGTATCCGTTCAGCGATAACCCGTGGTTGAAGGTGTGGACGAATACGCCAATGCAGCCCGCCGGTGCGAAAGTTGTGACCGGGATAAACAACTATCCATTCTCCGACAATCTGCCGGACTGGGTGACTGATATCTTCAAGTTGATTCTGGGCGTGCCGCTTTCAAAGGGAGTTCTGCAAATCATCACCGAAGTGACGAGCGGGCTGACCGGCCTCGGCTCGCAACTTCATGGTCGCAACGATGCCACGTCGCAGCAGGTTGCCGACAGTTTGCCGGAAATTTTGAGCTGCCTTGTGACTCAACTCTGGAAGATCGCGACGGGGAGTGCGGGCGGCGCGGCGCTCACCCCGTGCCTCGGCCAGTTGATGGCGTTCATCACCAAAGTCGGCCTCTTCATCGACGACGCGGCAGACCTTTGGGGGCCGTCGAAAAACACGCTGCAATACATCGGGGATCAGACGCTGCGCGTCACGGCCAACGGCTACGCCGTCCATCTGCCGAAGAAGGACGTTCAGCAGTCCATCGCCGATTTCACCGCCGAGTTCACCAGACTCCTGCTCAAGTATCAGGGCGACAATAAGTTTCCGATCAATGCGCCGTTGGAGATTCGTGTGACCGGACTCGACGACCCGAGCAAGGTTTCGGTCGCACCGGGAACGACGGTCACAGGACCCGTGATCTCCGCGCTCAGCATGAGCAGCACGGACATCGACAACGGTTGGGACACGGCGCTGTGGCTCGACGTGCTGACGCTGCCCGCGACGCCTTCGTCAAACGAATTTTACCTGGAGCTTGAAACATGGCTTGAGCAGCGTTTTACGGGAACAGCCGGAATGGTGATGCCCGAATGGTCGAAGGGTTGGGCTTACACCGCGCAGGGAGCATGGAAGAATCAACAGTTTCTCACCAACATTCGTCAGCGGCTAACCACCGGACGGGGCGCGGACGACAACTGGAACTGGGAGGTTTCGACGTTGAAGAAGTACGACCCGGACGCCTTGTTCACCAATCCGTTCCTCGACGAACTGATGACGCCGCTGTGAAGATAGCCAACGCACCGGCAAATTCAAGAAGGACATAAACCAATCATGCTGTTTCGAGTGAACCTCACACAAAGCATATCGCGGTGTGCTTTTTCGTCGTGCGCTTTTTGAGCGAACCGAGAACTGTCTGGGATCGCGCCGCTCGACGACCGTGACGGGCAATACTCCCACATGATTTTTTCGGAGTGTTGAGTAGCGGAAAGTTTCTTGAGACTTCACACTTGATTGAAGTAAGAACTTGGGAAATGGACACCCGAAGACCGCACCATCGCAGCTTGATCGAGTTGCTCCGGGGACGAGCCGCGCACGAACCTGATCGTGTGGCCTACCGCTTTCTCGAAAACGGCGAAACCGAAGCGGGGGTTCTGACATACGAACAACTAGACACGCACGCGCGTCGGATTGCGGCTACCTTGCAGGGCGTCGCCGCGCCGGGCGACCGCGCGCTCCTGCTCTATTCTTCCGGCCTCGAATTCATCTGCGGGTTCATGGGGTGCTTGTATGCAAACGTCGTCGCCGTGCCCGTCTATCCGCCCCGCCAGAACCGGTCGATGAACCGGCTTCAGGCGATTGTTTCCAACTCGGAAGCTTCAATCGCGCTGACGACTCAAGCGCTCGCGGAGAAACTGTCGCGCCGGACAGACGTTCATCAGGACATCCGCGCCCTACGGATTCTCGCAACGGACGACGCGTCCGGCGCGGGTGCAGAAGAGGCGTGGGCCGCGCCGTCTGTCGATTGGCGGACGCTCGCCTTCCTGCAATATACGTCAGGCTCGACGGGCACGCCGAAGGGCGTGATGCTTAGTCATGGCAATCTCCTGCATAACTTTGAAATGAGCTGTCACGCCTTCGGATTCGACCACACCACGATGGTGGCCGGATGGCTTCCACTCTTTCACGACATGGGGCTTATCGGTAACGTGTTGTCGATTATGTATGCGGGCGGTCAGTCCGTCTTGATGGAACCGGCGGCGTTTCTACAGAAGCCTGTGCGCTGGCTTGAGATGATTTCCCGCTATCGTGCCACATCCAGCGGCGCGCCAAACTCGGCTTACGAACTCTGCCTCGCAAAGGTGAGCGACGAACAAAAGGCGTTTCTCAATCTGGACAGTTGGCGGCTGGCGTGCAACGGATCAGAACCGGTGCGCGCCGACACCATCGAACGCTTCGCGGAGGCCTTCGCGCCCTGTGGATTTCGGGCCGGGTCGATGTACCCGTGTTATGGGCTGGCGGAGGCGACGCTGTTTGTCACCGGAGGCGACACGGAATCCGGGGCAACAATCGACGTGTTCGATAGGTCAACACTTGAGCACGGGCGGGTCAAGCCTCCTTCGTCCGAGACAAACGCGCTCCGGCTGGCGAGCAGCGGCCACGCGTGGTTGGATGAATGCGTGGTCATCGCCAATCCCAAAACCCGCGAGCGGTGTGCTGGCGACGAGGTTGGAGAGATTTGGGTGAGCGGTCCGAACGTCGCCACCGGTTACTGGAAGCGTCCCGAAGAGAGCGCACGAACGTTCCACGCGCGACTCGCCGACGGCGACGGTTCATTCCTTAGAACTGGCGACCTCGGTTTTATCAAAGACGGTAATCTCTTCGTCAGCGGTCGCCTCAAAGATTTGATTATCATCCGTGGACGCAATCATCATCCGCACGACATTGAGCACACAGCCGAGCGAAGCCATGCGGCGCTCGTCAATAATGCGGTTGCGGCCTTCGGTGTCGAGATCGCGGGAGCCGAACGGCTCGTCGTCGCGTGTGAAGTGAGGCGCGACCACCAGCGTCGTCTCGATGTCGAGAGCATCGCGGCGTCTGTCCGTCAGGCGGTCGCGGAAGAGCATGAAGTCGAGTTGACGGCCCTCGTGCTGCTCAAGCCCGCAAGTATTCCACGAACCACGAGCGGGAAAATCCAGCGCCACCGATGCCGTCAAGCATACATGACGGGCGAGGGGTTGGAGGTTGTCGGCGAATGGCGCGCCGGAAGTTTTGCACCGGTTGCGCTGGAGGCGAGTGCCGTTTCGTCATGGCTGGTCGAACGTCTCGCGGCGAAGCTCGGGGTCACCGCGCTTCAAATTTCCACGCGCGAGCCGTTCACCCATTTCGGGCTTGATTCCAAAGCCGCGATTGAACTCTCCGGTGAATTGCAGGAATGGCTCGGGCGCGCGTTGCCGCCGACGCTCTTCTATGACTTTCCGAACATCGCGGTCCTCGCCCGACACCTCGCGGGAGAGGATGCCGCCGGGGGGTCGTCGTTCGCACCGCCCCGCACGGACGGCGAAAGCGCGGTTGCCGTCGTCGGTATCGGGTGCCGGTTTCCGTGGGCCGGCAATCCCGAACAGTTCTGGAATCTCTTGCATTCGGGCATCGACGCCATCACGCCGCCGCCGACCGACAGGAATTTGGAGGGAACTCGATGGGGTGGATTTCTTGAGCGGATCGATGCCTTCGACGCCGATTTCTTCGGCATCACCGCACGCGAAACCGAGGCGATGGACCCGCAGCAACGCCTGCTGCTGGAAGTCGCATGGGAATCGCTCGAACACGCGGGCATCGCGCCGCACAAACTGGCGGGCAGCGCGACCGGGGTCTTCGTCGGTATCAGCGGTTCCGACTACGCGCGGCTTCAGCGAAACCCGCACGCAGAGACGGATGCTTACATGGCGACGGGCAACGCGCTTAGCATCGCGGCGAACCGCATCTCGTACGTGCTGGATTTGCGCGGGCCGAGTTGGGCGATTGACACGGCCTGTTCTTCTTCGCTGGTCGCACTACATCAAGCTTGCCAAAGTCTCTTGCGGGGAGAGTGTGAGTTAGCTTTGTGCGGCGGGGTAAATCTGATTCTGACCTCGCATCTGAACGCGATTTTTACGAGCGCGGGAATGCTCGCGCCCGATGGTCGCTGCAAAACTTTTGACGAGAGCGCCGACGGTTACGTGCGAGGCGAAGGAGCGGGCGTCGTCGTCTTGAAGCGGGTCACTGAGGCGGTCGCGGACGGCGACCGCGTGCTCGCCGTGATTCGCGGGTCGGCGGTCAATCAGGATGGACGCAGCAACGGCCTGACCGCACCAAACGGACCTTCCCAGCAAGCTGTAATTCGCCGCGCGCTCGCCGATGCGGGGGTGCGCGCCTCTGAGATTGGTTACGTCGAGGCACACGGCACAGGGACTCCGCTGGGCGACCCGATTGAAGTCGACTCGCTCAGAGCCGTGCTCAGCGAAGACCGTCGCGACGCCGACGTGTGCTACATCGGTTCGGTTAAAACCAACATCGGACACCTTGAAGCGGCGGCGGGCATCGCTGGTCTAATCAAGACCGTCCTCGTCCTGCTTCATGAAGAGATTCCGCCGCACCTGCATTTGAAACAACTGAATGCACACATCGCGTTGGAAGATGTTCCGTTCAGCATTCCCTCCGAGCGCAAGTCGTGGCCGCGAGGCGCGCGCAGGCGATTGGCAGGCGTCAGTTCGTTCGGCTTCGGCGGCACCAACGCCCACGTCATTCTCGAAGAAGCGCCGGCTGCTTTCACAACCGCAGATGCGCATGAAGAGCGTTTGCGGGTGGTGGCATTATCGGCGAAGAGTCCGGCGGCGTTGGACGAACTGACGGCAGCCTACGCACGCTTCATCGACGCGCACCCGGAGACCGAGCTTGCGGAGATTGCCTACACGTCGAACGTGTGCCGGACACACTTCGACCAGCGTATCGCCGCCGTCGCCGCGACGACGCGAGAGTTGCGCGCACAGTTAGAGCGTCCCCGTTTCCGTGGCGCAAAGGCGTCGTCGCGCGAGCCGCGCGTCGCCTTCCTGTTCACCGGGCAGGGGTCGCAATTCCCCGGCATGGGCAAGCGTCTTTACGAAACTCAGGCGAGTTTCCGCCGGACACTCGAACGCTGCGACGCGGCGCTCCGGCCATACATGGAGCGGTCGCTGCTTGAGATTTTGTACCCGGCGGCGGGGGCGGCGACGCCGCTCGACGAGACGGCCTACACGCAGCCCGCGCTGTTTGCATTGGAGTACGCGCTGGCTGAACTGTGGATTGAATGGGGCATCAATCCAGCGGTGGTGATGGGTCATAGCGTCGGCGAGTTTGTGGCCGCGTGCGTGGCGGGAGTATTCAGCGCGGAGGAGGGAGTGCGGCTCGTTGCCGAACGCGGCAGGCTGATGCAATCGCTGCCCAGGACGGGCGCGATGATGTCTGTCTTCACCGACGAAGCGACAGCTATGCGCCTCGCGGAACCTTACACGTCGGTCGCCGTCGCCGCCGTCAACGCGCCGCAACACACGGTCATCTCCGGCGAGGCGAACGCCTTGGAAGAGATCGCCGCCGAACTGACTTCGCGGGGAGTAGAGACGAGAAAACTGAACGTCTCGCACGCCTTCCACTCGCCGTTGATGGAGAGCGTCGTGGGCGCTGGCTTCGCCGCCGCCGCCCGCCGTGTGAACTATGCGCCGTCGAAGCTGCCCGTTATCTCAAACGTGTCCGGAACGGTGTCGGGAGGCGAAATGAGTGGCGCGGACTACTGGGTCGGGCACGTGCTCGCACCGGTTCGATTTGCCGACGGGATGGAGTCACTGCGGCGGATGGAGGTGGACGTATTTCTGGAAATCGGCCCATCGGCGACACTGCTTGCCCTCGGGCAGGATTGTCTCGGCGCAGGCCGTCAAAGCTGGCTGTCGAGTCTCAGGCGCGGCGCAGACGACGACGCGGTGATGCTCGACGGTCTGGCGAGCCTTTATTGCCTCGGAGCACAGATTGACTGGGCGCGAGTTGGGATTCCGCAAGTTCGCCGCCGCGTCGCCTTGCCGACTTATCCTTTCCAACGCCGACGCTATTGGCTGGAATCTCCGGCTGGCGAAAGCGCACACGAAAGCCGCACGAACGGGCATGGGAGCCGTGCGCCCGAACGCGCGACTGTCGGGCATCCGCTGCTCGGACGCCGCCTCGCAGACCTCGCGCACCTGCCCGATACACTCGTCTGGGAGACGCAACTCGGCGGCGAGACCGCGAGCTATTTTGAAGGTCATCGCGTGATGGGCGTCGCGGTGTTGCCGTATGCGGCTTATGTGGAGATGGCGCTGGCGGCGGCGGCGGCATCAGCAGAGACGCCGTGTGGAGGTTCGTACAGAATTTCCGATCTCGAACTGCATCACCCGCTCTTTTTGCCGGGGGACGATTCGCGCGTGCTCCAGATTGTCCTGAAGCGTCTCGCTGAAGGGTCGCTTTCGTTTGATGCGTATTACCGCGCCGGGGATACCGCCGGCGCGGGCGAATCGAAGTGGATACTGTGTGCGAGCGCCGGGATTCGATCATCGGTCTAGGGGCAAAATCATGAAATTTGGACTGATGTTTTTTGCCAGCAGCGAAGACGCTCTCTCCGGCGACAAATATCGGCTGGTGTTGGAAAGCGCCCGGTACGGAGACCGCAACGGCTTCTCCACAGTTTGGGTTCCCGAACGTCACTTCACGAAATTCGGTTCGCTCTATCCGAACCCCGCCGTGCTGCACGCGGCGTTGGCGGTGGCGACCGAACGCATTCGCCTGCACGCGGGCAGCGTGGTCGGGCCGCTGCACCATCCCATGCGGATCGCGGAAGAATGGTCGGTTGTGGATAACTTGTCGCACGGGCGAGCCGGAATCTCGTTTGCGCCGGGTTGGAATCCTGACGACTTCGCCTTCTTTCCCGAACGCTATGCGAAGCGCCATGAAGAAATGTTGACCTGCATCGCAAGCGTCCGGCGGCTCTGGCGCGGAGAGACCATCGAAGTCACGAGCGGCAGCGGCGAACCGACTCGGATTCGACTCTACCCGACTCCTGTGCAGCGGGAATTGCCGTTGTGGATAACCGCCGCAGGCAACCCGCAGTCGTTCGTCCGCGCCGGAGAGTTAGGGTTTAATCTTTTGACGCACGTGCTCGATCAGGACGAAGAACAGTTGAGCCGTAAGATTACCCTCTACCGCCGCGCGCGTGCGGCGCACGGCTTCGACCCGGCGGCTGGAATCGTCTCTGTGATGCTGCACACTTTCGTCGGCGAGGACGCCGCAGAGGTGCGCGAGCAGGCGCGCGAGCCGTTTTGCCAATATCTGAAGAACAACTTCGGCCTCCTCAACGGGCTGGCTCGCAGCCGGGGGCAGCAGGTGGACTTGCAGTCGATGTCGCCCGCCGATCTCGACGACTTCACGGGCTTTCTCTACGAACGATTTGCGAGTTCGCGTGGCCTGATCGGGACGCCTGAGAGTTGCCGCGACGTGGTGGACGGGTTGAGCCGCACCGGGGTTGACGAGATTGCGTGCCTGCTCGACTTCGGACCGCCTGCCGATTTGATTCTCGCCAACCTCCCGCACCTGTGCAGACTCAAGGATGCGGTGGAGGGTTCGGAGCCACGACGCGCCCCGGTTGCGCGCAGAGAGTTCGCGGCACACATCGTGCAGTCGCGGTGCACCGAGTCGCTGACGGGAGCAGCGTTTGATGTGCGTCTGCGCAAGCGTGGAATCGAAATCAGCGGCGCCTTCGAGTGCATCGAGCACATCTGGCGAGGCGACGGCGAGTCGCTCGGGCGGGTCAGAATGCCGGCGACGGCGACGCCAACGGCAACGCCGTTTCAACTTCATCCGGCCATGCTCGATGCGTGCAGTCGGGTGCTGGCGGCGGCGCTGCCGTCGGACATCTGGAACGGCGAACAGTCCGACCTCTTTCTCCCGGCTCAGGTGCGTTCGTTGCGCGTGCACGCGCCGCTCGCGAGCGAGGTTTGGAGTCATGGAATCCTGCGTCCGGTCGCGGGCGAAGAAGGCTTTGACGGTGAAGTTCGCATCTACGACGACGCCGGACGCCTGCTCGTCGAGGTCGAGGGGTTGCGTCTCCGGCGCGTGGATTCGCCGGTAATATCGCGCGCGGAAATTAACACGTTAATCTACAAGAGAATCTGGGTGCGAGATGCGCTCGAAGAGTCTGCGCTGGCAGCGCACGCACTTCAGGAGAGCGGTAACTGGCTTCTCTTCATGGATCGAAAGGGCGTTGGCGAAAGGCTGGCCGCGCTGCTTGAAGCGGGGGGCAGCGGCTGCCTTCGCGTTTATGCCGGAGACGATGTGCCCGTCGCCGAGCAGCTGCGCGAATGGGCGGCGACGCCGTGGCGTGGCATCGTTCACCTGTGGAGTTTGGACGCCCCGCCAACCGTCGAACTCACGACCGAATCGCTGCAACGCGCACAGGCTCTTAACACGGCGAGCGTCCTCCGCATCGTGCAGGAGTTTGACAAATTGCCGGAGGAGCGGTCGCCCCGGCTGTGGATTGTGACGAGCGGCGCGGTGCCGGTTGACGAGACGGAAGCGCTCGCCGTCGCACAGTCTCCGTTGTGGGGTCTGGGGCGCGTGGTGGCGTTGGAGCATCCGCGTCTGTGGGGCGCGCTCGTTGACCTGGATAACGAGGCGACGAACGACCGCGCCGCCACCGAGATACTTTCAACCATCCGCGAACACGACGGCGAAGACATGCTGGCGTTTCGTCGCGGACGCCGCCACGTCGCGCGAATCGTCCGCGACGTGGTGGTGCGGGACGAATCCGCGACGACGTTTTCCGCCGACACGACCTACCTCATCACGGGTGGTCTGGGCGGGCTTGGCTTGCAGATAGCCCGGTGGATGACGCGGCGCGGCGCACGCCACCTCGCCCTTGTGGGCAGGCATCCGCCCGAAACCACAGATGCAGGGCGCATCTTTCGCGCCGACGTGGGGTGCGCGCCGCAACTGGCCGGCGTACTTGAAGAGATTGCGCGGACGATGCCGCCGCTCAAAGGCGTGTTTCATCTCTCCGGGACGCTCGATGATGCGCTGCTTGCCGCGCAAAGTTGGCAACGCTTTCGTGACGCGGCTTCGGCGAAAATCGAAGGGGCATGGAATCTCCACCTCCTCACGCGAAAAATGGCGTTGGACTATTTCGTCATGTTCTCTTCGATGGCATCGCTCGTGCCAGAAGCCGGACAGGGCAACTACGCCTCTGCCAACGCATTTCTGGATGCGCTGGCACATCACCGGCGCTCGGTGGGCGAACCAGCTTTGAGCGTGAACTGGGGGCCGTGGGCTGATGTCGGACACGCGGCGACCCCGTATGGACACGCGGCGCACGCGCGGCTTGCAGGGATGGGCATAGGGGCGATTCCGCCGGAGTTAGGACTCGCCGCGCTCGACCGGCTGATGTCGCAAAACTCTCCGCAGTCAGCCGTGATCCGCATCAACTGGAGTCGATTCGCAGAGGCCGACCCTGCGGCGGCGCAATCGCCGCAACTGAGCGAATTGATTCGCCGTTCGACGACGAGCCTGACCGCATCGCCGGAACATTCCACCGAGATTACGGACAAGCTGCGGGCGCTTCCCGAAAGCGACCGTGTGAGTTTTTTGATGTCATATCTTTCCGACCTCGTCGGCAGAGTTTTGCGATTGACCGAGGCGACGCCGATTGCGCCGCGTCAGGGGTTGTTCGACTTGGGGCTTGATTCAATCATGGCGCTGGAACTCAAAACGAAGCTGGAAGCCGGGCTTGGTCGTCCATTCCGCGCGACTTTGCTTTTCACGCATCCGACGCTTGAGTCGCTGACGGATCACCTGCTGCGCGAAGTTATCTTCGTACGAGAGCCTGAACCGGAGTTTATCGCCGAAGCCGTGGAGCCGGCGACAGAATCGCCGCTCGACGAAGAAGAAGACCTTGAACGGTTAATCCTGCAAGAGATCGGAGAGGCCGGGGCAGCCGACTGAGGAAGACGGCATGGAATCAAACACTTCCGAAACTCCCCAACGGGCAGCGATGAAAGCGGCTCTCGACGAACTGCGCCAGCGTCGCGCGGAGATTGACGCCCTGCGCCGCGAAAGGTCGGAACCCATCGCCGTGATCGGCATGGCCTGCCGCTTTCCCGGTGGCAGCGACACGCCCGAAGATTTCTGGAAACTGCTCGATGAAGGACGCGATGCCATTGCTGAAGTGCCGCGTGACCGCTGGAACATCGACACCTTCTACGATCCCGACCCGTCTGCCGTCGGGAAAATGGCGACGCGCTCCGGCGGCTTTCTGCGCCGGATTGACGAATTCGACTCGCACTTTTTCGGAATCTCGCCGCGCGAAGCGCGAAGCCTCGACCCGCAGCAGCACCTGCTGCTGGAAGTGGCTTGGGAAGCGTTGGAAAATGCCTACCTCCCGCCGGAGCAACTCTACCGAAGTCAGACGGGCGTCTTCGTCGGCATCACCTGCTTCGACCATGCCATCCGGCTCAGCCGGTCGCTCGACATCTCCAACTCATACGCGGGAACCGGGAGCGCGCTCAACATGGCTCCGGGGCGGCTCTCCTATCTGTTGGGGCTGACGGGTCCGAGCATGGCGATTGATACGGCGTGTTCGTCGTCGCTCGTCGCGTTGCATCTGGCCTGTCAAAGTTTGCGCGCGCGTGAGAGCGATCTGGCGCTCGTGGGCGGCGTGTTGCTGATGATGTCGGCGGAGGTCATGGTGAGTTTCTCGCAGGCGCGGATGCTGGCGGGCGACGGGCGCTGCAAGACTTTTGACGAACGCGCCGATGGCTACGCACGGGGCGAGGGTTGCGGCGTGGTCGTGCTCAAGCGACTCTCCGATGCGGTCGCGGATGGCGACGTGGTGCTCGGCATGATTCGCGGCAGCGCGGTGAATCAGGATGGCCCGAGCGGCGGGCTGACAGTTCCGAGCGCAAACGCGCAACAGCGCGTCATCCAAAGCGCGTTGAAGCAGGGCGGCGTGAAGCCGGGGCAGATTCAGTACGTCGAGGCTCACGGGACGGGGACGGCGCTTGGCGACCCGATAGAGATCGAAGCGCTCGCGCAAGTTTACGGCGATGGGCGCGACCTCGCCGAACCTCTGATTATCGGGGCGGTCAAGACCAACATCGGGCACCTTGAGCCGGCTTCCGGCATGGCGGGACTCATCAAAATATTGTTGTCTTTTCGCCACGGACGGATTCCCCCGCACCTCCACTTCCAACGCCCGAACCCGCACATCGCGTGGGCGGAACTTCCGATCCAGGTCGCTGCCGAAGGCCGGGCGTGGCCGCCCTGTGAGAAGCGACGCGCGGGACTCAGCGCGTTCGGATTCAGCGGCACAAACGCGCATGTCATCGTCGAAGCCGCGACTGCTACCACAGCGACCGCGCCGCCGTCGAGTCGTTCCCATCAGTTGCTGACGCTATCGGCCAAATCGGACAAAGCCCTGACCGCGTTGACGAACCGCTACGTGGACTTTCTCTCGACACCTCTCGAAGATGTTGGGTGGGCGTCAATCTGCCGTGCCGCGGGAGCGGGGCGCAATCACTTTTCCGCGCGGCTCGCCGTCGTTGCGACGAGCGCACAGGAAGCCAAAGCGGCGCTCCAAAACAGTGACGCGAAGAAGGTGGGGTCGCGCGGCAAGGCAACACCGGGACAACCGCCGAAAGTCGCGTTCCTGTTTACCGGGCAGGGTTCGCAATACGCAGGAATGGCGGACGAGTTGTACCGCACCGAGCCGACCTTCCGAAAGCTAATGGAGCGGTGCGCCGCCGTCGTTGAAATACCTTTGTTGCGGGCGATATTTCCGCAGCCGGGCGACGCACACTTGATCGACCAGACTGCTTATACGCAACCGGCTCTGTTCGCCGTCGAGTATGCGCTGGCGGAATTGTGGAAGTCCTGGGGAGTACGCCCATCGGTGGTGTTGGGTCACAGCGTGGGCGAGTATGTGGCGGCGTGTCAGGCCGGAGTGATGATGTTTGAAGATGCGTTGAGGTTGTTGACGACGCGCGCGGGGCTGATGGGTGCGTTGCCGCAGGACGGTGCGATGGTGGCCGTCTTCGCGGATTCCGAACGCATGGATGCGGAGATTGAAGAGTTTCGCGCAGAGGTGTCAGTGGCGGCGATTAACGGTCCGGCGCACACGGTTATTTCCGGGCGGCGCGAAGCCGTCGCGCAAATTACGGAAAGGATGCGCGCGGGCGGAATACGTTGCCGGGAACTGCGCGTCTCGCACGCCTTCCACTCGCCGTTAATGAAGCCCGTGCTCGAAGAGTTTCGCAAGGCCGCGCAGCAAGTCAGGTTCTCGAAACCGCTCTGCAAGATCATCTCGAATGTCTCGGGCGAGTTGACGGGCGACGAGATGACAGACCCCGAATACTGGGTGCGGCACGTGATGTCCCCGGTGAACTTTGCGGGCGGGATGACAACCTTGCAGCGTGAGGATGCGGAGTTGTTTCTTGAGATTGGCCCGAACCCGGTGCTGTCTGCGTTAGGGCGCGAATGTACCGGCCTGCCGGCGGAGAACTGGCTCGCCAGCCTGCGCTCAAGAGAGTCAAACTGGAAGACGCTGCTGGAGAGCCTCGGCGCGTTCTACGTCAAAGGCGGGGAGGTCGAATGGCCAGCGATTTACAGAGGGGTGTCGCTGCCGCAAGTCGCCGTGCCGAACTACCCGTTCCAGCGTCGGCGATACGAACTGGCGCAGGTTCGGGATGCGTCTCCTGTCGCGCCCGATGAATCGGAGAGCGTGATTGACGAATGGCTATATCGCGTCGAATGGGAGCGGCATGACCGGCGCGAGACGAATGTTCTTGGCGAAGATGGCCGGTGGCTGATACTTGCAGATCGTGGCGGCATCGGGCGCGCCTTCGCCGCGCAAGTCAAAGGCGACTGTGAAGTGGTCACGGCGGACGTTTTGCGACACGAGAATACGGATGGACTCAAACGCCTGCTGCTTGAGGCACATGCCGGGCAGGTGGTCTTCTTTCAGGGTTTGGACGCGCCGCGCGCCGGTGCGTTGACGGCTGCCGGGTTAGAAGAATTTGAGCAAGCGTGTTGTGGCTCGCTGCTGCGGCTGGTACAAGCCGCCGCGTCGCTCGAAAAACCCGTTCACCGGATTTGGGTGGTGACACGCGGCGCGGTCGAGGCCGGACCCGCGCCTGAGATTGAAGGGCTGGCGCAGTCGCCGCTGTGGGGGGTCGGCAAGGTGGCTTCGCTTGAGCACCCTGAAATTTTCGGCGGCTGCATCGATCTCGACCCGGCGCGTCCGAACGGCGAAACAGCGATGCTCCTCAGAGAGATACTGGCAGCCGGGCGCGAAGATCAGGTGGCGTTTCGCGACGGCCTTCGATACGTACCTCGTTTGACGAAAGCGATCATCGCTTCACCGGGTCGCGTGTGCGCTGATGGCGAGGGCGCTTATCTCATCACCGGCGGATTCGGCGCGCTCGGTTTGAAGGTCGCGGGCTGGTTGGCGGCTCAGGGCGCGCGCCGCCTCGTGCTGGTCGGCAGGCGAGGGAGGAACGCGGACGGCGTCGCCATGCTCGAAGCGTCGGGAGTCGAAGTCCGTACCGTGTACGCCGATGTCGGCGACGGCGAGAAGATGGCGATGCTTTTTGAGGGTCTGAGGCGCGACGGCGTGCGGTTGCGCGGAATCGTGCACGCCGCCGGGCTGCCCGGATACCAGACCATCAACCATCTCACGGTTTCGGAGTTGTCGGACGTGATGCGTCCCAAGGTGCGCGGCGCGTGGATTCTTCACGAACTGAGCCGTCATCTATCGCTCGACTTCTTCATCTGCTTCTCTTCGATCGCGTCGGTGTGGGGTTCGCGTGCGCAGGCGCACTACAGCGCGGCGAATCGCTTTCTTGACATGCTGGCTCATTATCGTCGCGCGCACGGCTTGCCCGGCTTGAGCGTCAACTGGGGGCCGTGGGAGGGCGGCGGCATGAATTCTGCCGAAGCCGACGCGCTGCTGCGACGCGTCGGGGTCAGGACGCTCTCGGAGGCCGGCGCGTTCGACGCGCTCGCTCAGTTGATCGGCGCAGATTTCACGCAGGTCGCCGTCGCCGATGTTGACTGGCCGCAGTTCAAAGGTTCTTACGAAGCGAGGGGCGAAAGGCCGCTGCTGGAACGATTCAGCCTGACGAAACCACCGGAGCCGGGCGCTCAAGATCAGCCAACGAAAGAGTCGCCGTTGGTCGCGCGGCTCGGCGAGGTGGCGGCGGCGGCGCAACGAGAAGCGTTGCTGTTGAGTTTTGTTCGTTCGGAAGCGGCGCTCGTGTTGGCGCTCGCCCCCGCCCTGCCCGAACCCGAACAGGGCTTTTTCGAGATGGGTATGGATTCGCTGCTGGCGATGGAGTTTCGCGCGCGGTTGGAGGTGGAACTCGGATGCTCGCTGCCCGCCACGCTGGTCTTCGATTACCCGACGGCGCAGGCTTTGGCCGCGCATCTGGCGGAACGCTTCGGCGGCGCGCCGCCCGACGAGATGATGCGGGTTGAACTATCAAGGCCGTCCGGTCAGGTCTCGCTAGACGAGCAGCGCGCGGGCGACGATGCGCTGGTGAATGATATCGAACAACTGTCGGACGAAGAGGCGGAAGAGTTGCTGTTGAAGCGATTGGAGGCGCTCGTATAACACATGGACGAGAACCCGCAACGCATCGCGCAACTGTCGCCAATCAAGCGTGCACTGCTTGGCCTTGAGCAGCTTCAGGCCAAGCTCGACGCCGTCGAACGGACGAAGAACGAGCCGGTTGCCGTGATCGGGATGAGTTGTCGCTTTCCCGGTGCTGACAGCCCGGAGGCTTTCTGGCGGTTGCTGCGAGACGGCGTGGACGCCATTACGGAAGTTCCGCGCGAACGCTGGAACATCGACCAATATTACGACCCGAATCCGGAAGCGCCGGGGAGAATCTACACGCGCCACGGCGGATTTTTGAAAGACATCGACAAGTTCGATTCGTGGTTTTTTCGTATCTCACCACGCGAAGCGGCGAGCATCGACCCGCAACAGCGTCTCTTGTTCGAGGTCGCGTGGGAAGCAATCGAGGCGGCGGGGATTCCCGCCGAAAGTCTCAAGGGCAGTTTGACGGGCGTGTTCGTCGGAGTGACAAGTAACGACTACGCGCAGTTGTTGATGCAGGAGGACGGGGCAAGCCCGGTCGACGCCTATTTCTTTACGGGCAATCCGCTGAACACGATGACGGGGCGGCTCTCATACATGCTCGGACTTCACGGGCCGAGCATGACCATCGACACGGCCTGTTCATCATCTCTCGTCTCCATTCATCAAGCGTGCCAGAGTTTGCGCAATGGCGAATCCGAGCTGGCGCTGGCCGGGGGAGTGAATCTGATTCTGTCGCCGAACAACATGGCGGCGGTATGCAGAACCCGCGCGCTCGCGCCCGACGGTCGCTGCAAGACGTTCGACGCTGCTGCCGACGGCTTTGTGCGTAGCGAAGGCTGCGGCGTCGTCGTCTTGAAGCCGCTGTCGAAAGCCGTTGCCGATGGCGACCGTGTGCTCGCTGTCATACGCGGTTCGGCGGTCAATCACGACGGCGCGTCGGGCGGGTTCACTGTGCCGAACGGCCACGCTCAAGAGGCCGTGATACGCCAAGCCCTCGGCGCGTTTGAGCCTTCGCGAATCGACTACGTTGAGGCACACGGGACGGGAACCGCGCTCGGCGACCCGATTGAAGTAAAGGCGCTGGCCGCCGTGCTCGGCGTCGGGCGCGCGCCGGAAAAGAAACTGCGCATCGGTTCGGCGAAGACCAACATCGGTCACGCTGAATCGGCTGCCGGGGTGGCGGGCGTCATCAAGGTCATCCTGTCGCTGCTGCACGAAGAGATTCCTCCGCATCTGCACTTCCGAAATCCGAGCGGTTTGATCCCGTGGTCGCAAATAGCAATCGAGGTATGCGCGGGCGGAGCGGCGTGGCCTGCGGGCGATACGAAGCGCATGGCGGGAGTTTCCGCTTTCGGAGCGAGCGGAACTAACGCGCACCTCGTACTCGAAGAGGCTCCACAGGCGGCGCCAATCGTCGATGGACTCAAGCGACCGTTGCACGCGCTGGTTCTTTCGGCGAAAACCGAACCCGCGCTCCGCGACCTCGCCGCACTGTACCAAGCGCACCTGAGCAATCCCGGTGCGGCAGAGTTGGACGATATTTGTTTCACGGCGGCGGCGGGGCGCTCACATTTTAAGCACCGCCTCGGCGTCGTCGCCGCGTCGCGCGAAGAGGCCGCACGGAAGTTGTCCGGGTTCGGCAGCGATACTGCCGCGCGAAATTTGTTGACGGGTGAAGCGAGCGATGCAGACGATTTGAAAATTGCGTTTCTCTTTACCGGGCAGGGTTCGCAGTATGCCGGGATGGGGCGGGAACTCTTTTGCACGCAGCCGACTTTCCGACGCGCGCTTGAACGGTGCGCCGAAATCGCCGTACCGTTGCTTGAAAAGCCTCTGCTCGACGTGATCTTTGCGGAAGCGGGCAGCGAACTCGATCAGACCAACTTTAGCCAACCCGCGTTGTTTGCGCTGGAATATGCGCTGGTCGAACTGCTCGCCTCGTGGGGGATTCGTCCCGGCGCGGTGTTGGGTCACAGCGTCGGCGAATACGCTGCCGCGTGCGCCGCCGGTGTGTTCGACGTTGAGAGCGGCCTAAAGCTTATCGTCGAGCGTGGGCGACTGATGCAGGCGCTCGGCGAAGAAGGCCGGATGGCCGCAGTCTTCGCCGGCGAAGCTCAGGTGCGTGAAGCCGTCAACGGCTTTCATGCGGACGTATCCATCGCAGCGATCAACGGGCCGCACAGCACCGTGATTTCGGGCGCGGGCGTAGCGGTCGAGGCCGTGCTCGAAAGACTGGCGGCGGCACAGGTTGAAACCAGAGACTTGAATGTATCGCGCGCGTTCCATTCTCCACTGGTCGAACCGATGCTCGACGAGTTCGAGACGGCTGCCCGGCGCGTGAGGTTTGAAAAGCCGAAACTTCCTCTCTACTCAAATCTCACGGGAGCACCGCTCAACGATGCGCCCGATGCCGGATACTGGCGCGAGCACTGTCGCGCGACGGTACAGTTCGCGGGCGGCGTACGCGGGTTGATTGCCGCCGGTTACAACGCCTTTGTCGAGGTCGGTCCGAAGCCGGTGCTGTCGGGTCTGGCGCGGACGTGCGGCGCGGAAAATTCGTCAATGTTGTTTTGTCCGCTGCTGGCGCGGGGAAACGACTGGCACACACTGCTTGAAACGCTGCTCGAACTGTACGTGCGCGGCGCGAGGATCGACTGGCGCGGTTTCGATAAAGACTACACGCCGGGGCGCGTCACGGTGCCGACGTACCCGTTTCAACGAAAGAGCTACTGGCTCGAACCCCGCGCGGCGCTCACGCCGAGAGAGGGTCAAAGGTCGGAAGAAGGACAAACCCCAAGTATGGTTCAGTCAACTGAAAAACAAGAGCAACCGAGGCGAGAGCGGATACTCAAAACGATCCGCGCACAGGTGGCCGGGATACTTCGTGCAGAGGTCGCAGAGATCAACTCGCATCTTCCGTTCCTTGAGATGGGCGCGGATTCGCTCGTGATGGTCGAGGCTTTGCGTCTGATTGAAAACGAGTTCGGGTTGAAACTGACTATCCGGCGGCTGTTCGAGGATTTATCAACCATCGACGCGCTCGCCGGGCACATTGACGAGAACCTGCCGACCGAAGCCGCCGCGTCGCCACCTGTGCCCGTCGTCAACAGCGAAACCGCTCCGGCCACATCTACGGAGACGCTTCTGCCCACGCCGCTGCGGGCTACGCAACACCTCGCGGCGACAAATGGCGATGCGGCAAGCGGATTGGAGCGCATACTCATCGAGCAGAACCGCCTCGTCTCGCAATTGCTGACGCAGCAGGCCGAACTTTTGCGCGGAGGTTTATCGCAGCCGCCCCTCACCGCAACGGTCGCACTTCACGCGCCTTCGACCGCACTCCCCACGACTCTCGCGCCTTCGACCGCGCCTACACATGCCCCCGGACAGGCTCGCGCCCCGCAAGCCGCCGCACCGAACGCCGAACAGCAGCGCGCCGCGCCGCTCATGCCATGGGGCAATCCGGTGGAGCGACGCGCTCAGGGACTAACGCCGCGACAGCACGAGCATCTGGAAACTCTGATCGCGCGCTACACGAGCCGCACGCGCAAGTCGAAGGAGTTGGCGCAACAGTCGCGCGGGGTGCTGGCTGACAGTCGTGCGACGGTCGGCTTCCGCTTCTCGACGAAAGAGATGCTATATCCGATTGTCGGCACGCATTCGCGGGGGTCGAGGCTGTGGGACGTTGACGGCAACGAGTACATCGACCTGACGATGGGCTTCGGCGTGCACCTGTTCGGGCATCAGCCGCCGTTCATAATTAAAGCCGTCGAAGACGAGCTGCAACGCGCGGTCGAACTCGGTGCGCGGTCCGGGTTGGCGAGCGAAGCGGCGGCGCTTATCGCGGAAATGACCGGGCAGGATCGCGTCGCCTTCTGCAACTCCGGCACGGAAGCCGTGATGGCTGCCGTTCGTCTGGCACGAGCCACGACGGAACGCGACGGCATCGTCATATTCAACCACTCTTATCACGGGCACGCCGACGGCACGCTCGCGGCGGCGCAAATGTTTGAGGGGCAGTCCAGGACGGTGCCGATGGCTCCGGGCGTCACGCCGGGTACGGTCGAAAATGTGCTGGTCCTGGAATACGGCGCGGACGAGGCGTTGGCAACGATTAGGGTGCGTGCGAGCGAACTGGCGGCGGTGA
Organism: Pyrinomonadaceae bacterium; assembly: GCA_041746175.1. Classification (GTDB taxonomy): domain Bacteria; phylum Acidobacteriota; class Blastocatellia; order Pyrinomonadales; family Pyrinomonadaceae; genus JBGTHJ01. Next base: position 28,439 of record JBGTHJ010000480.1, read on the forward strand.
TGGTCGAACCAGTGCAGAGCAGAAACCCGTCGCTCCAGCCCACAGAGTTTCTACGGAAGTTGCGAGCGCTCACCGAAGAGGTCGGAATCGCACTGATATTCGACGAGATGATTACGGGTTTTCGCGTCCATCCGCGCGGGTCGCAAGGCTGGTTCGACATCCGCGCCGACATCGCTACCTACGGAAAAATCGTGGGCGGCGGGCTGCCCATCGGTGTCATTGCGGGCAAGGCTCACTTCATGGACGGGATCGATGGCGGCATGTGGAACTACGGCGATCATTCGTTTCCCGCCGCCGTCCGCACGGCCTTCGGCGGGACGTTTTGCCAGCACCCGCTCGCGCTCGCCGCGTCGAGAGCGGTGCTGCTCAAGCTGAAGGAAGAGGGACCGTCGCTGCAAGAGCGTCTGAACGAGCGCACCGCGCGGCTGGCCGCGACGCTCAACGAGTTTTTCGAGTCGGGTAGTGTGCCGATGCGCGTGACCCACTTCGGCTCGATGTTTCGCTTCGAGTTTTCGGCGAACCTCGATCTCTTCTTCTATCACATGCTCGAACGCGGCATCTACATTTGGGAATGGCGGACGTGCTTTCTCTCCACCGCGCACAGCGACGACGACATCGCAACTTTCATCAACGCCGTCAAGGAGAGCATCGCCGATTTGCGCGACGGCACTTTTCTCCCGTCGCGCGGGGCGGCACCCGCCGCCGTTGCGAGTGCCACTTTGAGTTTTCCGTTGAGCGAAGCGCAAAAGCAACTCTGGCTGCTGGCGCAAATCAACGAGGCCGGTTCGCTCGCCTACAACGTCAATACCACCATCGAACTGCGCGGCAAGCTCGACGCCGGGCGGTTGATGAAAGCCGTCAACCGCATCGTCGAACGTCATGAAGCCCTGCGAACCACCATCTCCGCTGACGGCGAACAACAGTTAGTAAGTTCGTCTCTGCACATAGCTACCACACCCACCGACTATTCCGCACTGAGTGTTGAAGACGGCGCGGCGGCGCTCGAACAGTGGCGGCAGCGAGAGAGCCATGAACCATTCGATCTGTCGAACGGAGCCTTGTTCCGCGCAGGGCTGATCCGGCTCGGTGAAGACCGGCACGTTCTCTCGCTGACCGCTCATCACATCATCGCCGACGGCACGACGATGGGTTTGCTGCTCGAAGAGATAGCCGCGATCTACGCGGGCGAATCCGGCGACGTGCAGGCCGCGCCCGTACCGTTTCGCGAGCATCTGGAACAGGTCGAAAAGCAGAGCGCTTCGCCCGAAATGGAGATTAGCCGGTCTTACTGGCTGCAACAGTGCGCGGGGGAACTGCCTTCGCTCGATCTTCCAACAGACCGTCCGCCGCCGTCGTTGCGCACCTTTCGCGGTGGCCGTATCCGGCGAGAGGTGCGCGCAGGCCTCGCGGACAAATTGAGGAAGACCGCGCGTACGAACGGCTGCACGCTCTACATGACGCTGCTGTCGGCCTTCAATCTCTTCCTGCATCGCATCAGCGGGCAGGATGACCTGATCGTGGGAATCCCCGTCGCCGGACGACCATTTCAAGAGAGCGCCCGCGTCGTCGGATACTGCACGCATCTGCTTCCGCTACGCAGCCGGTACGCTGATGCAACCATCGACGAATTCCTCAAGAGCAATCGTCGCGCGCTGCTCGACGCGCTTGAGCATCAAGACTTTCCTTTCGCCGAATTGCTACGCAGCCTCGGCACGCGCCGCGCGGCGAACGCCACGCCGCTCGTCTCCGTCGTCTTCAATCTTGAGCCGGTATCGGCGCTGCCGTCGTTCGCCGGGGTAGAGTTGAATCTGCTCGAATCGGCGGTGCGCTTTACGGCTTTCGATCTCAGCGTGAACGTCTTGGACACCGGCGCAGAACTTCTCGTGGACTGCGATTACAGCGAGGACGTTTTCGACGCATCCACCATCGAACGGCTGTTCGGCGTTTACGAAACGCTGCTCGAAGGAATTGCTTCTCAGTCCGGCGCACGCACGTCAACTTTGCCGCTCCTGCCCGAAGCCGAACGCAGGCGTGTGCTCCACGACTGGAACGATGCCGCGTCCCGCGTTCTTCCTGAAATTCGTCCCGTCCACAAACTTTTCGAGGCGCAGGCGCAACGCACTCCCGGCAGAACCGCCGTCGTACACGGGCACACGCGGATGAGCTACGCGGAATTGAACGAGCGCGCCGATTATCTCGCCGCCGTTTTGCGTGCGCACGAAGTCGGAATGGAAACGCCGGTCGCGGTTTGTGCGCGCCGGACGCCTGACCTGTTGGCAGGATTACTGGCGGTGTGGAAAGCGGGCGGCGCATACGTCCCGCTCGACCCGGCGTACCCGCAAGCGCGGCTGGCTTTCATGCTCGAAGACTCCGCAACTCCCGTGCTGCTCGTGCATCGAGAGTTGGCCGGCGTGTTGCCGGAAACAAACGCACGGCTCGTCTTTCTTGATGCGGGTGGAAGCGCCGACGCTCGCGCGCCGCACTCCGTCGCTACGCATGACGACGCGGACAGTCTCGCTTACATCCTCTACACCTCCGGCTCGACCGGCAGGCCGAAAGGCGTCGCGGTCAATCATCGAAGCGTGGCCGAGATGATTCACTGGGCGCGAGCAACCTACACCGACGAGCAACTAGCGGGCGTGCTCGCGGCTACGTCTGCGAGTTTCGATATTTCAGTCTTCGAGCTTTTCGCGCCGCTGAGTTGGGGAGGCTCGGTCATTTTAGCGGAGAATGCGTTGGAGTTGCCGGAACTTCCGGCGGCTGGTGAAGTCACGCTGGTTAACACCGTGCCTTCGGTGTTGACCGAGTTGATGAAGACGGCGAGCCTGCCCGCTTCGGTCAACACGGTGAACCTCGCGGGCGAGCGTCTGCACCGGCAGCTTGTGCGGCGCATCTATCGACACCGATCCGCACGCCACGTCTATAACCTGTACGGCCCGACGGAAGACACCGTTTATTCGACCTTTGCACGTATCAACAGAGACGATCCGCACCCGCCCGCCATCGGACGCCCTTTGTCCAACAAGCGCACCTACATCCTCGACGGGCAAATGCAGCCCGTGCCCGTCGGCGTCGCCGGCGAACTCTACATCGGCGGGGCGGGACTCGCGCGCGGTTACCTGAACCGTCCGCCGCTCACCGCCGAGCGTTTCATCCCCGACCCGTTCGCCGCATCGCCCGGCGCGCGACTCTACAGAACCGGCGATCTCGCGCGATACATGCCCGACGGACAAATTGATTATTTAGGCCGCGTCGATCATCAGGTGAAGTTGCGTGGATTCAGAGTCGAATTGGGAGAGACGGAAGCCGTGTTGACCGCGCATCCATCCGTAGATGATGCCATCGTCATGCTGCGCGAGAACGAAAGCGGGACGGCGATGCTGGTCGCCTACCTGCTGTGCGCGTCGCCGGAGGATGATGTGAAAGACGATGTGCGCGCCTATCTGCGCGAACGATTGCCGGAGCACATGGTTCCTTCCGCCTTCGTCCTGTTGGACGAGTTTCCGCTGCTGCCGAGCGGCAAAGCCGACCGGCGACGGTTACCGGAAGTTACCGCCTTGACGACCTACGTCGCGCCCGGAAATGAAATCGAGAGCGCTCTCGCATCCATCTGGCAAGAGGTGCTCGGCGTCGAAAAAGTGGGGATACGAGACGACTTTTTTGAACTCGGCGGCAATTCGTTGTCGGCGACGAAGCTTGTCGCGCGCGTGCGCGAGAGCTTACAGGCGCAACTGGAAATCCGGACGGTCTTCAGGCATCCGACCATCGCCGAACTGTCCCGCTACCTCGCGCGCTCGCGTCCGGTCGCGTTCGAGCCGGTGCCCAACGCCATGCCGCAACCCGACTACGCGCTCACCCCGGCGCAAAGGCGATTTTGGATACATGACCGTCTACAAGACGAAGGCGGCGGTGGCGGTGGTGGTGGCGTGCCGTCTTGCTTTCTTCTCCGTGGGACGCTCGATGTCGATGCGCTCGACGCCGCTTTGCGCGCACTGGTCGAACGGCACGAAATACTCCGCACGGTTTTTGTGACAACTGACAACGAGCCACGCCAAAAGGTTTTGCCGCAAGATGTGACGCCGTTCAACATCGAACGTCTCGACCTCGGTGATCATGCCGAAGTCGAGGCCGGAATCGGCGCGGAGGTGTTTCGTGAAGCGCACGCCCCGATGAATTTGGAGACCGGCCCGCTGTTTCGTCTGAAGCTGATACGGCGCGACGCCGAGCAGCATCTGTTGCTCGTTACGATGCACCACATCATTTGCGACGGATGGTCGGCGCAGGTGCTGCTCGACGAGTTGATTCGCCTCTATGGAGCACACGCGGACGAGCAAACCTCGGCAATGGCGCCGCTCGCGATTCAATTCAAAGACTATGCTGAATGGCTCAATCGATTGCTTGGTGGCGCGGAAGCGGCGCGGATGAAAGATTACTGGCTGGCGAAGTTGGGCGGCGAGTTACCCGAACTCGACTTTCCTATCGACACCGAACGCTTTCCCGCACGCGGTTTTCAGCGCAAGGTGCACCGCTTCCGCATTCCTTCCGACAGCGCACGGCACCTCGAAGCCCTCGCGCGACGCCACGGCGCAACCCTCTTCATGGCCTTGCTCGCGTCGATCAAAACCCTGCTTTACCGGAACACCGGGCAGGAGGACTTCATCGTCGGCACGCCCGTCGCGGGGCGCGTGCTGAGCGAACTCGAAGGCCAAATCGGACCCTTTCTAAATGTGCTGGCGCTGCGCGATGAAGTGTCCGGGGCGGAACGATTCGATGATTTGCTCGCGCGGGTCAGGGAGACGACGCTGGACGCATATGCCAACCAACTCTATCCGTTCGACCGTCTGCTCGACGACCTCAAGGTGAAGCGCACGGTGGGTCGTAATCCGGTCTTTGACGTTGGCTTCACGCTCCAAAACCATCGCGCCGCGCAAGCCGCGCGATGGTCGCCACATCTGGAAATTGAGGAACTCCCGATGTGGGAAGTCGAATCGCTCAACGCTGAGGCGCTGACGCATTTGTGGTTTCTGGCCGAGGAGCACGACGGCGTGATCGACATGAATCTTGTTTATAACGGAGCCGTCTTTGTCGAAGCGACCGCGTTGCGGCTGGCCGAAGAACTCAACGAGATTATCGAAACCGCCGGTCGTGATTCGACCGTTCCGGTTCAAGGTGTCCGCGCGGGTCGTCAGCCGGGTGCGCACCCGGTCGGGAAAAAGCTTTTGATCGAACTCAACCTTCACTAAGAATCGGCGGTCAGGGGGGTGCAAGTGACTGTTGCAACGAATCGGAAAGTCTACCTACGTAACGACGTTCAGACCGAGCCGCTGATAAACGGCTGGTATGCATGGATACTCTTGGTTCCGCCCGTCACCGGCTCGCTGAATTTGCTGGAACGATATCTGCCGATCATGAAATCGTACATCGGTTCGCCGTTGATGCACGCCGCAGCGGTGAAGAACCCGTCCATGCGCGGCGGACCGTTCATCGATCTCGGCGGCAAGCGCATCGACGAGGTTAGAGAATTGCTCCAAGAGACAAACGAGCGTTCCGCGTCTCTGCTCGACTTCGCCAGAGGACTCAAGCAACTCTGGGTTATGCTCTCGGAGAAGGCGACGGGCATGGCGCTCGAACACCTCTACGACGAGATTCCCGAAATCCTCAAAGGCTACGTCGAGTTGTGCTACGACCTCAATCACAGTCCATCATTCCGCGTCATCGAGCCGCTTCTCTATCGTAGCCCGTACTTCTGCGAGCAAATACAAAGTCTCTCACTTACGCGCATCACACCCGACCGCGCGCGTCCCTTCATCATGAGCACGCCGCGCCTCCGGGATGAACAATCCGCGCGCTTGAAGATCCCCTTCGCTAGTCCCGCGCTCGACAGCTTATTCCGTATGAAACGAGAGCCGCGCGCGTACGCACAAATCGCCGATGAACTCGGCGTAGACGAGGCGACCGAATCGTTGTTCGGGACGTTTTTCACCGAAGACGCCCCGCGCCCCGCGCCCGTTTTTACACAAGAGTCGGTTCGCATCAGATACTACGGCCACGCCTGTCTGTTGATTGAAACGAAGAATCTGAGCATTCTGATAGACCCGCTCATCAGCTACAGCTACGATTCCGACATTCCGAGGTTTACTTACGAAGACCTGCCCGAAGTGATCGACTACGTTCTTATCACACACAGTCACCACGACCATATCGTCGTCGAAACGCTTCTACAGTTGCGGCACAAGGTCGGGACGGTGGTGGTCGGGAGAAACTGCGACGGCTTTCCACACGACCCGTCGTTACAGTTGGCGCTCAAGCACATGGGGTTTGCGAACGTGCTGGAAGTCAGGGACATGCAGGAGATTCCGCTACCGTCGGGAAGCATCCTGAGCATTCCCTTCCTCGGCGAACATCACGACCTCAACATGCAGAGCAAGTCCGGCTACCTGATCCGCCTCGGCGGGCGCTCGCTGCTCTGCATCGCGGATTCATGCAACCTCGACCCGCGACTCTACGAGCATATCTTCGCGCTGACGGGCGGGGCTGACCTGCTGTTTCTCGGCATGGAGTGCGACGGTGCGCCGCCGTCATGGATTTACGGCGCACTCTTCCCGAAATCGCTGCCGCGAGAGATCGACCGCTCGCGGCGTGCGCGCGGCTGCAACTTCGGCGAGGCCGCAGCGTTAATCGACCGTTTCCGGTTCAGTCAGGTCTACGTTTATGCGATGGGACAGGAGCCGTGGCTGAGCCACATTCTGGACAACAAATTGACGGAAGAATCCAACTCTTACATTCAGTCGAGAAAATTGATCGAGCACTGCAAAGCGCTCGGCATCCATGCGGAGAATCTTTTCGGCCAGAAGGAAATCACGCTCGCACAGAGTTAACAAATCCTATGAACCAGATTCACAGTCCCGGCCCGAGCGAAGCAAGCCTCGAACAGATCGCTTTCTGGAAAGATGCTTTTGGAAAGATGAGCGGCGATTTCCGTTTGCGCCGGAACTGGCACGCCTACGTCCTGTCGGGGCATTCTGATGCGGCTTACGAAATCGAGTTGGATGCGGATACGACCCGGTTCGTCCTGGAGGTTGCGGGCGGCAAGGATGCGGGCATCTTCGTGGTCGTGTTGGCGGCGATTTTTCACCTGACGAAAATCTACACCGGAGAGCGCACGGCGGTGCTGGACTCGCCGCCCTTCGCAAGCGTGCCGCACGGCGGATTGACCGGTACGGTTCCGCTCATCGTTGAAGTTGGCGACACCTTCACCGTACGCGAACATCTGAACCATGTGCGCGAAGTCGTGATGGGAAGCTACACGCATCAGGACGCACTGTTCGGCGAAACCGCCGGGCGGTGGTTGAGGCGCAGACGCCCGGCGACGAATGTGTTGGTTAGTTACCGGGGGCTACACGGCGAGGTCGGAGACGCCGCCGCTTATCATTTGAAGATCGAAGTTAGACGCGCTTCCCGCTTAAGCGTTGCGCTGACCGGACGCGCGGGGGTTCTTGACGCGCATTATTTGGAGCATTTCGGTCGCCACTTGAAGAATCTTCTCGCCGCTTATGGCGACATGAACGCGCGGCTCGAAGACGTTCCGCTGATTGACGAAGCGGAGCAGGAAAAACTTCTCAACGAGTACGCCCGGACGACCCAACCATTTCCAGTTGACCGGACAATCGTTGACTTGTTCGATGAGTGCGTCGTGCAATCCCCGGACAACGTGGCGATAGCTATCGAAGACCGGCGCCTCACATATACCGAACTGAACGAGCGCGCTAATCAACTCGCCCGGCATCTGCGCGAAGAGAACGGCGTCGGCGCGGGAAGTGTCGTCGCCGTGCTCGCGGATCGCTCCGAACTCTGGGTAATCGCGTTGCTCGGCACACTGAAGGCCGGAGGGGTGTATCTGCCCGTTGACCCCGAATATCCGGAAGAACGCATCCGGTTCATGGTGGATGACGCGGGCGCGAAAGCGCTGCTGGTTCATTCCGCTCACCTGCCGTTGCTGACCTCGTTACACGAGATTCCGATGTTCGCGCTCGACTTTCAGTTGGACACGCTTGAGACCGCGAAGGATACGCCCGCTGCCGGCCTCCGACCCGGAGACGCGGCCTATATTATTTACACGTCTGGCTCGACGGGGCAGCCCAAAGGCGTCGTTGTCGAGCACGGCGGCTTCGTCAACATGGTGCAGTATCACGCAAAGGCGTTCGGCGTGGATTCTTCGGACAGGCTGTTGAAGTTTTATTCTTCGAGCTTCGACTCTTCGCTGTTCGAGGTGTTCGTCGCGCTGTTGTCCGGGGCGACGCTCGTCTTGACGGATAAGGAAACCATCAAAGACCCGTCCCGCATCTCCGGCTACGTCGAGGCGATGGGTGTCAGCATGATTACCGCGCCGCCGATCTATCTGCGGACGCTCGACCGGCGCAAGCTCGCGGGCGTTAAGCGCATCGTCAGCGCGGGCGACAACGCAAACGTCGAAGACGCGCGGGCGTTCGCCGAAATAGTTTCCTACATCAACTCTTACGGCCCGACCGAGACGACCGTCTGCGTCACGCACTACCGCGTTGACCCCGCCGCCGCCTACGGCACGCGCATCCCCGTCGGCAAGCCGATTGACAACGTCTCCATCTACCTGCTCGACGAGCGGATGCGGCTCGTTCCCGAAGGCTGCATCGGAGAAATCTGCATTGCGGGCGTGTGCGTCGCGCGCGGCTACTTGAACCGTGCGGACTTGACGGCGGCAACTTTCGTCGCGCACCCGTTCGCGGTGGGCGAACGAATCTACCGCACGGGCGATCTCGGCGTGTGGTTGCCGGACGGCAATCTTGAGTTGGTCGGGCGCAGGGATACGCAGGTCAAGATTCGCGGATACCGCGTCGAACTCGGAGAGATTGTCGCGCATCTGGTGCAGCACGACGGCGTGCGTGAAGCGGTGGTGCTGCTGCTGGCGGGCGAGGAGCAGTCCGGGGATAAAAAACTGGTGGCCTACGTTACATCGTCAAGCCGCGAGATGAGCGCGTCGCTCCTGCGCGAATACCTGAAAGAGCGCGTGCCGGAGTTTATGTTGCCGTCCGCGTTCGTTCTGTTAGAAGAGATGCCGTTGACCGCCAACGGCAAGATCAATCACAAGGCGCTGCCCGCGCCCGAAGCACGCGCGGGCATGTCGTCTGCCTACGCGCCGCCCGAAACCGTCATGCAGGAGCGGCTGGTTGACATCTGGCGCGAAACGCTCGGCATCGAGCGGGTCGGCATCCACGACAACTTCTTTGAACTCGGCGGCGATTCGATACTGATTATCCAACTCGTTTCGCGCGCGAATCGCGCCGGACTCAAGCTGTCGTCGCAACAGATGTTCGAGCGTCAAACAATCGCCACGCTCGCGGAGGCGGTCGTCGACACGCGCTCGGTGACGGCGGAACAGCGCCTTGTCATAGGCCGCGCGCCGCTCACGCCGATTCAGCGTTGGTTCTTCGCGCAACCGTCCGGGACGCGGCACCACTTCAATCAGTCCGTGATGCTGGAAACGCCCGCCGACCTTGAACCCCACATCGTCCGCGAGGCGGTGCGATGCCTCGTCGAGCATCACGATGCTTTCCGTCTCAGGTTTTTCGAGAAGCGCGGACATTGGGAACAAGAGCACGCGCCGCTGGCAAGTGAGGTTCCGTTCGGCGTGACGGATGTCGCCGATTTGACCGAGCACGCGCGGCGGCAGACGATTCAGGCACATGCCGCGCGATTGCAGTCAGGCTTGAATCTGAGCGCAGGGCCGCTCCTTCACGTCGAATATTTTCGGACGGGTGGCGAACGGTCGTTCATCCTCTTTATCGCGCATCATCTCGTGATTGACGGTGTCTCGTGGCGCATCCTGCTCGAAGATTTCCACACGGTCTGCGCGCAGCTTCGACGCCACGCGCCCGTCGAGCTTCCGGCCAAAACGACCTCTTTCAAAGACTGGGCCGAGCGGCTGGAAGAGTATGGCCGGACGGATTTTGAAGGGCGCTATTACTGGCTCGACGCGGCACGCTTAAAAGTCGACGGCGTGCCGGTGGACGCGGAAGTTCCTCGCGAAGAGAACACGGTCGGTTCGGCGGTCGAAGTGGATGTTGCGTTGAGCGAAGAAGAGACTTACAGCCTGCTCCACAAAGCTCCTCAGGCGTTCAATACGCAGATCAACGACCTCCTGCTCGCCGCGCTTTTGCTGGCCTACAAGGAATGGACGGGGAGGGCGCGACTCGTCGTCGATCTCGAAAGCCACGGGCGCGAAGACCTCTTCGAGGATGCGGACGTGTCGCGCACTATCGGCTGGTTCACTTCGCTCTACCCGGTTTTATTGGAGGCGGAAGCGGGCGCGTCGGCGGTCAATGTCCTCAAAGCCGTGAAGGAGCAACTGCGGGCGGTTCCGATGCGGGGAATCGGATACGGACTCGCGCGTTTCGTGGCGGGCGACCTGAAGGCATCGTCTCCGGCTGAAATTCTGTTCAACTATCTGGGCCAGACCGACCGCGTGCTATCGGCTGACGCCGGCTGGAAGGCGGTGCTCGATTTGAACGGGGCGGAACAGAGTCCGTCAACGCGGCGCAGCCACCTGTTGGAGATTAATGGCATCGTCTACGGCGGGCGGCTGACGCTAACGTGGGTATTCAGCGAGAGGATTCACCGGCGCGCGACCATCGAGCACGTCGCGCTGAGATATATCGAGCTTTTGAAGTCGCTCGTCGAGGCATGTCGTCCGGGGCGGGCGCATGGACACACGCCCTCGGATTTTCCGGGCGCGCGAATGGATCAAAAGACGCTGGACGCGCTGCTGGCGCAAGTGACAGGCGAGAAGGCGCAATCGTGAATCAGAGCATCGAAGACATCTACGAACTATCCGCGATGCAGCGCGCGATGCTCTTGCATGCCTTGTCTGCCCCGGCTTCGACGGCCTATTTCAACCAGTTCAGCTGCCGTCTCAGCGGTGCATTGAATCCCGCATTGTTGGAGCAGGCGTGGCAGACGCTGGTCGCCCGTCATGCTGTTTTGCGCGCCTCGTTTCACTGGGAAGGACTCGACAAACCGGTGCAGGTGGTTCGACGCGAAGCGGCGCTTCCGTGGTCGTTCGCCGACTGGCGCGGTGTGGATGACGACGAGCAAACGCGCTGCTGGCAAGAGCATCTGGCGAGCGACCGCAAGGCGGGCTTTCGCCTCGATCAGGCGCCGCTGATGCGTTGCCGTCTGGTGCAAGTGTCGGATAGTCAATATCTATTTAGTTGGAGTCATCACCATTTGCTGCTGGATGGGTGGTGTTTGTCGATCGTCCTCGAAGAGTTGTTTCAACTTTATGCAGGAGAGGCGCGCGGCCAGGCCGCGAAATTGAAAGCCGTGCGCCCGTTTCGCGATTACATCTTATGGCTACAGCAACGCGACCGAAGCTCAGCCGAAGCGTTCTGGAAGAGCTATCTGGCGGGATTTGGCGTGCCGACGACGCTACCGTGGGGGCGCGCTGGTTCGGCGGCAAGCCCCACCACGACGGTCGCCGACGAGACGGTAGCGGAAGAGCTTTCGGAACATTTCACCGACCAACTACGATGGTTCGCCGCGCAACATCAACTCACGCTCAACACGCTCGTGCAGGGAGCATGGGCGTTGTTGCTGTCTCGCTACGGCGGAGAGTCCGACATCGTTTTTGGCGTCACGGTGTCCGGGCGTCCGCCGGAATTGGAAGGCGTCGAAGAGATGCTGGGCGTCTTCATCAACACGCTTCCCGTAAGGGTCTTGGTTGACGCTGACGCCGAACTTATCACGTGGTTGAAGCACAACCAATCGCAGCAGTCGGAGCGCAGCCCGCACGAGCACGCGGCGCTGCCCGACATCCACGAGTGGAGCGAAGCGCCGCGCGGCACGCCGCTGTTCGAGAGCAACATCATCGTCATGAATTACACGCGCGACCATTCGTCGAAGCGCGCGGCTGACGGCTTCGAGATCGAAGACGCGATCATCTACGACCGAACTGACGTTCCGCTGACCTTGCAGGTGACGCCCGGCAACCGCCTCGAACTCGAACTGTTGTACGCGAGCAACCTGTTCGACACGGGCGGCGTAAAGCGGATGATCGGGCACCTCCGCACGCTGTTGGAAGGATGGGTCGACGATCCACACAGACGCCTGTCGAGCTTTCCCATTCTGACAGAGGAGGAAAATCTGCTTCTCCTCACCGGGTTCAACAACACCCGGAAAGAGTTCGACCGGGAACAGACGTTTATCCATCGCTTCGAGAAGATTGCGACCACGCAGGCTGAGCGCGTCGCCGTCGAGTTCGAGGGCGAGCGAACGACGTTCGGCGAGTTGAACACGCACGCCAACCAACTCGCGCGCTGTCTGTTGAAACGCGCCCCGCTCCAATCCGACGACCTCATCGCGGTGCTGCTCAAACGCTCGCCGCGAATGATGGAGAGCATTCTCGCCGTCTGGAAGTGCGGCGCGGCTTATGTGCCGGTGGATGCCGACTATCCGGCAGAACGTATCCGCACCGTGCTCCGTGATTCGCGCGCGAAACTGGTGTTGACGACGACTGGTCTGATTCCGAACGGCCTTGAAGACGCGGCGCAGTTTGTTTTGCTCGACGAGATTGAAGATGAACGCGAGCGTGAGAATCACTCGAACCTGAACAGGGTCGTGCGACACGACGATCTGGCTTACGTGTTCTACACTTCCGGATCGACCGGCAAACCGAAGGGCGCGATGGTCGAGCATGTCGGAATGTTGAACCACATGCTCGCCAAAATCGAAGACTTCGAGCTTGGGGCGCAAAGTGTCGTCGCACAGAATGCGTCGCACTGTTTCGACATCTCCGTCTGGCAATTTTTCGCCGCGCCTCTGGCGGGCGGCAGGACGAACATCTATCGCGACGACGTGATCCTGAACCCGGACGTGTTTATCCGGCGCGTCGAGACGGACGGGGTGACGGTTCTCGAAGTAGTGCCTTCGTACCTGTCCGCGTTGTTGGAGCGCGTGGCGACGGGTGCCGGGCTGTTTTCGCGTCTGAAGTATCTGGCAGTGACGGGTGAAGTGGTCAAGCCCGCGTTGATTGACCGCTGGTTTCGTGTCTTCGTAGACGTTCCGGTGATTAACGCTTACGGACCGACCGAGGCTTCCGACGACATCACGCATTACCGCATGGAACGTCCGCCAGCGATGCAGAGCATCCCCGTCGGCAAGCCGCTCCGGAATTTTCACATCTACGTCGTCGATGAATTTATGAACCTCTGCCCGGTGGGCATCAAGGGTGAGGTGTGCGTCTCCGGCGTCGGCGTCGGGCGCGGCTACCTCTACGACGAAGAGAGAACGCGCACTGCTTTCATTGAAGACCCGTTTCGCCGCGAAGCCGGTGTCCGTATGTATCGCACGGGCGACGAAGGTTGTTTCATGCTGGATGGAAACCTGCTGCTCTCCGGGCGCAAGGACTATCAGATCAAGGTGCGCGGCCACAGAATCGAACCGGGCGAGATAGAAAGCCTCCTCACGGAGTTGCCGCCCGTGCAGGATGCCGTGGTGCTTCATCGTCAGGACGACGGCAGAGACCCGTATCTCTGCGCTTATGTCCAACTCGATGAAGGAGCGCGAGCGACCGCCGAATGGCTTTCACAGATGCTCTCGGAACGTGTGCCGGAATACATGATTCCGGCGGCATTCGTGCTGCTCGACCGCCTGCCGCTAAACACCAACGGCAAAATCGACCGCAAGGCGCTGCCCGCGCCCGACCGGAACGGGCAGTCGCGCAAGCACGACTATGCGGGGCCGCGCACGCCTCTGGAAGAAACGCTCTGCCATATCTGGAGCGAGTCGCTGGGGATCGACCGCCCCGGTATCAACGATAATTTCTTCGCGCTCGGCGGCGACTCAATCATCAGTATGCAGATTGTTTCGCGCGCCGCGCGGGCTGGTTGGCGACTGACCCCCGCGCAAATCTTCGAGCGCCAGACCATCGCCGAACTGTCGCGCGTCGCGCAACCCATCAAGTCGCGGACAACCACGCCGAGTCCCGTCACCGGGTCGCTTCCGCTCACTCCGATTCAACGGAGATTCTTCGCCCGGAACAAGGCCGCGCAAGAGTGGTACAACCAGTCGCTGCTGCTCGAAGCGCCGCTCCGCCTCGACGCCTCGCGGTTGGCGCAAGCCCTCGCGGCGATTGTCGATCACCACGATGCGTTACGACTCCGCTTTCGCTTTCTGGACGAGGCGTGGCGACAAGAGATAGCGTTGCCGGGCGTCGAAGTTCCGCTGCACGTCGAGGATTTGTCCGGTCTGGTCGTATCCGAGCGGCAGGATGTGCTCGAAAAAAGGGCGACCGCGCTCCACGCGGGACTCGACCTCGCCGACGGCCCGCTTTTCCGCGTAGGACTGTTCAAGTTCGGAGATGCTGCGCCTACGCGACTCCTGTTCGTCGTCCATCATCTAGCGATTGACGCGGTTTCGTGGCGGGTTTTGATCGAGGACGTGCACGACGCCTACACGCAGTTGGAGCGGGGTGAGCGGGTTGTCCTGACGGAAAAGTCCACCTCGTATCAAGACTGGGCGCAGGCGCTGGCCGGGTATGCCGCGTCGGAGGTGGCGCTGAATGATTTGGATTTCTGGCTTGCGCAGTCGAGCAGCGACGATTGTGGCGTGCCGCTGGATTATCAGGCGGATGCGGAGTCGAATCTGGTTGCGTCGGCGCGTGAGTTGACCGTTAGCTTGAGCAAGCCCGTGACGCGCGCTCTGCTGCAAGACACCGCCCGCGCCTACAACACCCAGATCAACGATCTGCTGCTGGCGGCGCTGGCGCTCGCCTTCAACGACCGGACGGGCGCGCCGAACATTCTGGTGGATGTGGAAGGCCACGGGCGCGAAGATTTGATCGGCGATGTTGATGTGTCGCGTAGTGTGGGATGGTTCACGGCGCTGTTCCCGGTGCGGCTCGAAGTCGACGGAAGCGGAGCGGAAAAACCCGGGCGCACCATCAAGTCGGTGAAGGAGCGTCTGCGGCGCATTCCCTCGCGCGGGATCAGTTACGGGGCGCTGCGCTACCTCTCGGAGGATGAATCCGTGCGGCGACGCTTGAGCGCGATGCCGGGGGCGCAAGTCCTCTTCAATTATCTCGGGCAGACGGATCAGGGCGTCTCTTCCGGCGGGCGCGAATGGATGCCGGTCGCCGAGTCGAGCGGGTCGGGACGTAGCCCGCAACAGATGCGCGACCACCTGCTGGAAGTCAACGCCTACGTCGCGGGCGGGCAACTGCACGTCGTGTGGAGCTACAGCCACAATTTTCATAACGAGAGTACGGTGCGGGGATTGGCCGAGGGTTACCGTGAGCATCTCGAAGCGCTTATCGCGCATTGCGCGGGCACCCGCGCCGACGGATTCACGCCGTCCGATTTCCCCGCCGCGCGGTTGTCGCAGGATTCTCTCGACGCTCTCGCGCTGCGCTTTCAGGACATCGAAGACATTTACGAACTGACTCCCACGCAGCAGGGGATGCTTTTTCACAGTCTCTACGAACCCGATTCGGGAGCTTACTTCAACCAGTTGACCTGCCGTCTCGATGGGACGCTCGACCCCGAACTCTTCCGCCGCGCGTGGCAGCTAACGCTCGACCGGCACGCGATTTTGCGCGCCTCGTTTCATTGGCAAGGTTTGGAAAAGCCCGTGCAGTTGATCCGGCGCGGCGTGCGCCTTCCGTGGCATGACGAAGACTTGAGCGATAGTTCCGCAGACCATCAGGCGCACGTCTGGCAAAAGCACCGGCAGGATGATCGCAGCCTCGGTTTCAATCTGGAAACGTCGCCGCTGATGCGTCTCAGCCTCTTCCGCACGGGCGTCGAGAGTTGGCGCGTGCAGTGGACACAGCACCACCTGCTGCTTGACGGTTGGAGTTCATCGCTGATTTTGAACGAAGTTCTGGAAGTCTATGCTGCGTTACGGACAGGCGAACAATTGGAACTCTCGCCGCCGCGTTCGTTCCGTTCGGCGGTGCAATGGCTGCAACGGCAGAACACGGGCGAGGCGGAGCGTTTTTGGAAGAGAACGCTGGCGGGATTCCGTACGCCGACGCCGCTCGTGCTCGGCGTCCCGGAGATGGCGGGCGACAACACGTTGAGCGCCGGGGATGCCGAAGAGGAGATGAGCCTTTGCGACGCCACGAGCGACGGACTCTTTGCGATGGCGCATGAGAACGGGATAACTCTCAACACGCTGGCGCAGGGTGCCTGGGCGCTTTTGCTGAGTCGCTACGGTGGCGGGCGCGACGTGGTTTACGGCACGATTTTCTCGGGTCGTCCGGCAGCGTTGGAGGGCGCGGATGAGATGGTCGGCGTCTTCATCAACACGCTTCCCGTGAGAATTGCGCTCGACCCCGACACTTTGTTGATGTCGTGGTTGAAGCACCTCCAGACCGGATTGCTGGAAATTGATGCTTACGCTTATTGCTCTCTGGCCGACATCCAGAGTTGGAGCGACGTGTCGGGCGGGACGCCTCTGTTTGAAAGCATTCTGATCTTTGAGAACTACCCCGTACGCGATACTTTGAAACAGAGCGTGAGCGGGCTGCACATCGGCGAAGTCAGCGCCTTCGAGCCGAACAATTATCCCTTGACCCTTGTGGTGACGCCGGGGCCGCGGCTCTCTCTCAAAGTCATGTACAGTCGGGAACGCTTCGACCAACAGACCATCTTACGTCTGCTCGGCCACTACCGAACCATTCTCAAAAGCTATCTCGACGCGCCGCATCAAACGCTTTCCGCCGTCACGATGCTGACAGAGGCCGAGCGCAAGCAACTACTCTGCGAGTGGAACGAAACCGCGACGCCTTCGCCTCTCGACCGGACGTTGATCGAGCTTTTTGAAGAGCGTGTTGCCAGTCACCCCGAACGCACGGCGGTGCAATGCGGAAACGTCGCACACAGTTATCGCGAATTGAGCGAGCGTTCCGGACGGCTCGCCAGACACATTCTGAGTGTCGCCGAAGTCCGCCCCGACGACCGCATCGCGATTGTGTTAACACGGTCGGAGAAGATGTTGGAGAGCATTCTCGCGGTGTGGAAATGCGGGGCGGCGTACGTGCCGCTCGAACCCAAATATCCCGCCGGGCGCATCGGGGCGATTTTGGCGGACGCGCGCCCGCGTATGCTCATCACGGACTCCGGCACATTGCGCGCCGGACTCGCGGCGGCGATCTCGCCGGATGTTCCGGTTGTTTGCCTCGACCGTCTCGAACATCGCGGAGACGAAACAGCCGGCGCGCCTCTGTGTCGTCCGGAATCGCTGGCCTATGTGATTTATACGTCGGGTTCGACCGGCAAACCGAAAGGCGCGATGGTGGAACATCGTGGGATGTTGAATCACGTGCTGGGAATGGTGCGCGACCTTGAAATCGACGCCGGAAGCACGGTCGCGCAGACCGCCTCGCACTGTTTCGATATCTCGGTCTGGCAGTTTTTCGCGGCGCTGGTTTCGGGAAGCCGTACGGTCATCTACTCCGACGAAATCGTTTTGCGTCCCGCGAGACTCGCGACGCAACTGGACGAAGACGGCGTTGCCATCGTGCAGTTCGTGCCTTCATATCTGACGGCCTTGCTGGACGAGTTGGAGAATCGCGACACGGAAAAACTTTTCTCGAAGTTGCGTTGGATGGTTTTGATAGGCGAGACGCTGAAGCCCGTCTCCGTCCGTCGGTGGTTCAGGCTCTTTCCCGGCGTGCGGATGATGAACGCTTACGGCCCGACCGAAGCCTCCGATTCCATCACACATTACGTCATTGAGCGACCGCCGCGACTGGCGAGCATTCCCGTCGGGCGACCCGTGCAGAACCTGCGCGTCTATATTGTTGATGCGGATATGAATTTGTGTCCGGTCGGGGTCAAGGGAGAAATCTGCGTGGCGGGCGTCGGCGTCGGAAGAGGTTACATATTCGACGAAGAGCGGACGCGGGCGGTATTTGCGGAAGACCCCTTTCAACAGGCGCGCGGCGTGCGTCTCTACCACACGGGCGACATCGGTTGCTATGCCCCCGACGGTAACATCCTGTTCTTCGGGCGCAAGGATTTTCAAGTCAAGATTCGCGGGCATCGCATCGAGTTGGGCGAGGTCGAGTCCGCCCTCGCCGCGCTCGACGGCATCAGCGATGCCGTTGTGGTCGCGCATGAAGAAGAAGGCGGTAAATATCTGTGCGCTTACATCACCCTCAGCGGTCACGCCGTCCGTGACGAGCGCGCCGTCCGCGATGCCCTTCGCGAGCAACTGCCCGGCCACATGATTCCCGAAGCGTTTGTCATTCTCGACGAACTGCCCCTGACGCCGAACGGCAAAGTGGATCGAAAAGCCTTGCCCCTGCCCGGCGCAACCCGAAGCACGGACTTCGCACCCCCGACGACGCCGTTTGAAGAATCGCTCGTCGGTATCTGGCAAGCGGTGCTCGGTCGCGAGCGCGTCGGCATCGATGATGGATTCTTTGAACTCGGCGGGCACAGTCTGCGCGCCATCCAGATGGTGAGTCGCATTCGCAGTGATTTGAACGTCGAGGCGAATCTCGCGGATGTGTTATCGCTCGACACGATCCGCGCGCTGGCGGCACATCTCGAACAAGTGACGCTGCCGGGCGCATCCGTCAGAGAAGAGATTAAACCCATCGCCGAACAGACGTGGTACGAGGTTTCGCATACGCAGCGGCGCATCTGGCTGGCGAGCCGGACGGCGGAAGGATCAATCGCGCACAACATGGCGGGCGCGTTTCTGCTCGACGGCATCCTCGACCGGCGTGCTTTGAAACGTGCGCTCGATACAGTGGTTGAACGGCACGAGAGTTTGCGGACGGTCTACGCAATCGTCGAGGGTGAACTAAGACAAAAGATTAGAAACGCGGCGGAGTCGGGTTTTCAACTTGAAGAACTTGACCGGCGTGACGACGCCGAAGCCGCTTTGCAAGTCCCCGTTCTGGCGGCGGAGGAAGCCGCCCGTCCATTCGATCTCGTCAATGGCTCGTTGTTCCGCGCCAAGCTGGTTCGACTCGAAGACGAGAAATATCTGCTGTTGCTGACGATCCACCACATTGCGGGCGATGCATGGTCGATTGCGGTTTTGGTGGGCGACCTCTCGACGCTCTACGCCGCGTTCCGCGAAGGACATGAGAACCCGTTGCCGCCGCTAACGATCCAGTACAGAGATTATGCGGCATGGCACAACGCGCTGCTCAAGTCGGGCGAGATGAACGCGCACCGCGAGTACTGGTTGCGAAAGCTCGCGGGCGAAATACCGCGCCTGTCGCTGCCCGCAGATTTGCCGCGACCCGTACACCCGACCTACGCGGGCGGTCGCATCGACTTTCAACTCGAACAATCGCACACGCGCGAATTGTCGGCCCTCGCGCTAAGACACAACGCTTCTCTTCACGGAATCGTGCTGGCTTCAATTTTCGCCCTGCTTCACCGCTACACCGGCGAGGCGGACATCGCTATCGGTTCACAGAACGCGGGGCGCGAGCATCACCGGCTGGAAGATCAGGTCGGCGCTTACTTGAACACGGTGGTGTTGCGTTGCCGCGTCGAAGGCCGCAACAGCATCGGTGAGGTGATTGCGGCAACCCGCCTGATGTTGCGCGAGGCCACCCGGCATCAAGCTTATCCCTTCGATCTTTTGCTCGAAGAGAGGCGGGTGCGAACGTCGTCGAAGGGCGCGCCCCTGTTCGACGTGCAGGCCGACTATGTTCCGCGTTTCAGAACGCACGACGAGTCGCTGGATGGTCTCATGCTCACAGACGTTTCGACCGACGCGGGACGCTCGAAGTACGACCTGTCATTTCTTTTTCAGGAGAACGACACCGGCATTTTGCAAGTCAGCATCGTTTACAACAGTGACCTGTTCCGCCGTGCGACCCTCGATACGATGCGCGAGCGACTGCTGGAAATCCAGCGTGCCTTCGCCCGCGACGACCGCGTGAGAATTGATGATATCCGTCTCGATAAGGAAATTGTTCATCGCGACCGGAAACCTGTCCGCGTAAGTCTCCGGCTCTAAGCGAAGCAGGACAGAACGAAGAATTACCGGCGGCCTTCAACGCGCCGCCGACGGTTGTTGAATCGGCAATCCACCCTGCTCGCAGTTGTCTCTTAGACGCGAGTCGCCCCGTTTGATTCGGGCGCAGGTACTTGCTTTCGTGGAAGATTACGACCTTCTGATAACTGATCGTAGATACGAGGACGTGAGGGCGTTCTGGCGCGAGCGTCTGTCCGGGGTCAACGGCGGACATCGTTTTGTCGGCAACGCGGCGGACGACGAAACCGGCAGCTATCAAACAGAAACGGTGCGGCTCGCGCCCGCCTCAATCGAGACTCTGCACCGCATCGGCGGCGACGAACTGGGAGAGTTCACCGTCGCCGCTGCCGCCATCGCGCTGCTTCTACAGAGGTACTTCCAACGCACGCCGACGGTGTTCAGAACGCCGCCGCTGCGCGATGCGACAAACCGCGAAGCCGCGACGGACATACCGCTCATCATCGACGTGAAACAGGGCGTGTCGGTCAGGGATTTTCTCGGCGCGGCGGCGCGCGTCGTGGAAGGTAGTTACTCCGCGCCCGACTTTCCGCTGAACGAGTTTCTCAGGAGGGAAGGAGCACCCGGCGAATCAGGCAGGTTGAGCAACATCGCCCTTGCGGACGAGCGCGTGCACGTTGCGCTTTTTCAACGCGACACCGACGACCTGCGCTTCAAACTGATGCTTGACCACGACAAGATCGAGATTGAATACAACCCGCGACGAGTCGAGCCGTTTCTGGTCGCGAGTTTCGCCGGATGCCTCGCTGGATTTGTCGCCCATTTTGAATCGCTCGAAATGAGAATCGACGAGGCGCCCTTGCTCACGCCGGAAGAGCGCCATCAACTCGTTTCGGCTTTCAACCGCACGGACGTGGCCGCGCCTCGCCCGGCGACGGTGGTCAGCATGTTTGAAGAACAGGTCGCGCGCGTGCCGGAGGCGACCGCGCTGACCTACGAGGGCGCGTCCACGAACTACAGGGAGTTAAACGAAAAGGTCAATCGCCTCGCGTACCATCTGCGCCAACAGTGCGGCATCAATCACGAGAGCCTCGTCGGCATCATGCTTGAACGCTCCGATTTGATGATCATCGCCGTTCTGGGTGCGCTCAAGGCGGGGGCGGGTTTTGTGCCGGTTGACCCCGAATACCCGGCTCACAGGATGCAGTTCATACTCGGCGACACGAATGCGCGCTTGCTGCTGACGCAGAGCGAGTTTCTGTTAAAAGTCGCTGATTTCCCCGGTCAAGTGTTCGCCCTCGATGTGGAATCAGCCGGTCTGCCGGATGAGACAAAGAACCCGGAAGAACGCGCCGAAGCGTCGAATCTGGCTTATGTCATCTACACATCGGGTTCGACGGGCGCGCCCAAAGGCTGCCAGATAGAGCACCGCAGTCTCGCCAATTACGTCGCGTGGGCAGTCAACTATTACTTCGACGACGGGGCATGTTGGAATCTCGGTCTTTACAGTTCGCTCTCATTCGATTTCACCATCACGAACATTTTCTGTGCGCTGCTGCGCGGGCAGACGCTCCACATCTACCCCCAATGTCAAGACATTCAAGCTATCCTGACGCACGCCCTGCATCCTGAGAGCGGCATCGACGCCTTGAAACTGACGCCCTCGCACGTCCGTTTGCTCGCATACTTCGACGTGAGCGAGACGCGCGTCCGCAAGATCATCGTCGGCGGAGAGGAACTGACCGGCAAGCAAGTTCGCCTCCTGCGCGACATCAATCCCGCTATCGAGGTTTATAACGAATACGGCCCGACGGAGGCGACCGTCGGTTGCATCGTCAAAAAGATCGAAGACGACCGCGCGCCAATCCTCATCGGGCGACCGATTGCCAACACGCGCGTCTATGTGCTCGACGACGCCGGACGCCCCGTCCCGGTGGGTGTGAGGGGCGAGATTTGCGTCGCCGGGGCGGGTCTTGCGCGCGGCTATCACAACCGTCAGGAGACGACGGCCAAAAAATTCATGCCAAACCCGTTCGGCGTCGGTGAACGCCTTTATCGCACCGGCGATATCGGGCGCTGGCTGCCGTCCGGCGAGTTGCAATGCTTCGGACGCCGCGACGGGCAGGTGAAGGTGCGCGGCTACCGCGTCGAAGTGGGTGAAATCGAAGCCGTGCTCGCGGCGCACGAGCAGGTTTCCGAGGCGGTCGTTCTGCTGCGCGAAGACCATCCCGAAGATAAGCGGCTGGTGGCTTACGTAACGGGCGTGCGCGACCTCTCAACAGCCGAACTGCGACGCTACGCCACCGAACGACTGCCGGATTACATGGTTCCCGCCGTGTTCATCATGCTGGCCGAGCTACCGCTGACGGCGAACGGGAAAGTTGACAGCAAGGCGCTGCCGCCGCCGGGCGAAAATCTCTCTGATGCTTATGTTGCGCCGCGCACCGATGTCGAGCATGAGTTGGTGCGAATCTGGCAAGAGATTTTCAGCGTTGAGCGAATCGGCGTCGCGAGCAGATTCTTTGAACTCGGCGGCGATTCGCTGGTGGCGGTGCAGGTACTATCGCGCCTGTGGAACAGCTTTCCGGTGACGATCAGCATCGATGAGGTGTTCGAGGCGCAGACGATTTCCGAACTGGCGAAGCGAATCGAGTCCGCCATCGCAGATGGCGCATCGTCTGCGCCGCCGGACGATGTGGCAATCCGGCCTGTCCCAAGAACGTCCGACCCGCCCCTGTCCTTCGCGCAACAGCGTCTCTGGTTCCTCGCACGTTTGGAAGGTCCGAATCCGGCTTATAACATCGCGAGCAGTTTGCATCTGGAAGGCGCGCTCGACCTCGCGGCGCTCAAGGCCGCATTCTCGGAAGTCGTCCGCCGGCACGAAGCGCTGCGCACCACGTTCCCCGACGAAGGCGGTAAGCCCGTGCAGCGCATCGCGCCGTTTGACATGTTTTCGCTCCCGTTAATCGACCTGTGCGGGCTTCCCGAAACGGAGCGCACCGCCGAGGCGACGCGCCGTGCCGGAGACGAGGCGGCGCGCCCATTCGACCTGGCGACCGACGGGCTGCTGCGGGCTACGCTGCTGCGCCTCGGTGATACTTCGCACATCCTGTCCGTCACGATGCATCACATCATTTCGGATGCGTGGTCGATGAGCATCCTGATTCGAGAATTGGGCACCTGCTACGAAGCGTTTGCGCAGGGGGCGCATCCTTCGCTGCCGGAGTTGCCCGTGCAATATGCTGACTTTGCGGTCTGGCAGCGCGAACGTCTGAAGACCGAAGGCGTGCGGCGACAGCTTACATACTGGAAAGAGACTCTGGCGAATGCCCCGAGGGTGCTTGAACTTCCCACCGATCATCCGCGCCCACCGGTGCAAACGTATCGCGGCGGGGCTGTCGAGTTTCGTCTCAACACGGCGCTTACGGACAAGCTCAAATCATTGTCACAGTCGGCGAGCGCGAGCCTGTTCATGACGCTGCTCGCCGGTTACGCCGCGTTGCTTTCGCGCTATGTCGGGCTGACGGATGTGGTCATCGGTTCGCCCGTCGCCAATCGCACGACTCCCGAAGTCGAGCCGTTGATCGGTTTTTTCGTCAACACCCTTGCGCTCCGCATCGACCTCGGCGGTCAACCCTCGTTCCGCGAACTACTCGAAGGCGTGCGAAAAACCGCGCTCGACGGCTTCGCACATCAGGACGTGCCTTTTGAACAACTCGTGGATGCGCTTGAAATCGAGCGCGTTCTCAGCCACAGCCCAGTCTTTCAGGTGATGTTCGTTTACCAGAACACGCCACGCGCGTCGCTCGAAGTGTCCGGCCTGAAACTGTCGCCGCTCGACGCCGCCGAGGCTGCGACGGCGAAGTTCGACCTCACACTGTTCATTGAGGAATCAGGAACGGAACTTCGTGCGACGTTTGAATTTAACAGCGACCTCTTCGACGCAGAAACAATCGACCGTCTCGCGAGTCACTTGACAACCCTGCTCGCCGCCGCCGCCCTCGACCCCGCAACCGCCGTCGCGAGTCTCCCGCTGCTGACACCTTCTGAACAGTCGCTCCTCCTTGAGACATGCGCGGGCGAACTGGCGAATTATCCGAATACTTGCCTTCACAAGTTGGTCGAGGAGCAGGTTGAGCGCACGCCCGGCGCCACCGCGCTGGTGTTTGAAGATGTCGAACTGACCTATCGTGAACTCAACCGGCGCGCGAACCGGCTGGCGCACCGGCTAAAGCGTTGCGGCGCAGGACCGGACGTGCTGGTCGGCGTCCTGTCAGAGCGGTCGCCGGAGATGGTGTTGGGGCTGCTCGCGATTCTCAAGGCGGGCGCGGCCTACGTGCCACTCGACCCCGAACAGCCCGTTGAACGTCTACGTTTTATGCTCGACAACGCCCGACCCGGCGTGCTCCTGTCACAGGAACATCTTGTCGCGCGTCTCCCGCAGAGCGATGTGCCCATCATCACGATGGGTGTTGGGAGCGCGGGCTTTGAGGATGAGGATGGAGATAATCCGAACGGCGGAGCGCGGCCCGGCAATCTCGCGTACATGATCTATACGTCGGGTTCGACCGGGCAACCCAAAGGCGCACTCAACGAGCACCGCGCCATCTGCAACCGCCTGCTGTGGATGCGCGACGCTTACGGAATCAATCCACAAGATTGCATCCTTCAGAAAACCCCGTACAGCTTCGACGTGTCCGTCTGGGAATTTTTCCTGCCGCTAATCACGGGCGCGCGGCTGGTCGTTGCCAGACCCGGCGGGCACGGCGAGAGCGACTATCTCGCCCGGCTGATCGACCAACACAAGGTCACGACGGTTCATTTCGTCCCCACGATGCTGCGGGCTTTTCTCGAAGAGCCGGCGGCGCGCGGGTGCACTTCGCTACGGCGGATCATCTGTAGCGGCGAGGCGTTGCCGGTCGATGTGCAGGAGCTTTTTTTCGAGCGCCACGCGACACACGACTGCGTGTTGCATAATCTCTACGGGCCGACGGAAGCCGCTGTGGATGTGACATTCTGGCAGTGTGAGCAGGGCGCTTCGCGGACGATTCCCATCGGTAGGCCAATCGCCAACACGCAGATTTACATCCTCGACGCGAATCTCCGACCCGTGCCCATCGGCGTCGCCGGAGAACTTTTTATCGGCGGCGTGCCGGTGGGCCGGGGCTACCACGCAGAGCCGTCGTTAACGGTTCAGAAATTCATCCCCGATTGTTTTAATGAGACGCCGGGCGGACGCCTCTATCGCAGCGGCGACCTCGCGCGCTTTCGCCCTGACGGTGCCATCGAGTTTATCGGGCGCGCAGATAACCAGATAAAAATTCGCGGTTTCCGTGTCGAGCCGGGCGAGATCGAAAGCATCCTGGGCACCCATCCGTCGGTCTGTGATTGCCTCGTCGTGATCCGGGAAGATCGTGGTCTGCGCCGCCTGGCCGCCTACGTTGTGTTTGCCGGAGAGCCGTCGGTCGCTGAATTGACTGGGTTTCTGAAAACGAAGCTACCTGAATACATGGTGCCCACGCTGTTCGTGCCGGTCGCGGTGCTGCCGCGGCTGTCGAATGGCAAGGTCAATCGGAAGGCTTTGCCCGCGCGCGTCGCCGGGGACGCTGAACCTGTGCCCGGCTTGATGATGCCGCGCAACACGCGCGAAACTCTGCTGGCGGGCATCTGGCGCGAGGTGCTGCGACTGGAGAGCGTCGGGGTTCACGACAACTTCTTCGGACTGGGCGGCGATTCGATCCTCAGCATTCAGGTGGTGGCGCGCGCCAACGAAGCGGGCTTGCGGATTACCCCGAGACAGTTTTTCCAGAATCAGACGGTCGCGGAACTGGCGCTTGTGGCATCGGAAAAGACGGTTGTCCGAGACGAGCGAGTTGGCGAACTGATCGCGCCTCTGTCGCCGGTTCAGCTTTGGCTGATTGAGCAATATGGAGGAGTTCCGGCGCATTATAACCAGTCTGTGCTGGTTGAGGTTCCGGGAAACATTCAGCCCCGAGCGCTGGCCGAGGCCGCCCGTTACGTCTACGCACAACACCCGGCGTTGAGCTTGCACTTTTCGCTTTCCGGCGATGAATGGACGCAAGAGTTCGCGCCCGTCGCTGGCGCGGAGATTTTTGCATTCGAGGACTTGTCGCCCTTTTTGCCGCCGGAGCGCGAGACACGTATGAGAGCGATTGCCGCCGGGTTGGAACGCGACATGGACCCGGCGCGCGGTCGTCTCGTGCACATGCGGCTGTTTCGCTTCGGCGAAAGCGAACCGGCTCGCCTGTTCGTAGTTGTCCATCACCTCGTGGTGGACGGCGTTTCGTGGCGCATTCTGCTGGAAGATTTCTACGCGGCTTACGAGCGGTTGGCGCACGGCTTGCAACCTGTGTTGGCGCCGGAAGTTGTATCTTTCACGGAATGGGCGACGCAGTTGCGCCTGTTTGCACGGCAGGAAGAAGTGTTGACGGCGGCTGCCTACTGGCTTGAACAGGATGCGCGCGAGGTGCGACCGCTTCCCGGCATCCGCGAGTCGAACTTGTGGGGCGATGCCCGTGCGGTGTCCGTCGCGTTGAGCGCTGCCGCGACACGACAGTTGCTCCAAGTCGTTCCGCAAGCTTACAACACGCGCATCAACGAAGTGCTGCTGGCCGCGCTCGCGCTATCATTCCGGCAATGGACAGACGCAGAATTTCTGCTTGTTGATTTGGAAGGACATGGACGCGAAGAGTTTGTCGAAGGCATGGACACGTCGCGCACGGTCGGTTGGTTCACCTCCATCTTCCCGGTTCTTTTGAACGTCCCGCGCGGAGTGGTTTCGCCGGGCGATATATTGAAGTCGGTCAAAGAACAGGTGCGCGTTCCCGGTCAGGGTTTTTATTACGGCATCCTGAAGTATCTTTCGACCGCTGCGGAAATCAGGTCAAAACTCGATTCGATGCCGCCGGCGGACGTGCTGTTCAACTATCTGGGACAGACCGACGCAATGTTACCGCGTGAGTCCGGCTGGCGGGCGGCCACCGAAAATCTCGACCCCTCACATGACCCGCAACTGAGGCGAAGCCACCTGCTCGAAATCAATGCCGTCGTAACCGATGGGCAACTTAGGGTTGACGTGATTTACGGAGACAAGGTCCAAGAACGCGAAATCATCGAACAACTCGCGGCGCGACTCCTCGAAAACCTGCACGAGTTGATTGAGCATTGCTGCCTTCCTTCGTCGCGCGGGCTGACCCCATCCGATATGCCGTACTCAAGACTCGACCAGTCAAACCTCGATGGGTTGCTGTGCCGGATCGTCGCGGGCGATCCGGCGGCGGCGCGAGACGCCATCGAAGACATCTATGGACTCTCGCCGATGCAGCACGGCATGTTGTTCCACACGCTGTTCAAGACAGGCTCGACCACTTACTTTGAGCAACTGTGTTGTCGCATCGACGGCGCTTTGGATGAAGCCGCTTTTCGTGCTGCGTGGCAGAAATCCGTTACCCGGCATCCGGTTTTGCGCACGGCATTCCACTGGCAAGAATTGAGTCATCCGGTGCAGGTGGTGTTCGGTAATGCCGAACTGCCGTGGGAGACGTTGGACTGGCGGCGTGTGCCCGCCAAAGAGCGCGAAGCCCGGTTTGAAAAGTTTCTCGAACAAGACCGCGCCCGCGGGTTCGACCTGAATCGCGCGCCGCTGTCTCGTTTCACGTTGATTCAGGTAAGCGAAACTGGTTACAGATTTTGTTGGAGTCACCACCACATGCTGTTGGATGGGTGGAGCGTTGCGATCATCCTGCGCGAGGTTTGCGACGATTACGAAGCGGCGGCGCGGGGCGAGAAACACCGCGCACCGCGCACACCGCCGGCCTACCGCAACTTCATCGCATGGTTGCAGAAACAGGATAGCGCGCGGGCCGAGAACTACTGGCGGCGTGAACTGAAGGGCTTTGCCGGGCCGTTGTCGTTGCCGTTTGACCACACTCCCGACCCGGCCACAAAAGAGCAGTTCGCGAAGCAGGGGTTGTATCTCTCTGAAGACCTCACGGCCACGCTCAAAGCGCAAGTGCAGCGTCGGCGGCTGACGCTGAACACGCTCATGCGCGGCGCGTGGGCGCTGCTCCTCAGCCGCTACTGCAACAGCCACGACGTAGTTTGCGGCGTCACGGTTTCGGGGCGTCCGGCGCTGCTCGAAGATATCGAATCAATGGTGGGGCTTTTCATCAACACGCTGCCCGCGCGCATGTATGTTGATGAAGACCAAGCTTTCGCCGGGTGGCTGGCGGGCATTCAGTCGCAGCAAGCGGAGATGGAACAGTATTCCCACAGTTCGCTGGTGGACGTTCACGGTTGGAGCGAAGTTCGTGGCGGAACGCCTTTGTTCGATAGCATCTTCGTTTTTGAAAACTATCCGGTTGAGCAGTCTCTGGCCGAGCCGCACAGCGCGCTCGCCCTCGGCGAAGTGCAAGCGTTCGAGCAGACCAACTATGCTTTGTCGCTTGCCGTCGTTCCTGACTCGCCGACGCTCTTGCGGGCGACTTATGATACACGTCGCTTCGAGCCGGAGAGCATCCGGCAAATTCTCAATCACCTGCAAACGATTCTGGAGGCGTTCGCGGTCGACCCGGAGCGGCTCATCAGCAGCGTGCCGACCCTCAGCCCCGACGAACACCAGTTGTTGGAGACATGGAATCAAACGTCCGCCGATTATTCTGACGACGCCTGCATTCACACGCTGTTCGAGGAGCAGGCAGAGCTTGCCCCGGCGGCAACGGCTCTCATCTGCGGCGAGCAGCAGGTCAGTTTTGGTCAGTTGAACGAGCGGGCAAACCAACTGTCCAATTATCTGAGGGCGAGAGGCATCGGGGCGGAAGTTCCGGTGGCGCTCTGCTTCGAGCGTTCGCCGGAGATGATTGTGGCGTTGTTCGCCGTGTTGAAGGCGGGCGGAGCTTACGTCCCGCTCGACCCCGCGTACCCGGCGCCGCGTCTGGCTCACATGGTGCGCGATTCCGGTGCGCGCCTGCTGCTGACGCATAGCCGTGTCGCGCCGAGCGCAGCCTTCGACAGCATCGAAACGGTTTGTCTGGACAGCGCACGCGCGGACTTCGAGTCGTATCCAAAATCGAAACCGCCCGGCACCACGAGCGCGGGGAATGCGGCCTATATCATTTACACGTCGGGCACGACGGGGCGCCCCAAGGGCATCGTGGTGCAGCATCGTTCGGTGTTGAATCTGCTCGCCGGGTTGAACCGGACGGTGTATGCAGGAAACGCGGCGCCGGGACTGCGGGTCGGGTTAAACGGCCCGCTCTCCTTCGACACTTCCGTCAAGCAGATCATCCAGTTACTGAACGGCCATACGCTAATCGTGATTCCTGAAGAGGTGCGGCTCGATGCTCCGGCGCTGCTCGCGCTGGCACGCCGCACCCGTCTGGACGTGCTCGATTGCACGCCTTCGCAGCTTGAGATGCTAATGGCCGGTGGACTGCTCGACGGCGAACCGACGGCGGCGCGACTTTTTCTCATCGGCGGCGAATCGATTTCAAGCGTCAGGTGGAAGACATTGGCCTCCTCGTCTCGGGTGGCCTTCTTCAATCTCTATGGCCCGACCGAGGCGACCGTTGATGCCACTATCGCAAGAGTTTCAACTGCCGCTGCCGCACCGCACATCGGTCGCCCGATAAGCAACACGCGCGTGTACGTGCTCGACAACGCGCACCGTCGCGTGCCGCCCGGCGTCGCCGGTGAGTTGTTCATCGGCGGCGCGGGGTTGGCGCGCGGGTATCGCAACAACCCGGCGCTGACGGCCTCCCGGTTTATTCCAGATTCGTTCGGCGCCGAGCCGGGGGCGCGACTCTATCGCACGGGCGACTTCGGACGTTTTCGGCATGACGGCCAGCTTGAGTTTCTCGGACGGGTCGATGCGCAGTTGAAGATACGCGGTTACCGCGTCGAACCCGTCGAGATTGAAGATGCGCTGCGGCGACATCCCGGCATTAGTTACGCGGCTGTTGTGCTCCGCAACGGTGATGAAAGTGGCGGGCGGCTCGTGGCTTATCTCGTCGCCGCGCGGGGAGGTCTTCCGGGTTTCGACGAACTGCGTCGTCACCTGTCGCAAGAATTGCCCGCGCACATGATTCCAAACAGTTTCGTCGCAATCGAGCAACTCCCGCTCAACCGTCACGGCAAGATCGACCGCGCGGCGCTGCCCGCCGCCGGCCACGAGTCCGAAGCGTTGGGCGCGCGTCATGTCGAGCCGCGAAACGAAGTCGAAGAGAGGCTGGCCGGGCTTTGGCGACAGACGCTTTCGCGCCGTCACATCTCGGTCACAGACAACTTCTTTGATATCGGCGGGCATTCGCTGCTGGCGTTGAGCTTGATGACAAAAGTCGAGCAGGAATTCGGGGCGCGGCTGTCTATCGCACAGTTGTTCCGTCATCCGACGATTGAACAGTTGGCCGCCGCTTTGCGCGAGCGATCCTTTGCGCTGTCATGGGAGACGCTGGTCACGATGCGAGACGGCGGCAGCGGCGGGGGTGGTGATGATGGCGGCGGCGGCGCGCCCTCCCTCTTTCTGATTCCGGGCGCGGGCGGCAACGTCGTCTGTTATCAACCGCTGGCACAGTTGCTCGACAACACGCATCAGGTTTTCGGCCTGCAAGCCGTCGGACTTGACGGCCATCGTCCGCCACTCGAAAGCATCGCGGAGATCGCCGCGCATAATGTTGCAGCGATCAGGCAAGTCAATGTCGCGGGGCCGTTTTATTTGGTGGGACATTCCTTCGGCGGCAAAGTCGCGCTTGAGATGAGCCAACAGTTGCGGCGGCTCGGCCTCGATGTTGCCCTGCTCGCGATTCTGGATACGCCCGCCCCGGTGTTTGCGCGAAGCTCTTTTCGCGAAGACTGGGACGATGCGCGCTGGCTGGCCGCGATCATCGAAGAGATTGAGACATTTCTCGATGTCCGTTTGGGAATCACATACGACGAACTGGCACGCCTCGATGCCGAGTCGCAGATAACGTTCATTGTGGAACGTGTCGCAACCAGCCGAGGGGAATTTGATGGAATCAACCGAGACCACCTGCGCGGCTACCTGCGCGTTTACCAGACGAGTTTCCGCCTCGACTACCAGCCAACCGAGCAAACGCACCCGGTTCCCATCGTGCTCTTCAAAGCTGGCGAATCTCATCCCGAAGATACGTCGCCCACCGGGCAACTCGCCGAACTATTGCGTGAGCCGGCATGGGGCTGGGATCGTTTTTCCGATGGACGGATGGAGGTTGTCAACGTCACGGGCAATCACTTGAGTATGCTTTTAGAGCCGCACGTTTCGGCGATCGCCGAGAGGCTGAATCATTATCTGAACTTAAACACATTATGAATGCCCCAATCGAAACAAGCCCGCACGGCGGCAAAGCTGATTACTGGCGCGAGAAGCTCATGCCGTTCCAGCGCGGCTTCAAATTGTTTCCGCCGTGGCTGCGCGCACGGGGAACTGGCGTCGAGCGCGTCGAGGTTGTGCTCCCCCGGAACGTGCGCGCAGGCATCGGCAAACTTTGTCCGGTTGAAGATGCGCGGTCAGTTTTGTACCTGGCGGGGTTCGCGTTGCTCCTGTGTCGTCACACCGCTGCCGAAGAGATATTGATTGCGCAACCCGGCCCGCTGTTCCTGCGCTGCCCGTTCAACGCTGACTGGGCTGTTCATCACTACCTGCAAAAGATTAAAGACGAAATCGAAGATGCACACAAACACCGCGCCGTTTCATTCGCAGACATAATGTCATCGCTCGGAATCGAAACTCATGAAGCCCGCCACCTGTTTTGTGTCGGCCATGCTCCCGGCGCAGACATCGCGGGCGCAGACTTCATTCACGAGCCGCAACTGCTGCTGTCAATCGTCGGTGCAAAAGGTATGGAGCGGGCGCTTCTTTGCTACGACGCGGGGCGATGCCCGCCGGAGTTCGTCCGGCAACTCGCGGAACACTACGCGATTATCGTCGGCGAGATGGTGCGCGACCCGGAGCAGTCTCTCGGCGCCATCCACTTCCTTCCCGAAGCGGAAGAGTCGTTGGTTCTTGACCACTTCAATCGCACCGCCAACGCGCGCGCGCGTGAAACAACGCTCCATCGCCTTGTCGAAGATCAAGCGGCGAAGTCGCCGGACGCGGTGGCCGTAGTTTACGAAAACCGCACGCTTACTTATCGCGAATTGAATGAGCAGGCTAACCGGTTGGCCGCGTACCTCAGGGAGTCGTTCGGCGTCAAGACCGGCGATCTGGTCGGGGTGCTGACCGGGCGTTCGGAGCACATGATTGTCGCGCTGCTGGGAATTATCAAAGCCGGAGCTGCATACGTTGCGATCAATCCGCACCATCCGTGGGAGATGATCGACTACATGATTGACAACGCCTCTATCAAAGTGCTGCTGGTGAACTCCGACACGGTGGCGAGCGTCGCGACCTTTGGGGGCGAACTATTCATCCTCGATGTCGAGCTTGAAAGTTTGACTACGCCCATCACGAACCCTGCGATAAGGGTCGACGCCGGAAACCTCGCCTATGTCATCTACACCTCCGGCTCGAGCGGCAGGCCGAAAGGCGTCGCCGTCGAACACGCCGCGATCGTCAACACCGTACTCTGGCGCAACGACTACTATGTCGTCGGCGATTCGGATACTAATTTGCAGATGCCGTCCTTCTCCTTCGACAGTTCGGTGGTCGACATCTTCTGCTTTCTCGCGGCGGGAGCAAGGCTAATTATCCCTGACGAAGAACTGCGCATGGATCCGCTCTACGTACGCAACCTGATCGAGTCGCACGGGGTTACGCGCCTGCTCGCGACCGCCAGCTACTACAAGTTGTTGAGCGGGGTGGTTGAAGGAATATGCGGGTTACGCTCCGTCACCGTCGCGGGCGAGGCGACATCGCCGGAACTGGTCGCAGAGCATCACAGCCATCTTCCCGGAGTCAGATTTATCAACGAATACGGCCCGACGGAGAACGCCGTCTGTTCGACCGCCTGCGAGCTTGTCGAAGGCGAAGCGACCGTTCCTATCGGGTCGCCGATTGCCAACGTCAAGGTATTCATCCTCGACGAATACATGCGCCCGACGCCGGTCGGCGTCCCCGGCGAAATGTATCTCGGCGGCGGAGGACTCGCACGCTGCTACATCAACCAGCCCGCCCTGACGGCGGAATGCTTCGTTCCAAACCCCTTTGCCGTTCACTACGCGGAACGGCTCTATAAGACGGGCGATTGGGCGTGCTGGAGGCCGGACGGGATGCTTGAGTTTCATGGTCGGGTGGACTCTCAGGTCAAGGTGCGCGGCTTCCGCATCGAACTGAACGAAATTGAGAACGTCCTGCGCAAGTATCCGGGCGTCGAGCAAGTTGCGGCGCTCTGTAAAGAAGACCGTGCTGGCGATAAATACCTGGCGGTTTACGTCGGCTGTCAGAAACAGGTGGAAGCCATCCAGCTCTCCGCCTTTTTGCAAAACTCACTGCCGTACTTCATGGTTCCCGATGTGCTCATGGTGGAGCGGGAGTTGCGGCTCAATTTGAACGGTAAGATCGACACCGCTTACCTGCGATGCGTGGACGATTTCGAGCACCAGACGACGGCGGACGCGACACCCGAAACGCCCCTCGAAACCGCGTTGGTCAAACTTTGCGCAGACATCTTTAAGCAACCCGAATTCAGACCGAATGACAATTTCTTTCTAATCGGCGCGAATTCGCTTAGAGTGATGGAGATGGTCACCAGAGTGCGTGGCGAGCTCAATCTCGACATCAAGTTTGTTGACATCTATACGTATCCCACCGTGCGGGAACTCGCCATCAAATTCGGCGGAGATGGGCCACCGTCGCGCGCTCGCGCCGCCGACTCTCCGACGCGAGGCGACACGGGGCATACCGGAATCGTGGAGGCGACATGAACAACCGCGAATCATACGACCTGATTATTTGCGGCGGCGGGCTGGCCGGTCTCGCCCTCGCGCGGCAACTCAGCTTGAGCGGGATGGAGTTGTCCATTTTGGTTATCGAGCAGAGCGTGCGGCCACTGCCGGAAGCCGCCTTCAAAGTCGGTGAATCGACGATTGAAACCGGCGCCCACTATTACGCGAAGGTGCTGCAACTCGAAGACTATCTCGAGACGCAGCATCTCGAAAAACTCGGGCTGCGCTACTTCTTCAAAGGCGCCAAAGGCAACGACGAACTCGCGGAACGTCCGGAGTACGGCGTCAAGCGATTTCTTCCGGCGAAGTCTTACCAGTTAGATCGTGGAAAGCTGGAAAACCATCTGCGCGAGTTGGTTGTGCAAGCGGGCGTAACATTGTTGGAAGGCGTCTCCGTCCGAAGCATCGACCTCAAAAAGGACGAGCCGCATGTCGTCACCTATCACGATGGCGATACATCGTACGAAGCGCGCGCGCGTTGGGTCGTGGATGCTCTCGGTCGTCGCCGCTACCTGCAAAAAAAATTGGGACTCAGGAAGGAAAGCCCGGGCGTGTTCAATTCTGCCTGGCTTCGCGTGAGAGGCAAGCTGCGCGTAGGGGATTTCGTGCCCGGGAGCGAAACGAAGTGGCACGCGCGCGTCACCGAAGACCGCTGGCATTCCACCAACCACCTGATGAACAACGGCTATTGGGTATGGCTGATTCCGCTCGCGCCGGACAACACGAGTATCGGCATCGTCGCCACCGAAGAACTACATCCGTTCTCGTCCTATAACACTTACGAGAAGGCGCTCGCGTGGCTCGACGAGCACGAACCACTCGTCGGACGCGCCGTGCGCGAATACCCGCTGCTCGATTTTATGAAGCTCAAGGATTACAGCTACACCTCGCAACAGGCGTTCTCGATTGACCGCTGGGCGTGTGTCGGCGAGGCCGCCGCGTTCGCCGACCCGTACTACTCGGTCGGGTCAAACATGATCGGTTTCGCTAACGGATTCACGCAACGGTTCATCGAGCTGGATCGCGCCGGCCAACTGACGCCCGGTTATCTTGACTACGCCAACCGCTTTTTTCTCACGCTCAACGACGCGCTCACCGACACCATCCACCGCGCCTATCCGTATCTCGGCAACGGGCCGGTGGTGGCGGCAAAAACCATCTGGGACTATTACATCGGCTGGGGCACCACCGACCCGCAGTTTTATCATGAGGTTTATCTCGACCCTAAACTCGCCACGATAGTCAGTGGCTTGATTTCGCCAATCGTCGTAACGCAGGGACGCATCATGAAACTCTTTGAAGACTGGGGCCGTCAGGAGTCGAACTACACATTTGAGTTCATCGACTACATCGAAGATTTGCCGACGCTCAGAGACTTGCACATCCGCACGCTGCCGCCCAAGTGCGACGACTTCCGCCGGTTCATGAACACCTTGCGCGAGTCGGTTGAACGCATCGAGGAACTGGCGCACGTGATTTTTTTCATGGCCGTTCGGGATGTCATGCCCGACAAGTGGGAGGTCTTCAAAGATTATCCCTGGATCAACACGAGCGCCATCAGCCTCGATTCGTCGCGTTGGAAAGATGACGGCCTTTTCACCCCCAAATCCAAACCCCGCGACCTTTCTCGGCTGAACGCAGAGATCGGACGGCTATTTACAATCAAGAAACCTCTACTCGAAGCGGCGATGGTCGGTTGAGGTGGTTGAAACACGGGGCAGCAGGCCGCCGCCAACGGTTCAAACGGCAGACCTCAACGCGCGGCCAGTCGCGCGGTGTTGAATAACTCGCGCAGATTAGACATCGCCTCTGCCGACCTTTCGGCGAACACCTCGCCCTCACAGAGTCGGAGCAACTGGTCGTGGTGCGGGACTTCCACCATGAGTTGCAGGAAGGTCTGCGATTCGTCGTAAATGAGACGCACCAGTTCTTGAGAGATCGCCGCCCCGGCCCGAATCTTTCGCTCGTAATCGAGGAGTGCGGCCTTGCTCAAGTCGTTGTTGGCGAGCGCGCCGATGATGGTCTCCGATGCCAGCCTGGCCGAAGACATCGCATTGCTGATGCCGGAAGAGAAAATCGGATCAACGCAGAAGGCGGCGTCGCCAACCACCATCCAACCTTGGCCGACGAAGCTTTCCATCTCATAACTGTAGTTGCCGTCCATCCGATATTCATGTGTGCGGTCAGCTCTTGCCATCCGTTGCGACAAAATCGGGTTGAGTTTGATCATATCCGAGAAGAATTGATCCGGTTCCTCACTTGACTCGACGAAGTGCGCGCGATCCGTCACGACTCCGACGGAAGTTATCTCGTTGTTGATCGGGATTTGCCAGGCCCAGCTACGCTCGATCGGCAGCAGATGAATGCAAGTGTTGGTGGCCGTCTTGCTCCTTCCGGGGCCGACATTGGCGAACCAGCTATGGACGGCTAACTGTGTAAAATCAGGGTCGGGCTTGAGCAGCTTGAATTGTTTGCCCAGTACGCTCTGGCGACCTGAGGCATCGACGATGAGTCGTGATTTGAGTGCGATCCTCGATTCGCCAAGTCGCGTGGTGACGCCGGTGGCGAAACCCCTCCGGTCGAAATTCACGCGTTCGACCTGCCCGCCGGAAAAGGCTCGCGTGCCGTAGTCGCGCGCGTGTTTGAGCAAGAGGTCGTCGAACTTGGCGCGCTCCACTTGATAGGCGTAATCGATTTCTCCAAGCCGTTGGAATTCCATGTCGAACTGCCTTCCATCGGAACATGAAGTCCATGAGACGCCGCGTTTGACGAGAAACTTTTCTCGCTCCATGACGGGAAGAAAATCGATCTCCTTGAGAATGGCGGTCGTCGAGTAAGAGAGCGATTCGCCGACATGTGCGCGCGGATGATGCGCCTTGTCGATGATGAGGTGGTCGATTCCGGCGCGACCGAGATAAGTTCCGAGCACCGAACCGGCGGGGCCGCCCCCGATAATAATCACGTCGGCATCAAGCTTCTTGATGGGGCGAAGCGAAGCGGCGCTCGCAGCCCCGGTGAAAGATGGCGCGGCGCTCTCTTCGTTCGACCCGCCGGGCGCGCTGATGCCGGAGTGGTCGAGTCCCATGAACTCGAAAATCTCGTCACGCAGTCCGAGATACTCGGGCGCATCGAGATCGCGCGGGCGCGGCAGTTTCACGTCGATGACCGTGCGGATGGTGGCAGGACGATCGCTCATCACCACGATGCGGTCAGCCAATTGAACCGATTCTTCTACGTCGTGCGTCACGAAGAGGATGGTCTTTTTCTCGCGCTGCCAGATTTGCACCAACTCCGCGCGCATCTTCAAACGGGTCAGAAAATCGAGCGCGCCGAAAGGCTCGTCCATGTAGAGCACATCAGGGTTGGCCGCCAGCGCACGCGCGATTTCCACGCGCTGTTTCATGCCCCCGGAAATTTCGCGCGGGTACGACTTTTCAAAACCCTTGAGGCCAACCATCTCGACGTAGTGGGCGACGATGCGCCCGCGCTCGGCGGGCTGTTTGGCAAATAGTCCGAAGCCGATGTTTTGCTCGACCGTGAGCCACGGAAAGACTCCGTTGTCCTGAAAGATAAAGATCCGCTGCGGATCGGGTTCGGTGACAGCGACGTTATCGATTAGGACTCTGCCGCGTGTCGGTTTTAGAAAACCGCCGATGCTGTTGAGCAGAGTTGACTTGCCGCAGCCGGACGGTCCGACAATACAGACGAACTGTCCCGCTTCCACTTCGAGGTTGACGTTTTCAAGTACCAACGTGCCGCGTGTATCGTGAGCTCCGGCGTCGCCGGTGGTTCGGTGGGTCGCGGTGTAGTTTAACCACAAATCCTCGACCGCAATCTTCGGGGACGGGCGCTTGATGTCGTTCATAAATTTACGCGACTGGCGAAGATACGCCGGGTTGTCCTCTGACACTTGGGCAGAAAGAAAGTCCGGCGTCGCCGGTGTGGTAAGCCAACAGGTGAATTGCGAAAGATGAGGTGGCGCGTGCAGAGTTGGTCATCGAGCGGGGGCGGACGTTTAGTGATTGAAGCCCCAGCGAACTTCATCCAATTTTTCTAAGCGTTTGACCAGAGAATCGAGCACCAATCCGATCAGGCCAATGAGAATCATGCCGGAGACGACGAGATCGTAGCGCATCCCGGCGTTGCGGGCGTCGATGATGAGATAACCCAAACCGGAATTGACGGCGATCATCTCCGCCGCCACAACGACCAGCCACGCGACTCCCAGAGCGATACGTATCCCGGTGATGATTTGCGGCAGCGCGGCGGGAAAGACGACTTGTCTGAACAAGGGTAGTCCTTTCAACCCGAAGTTTTTGGCGGCGCGCAGATGGACGAGTTGAATGTTCTGAACGGCGGCCATCGTCGCCGTCGTGATGGGAAACAGGCTGGCGAGAAAGATGAGAAAGATAGGAGCCAAATCACTGACGCCAAACCAGAGGATGGAAATCGGAATCCACGCGATGGGCGAAATCGGGCGCAGCACCTGAATCGCCGGATTGAATGCGCGGAAGGCGCGCGCGAACCATCCCAATAACAGCCCAAACGGAACGCCGACCAAGAGCGCCAGCAGAAATCCCGCCGACACCCGAAACAATGAGGCCACCATGTATTTGACGAGCAACCCCTTTTGGAAAAGCTCAAACATGCCGGTGGCGATCTGGTACGGCTTGGGGAAAATCTTGCTGCCCGATAAACTCACACCGACGTGCCAGAGGATGATGAACAACGCGGCCACCCCCATCGGCAAAACGATGGTTTCAAAGCGAACCCTCATTTCCCGCCCCTCCCGTCAAAGGAATGCGCTTCCGCCGTCTGGTCTGAGAACCTCGTGTCGGTATAGTCATCAAATTTGACTGGCCCCTTAAGGATACCGGCTTCCAGCGCCAGTTGCTCGATCAGTTCAAAGTCTTTTCTGGCGAGCCGCAGGTTTGCATAAGTGACGCGGTCGGGCGGTTGGCTGAGAACAAATCTGAGCAGCTTCGGATCCTGGTTGAAGTAAGTGTTGGCGACCGCATCGGCGACTTGCATCCGATGATCGATGCCCTGCTCAACCCACTTGCCGCTGCTGGCGATGCCATCCACCATGCTTCGCACCCATTCGGGGTGGTCGTTGAT
Organism: Pyrinomonadaceae bacterium; assembly: GCA_041746175.1. Taxonomy (GTDB): domain Bacteria; phylum Acidobacteriota; class Blastocatellia; order Pyrinomonadales; family Pyrinomonadaceae; genus JBGTHJ01. The sequence continues at coordinate 67,472 of JBGTHJ010000480.1, forward strand.
GACCTGTTCGTTGACGACCAACACGCACGAGATGAAGTTCGGCCAGATGTCTTTGGCTTGATAGAGCACGCGTCCGTAGCCTTCCATCTCGCTTTTCGCCATCCACGGCTCGCCGGAGCTAATCGCATCGACCGACTTGGTATAGAGCGCGGCGGGCATATCAGGCGGCGGCATCTCCACGATCTTCACTTCGCTGATCGAAATCCCACGGTCGCGCAACCCTCTGTAGACCATCAGAAATTGGTTCGAGAAACGATTGGGAATCGCGATGGTCTTGCCTCTCAGGTCGTGGAAATTCCCGATGTTGGAATCCTTATGCACCATGATGGCCGTGCCGTCGCGGTGTCCGAGATAGACGATTTTGATGGGTGCGCCCTGTTGACGCAGCGCCATCGCCATCGGCGCGAGGAGAAAAGTTGCCGGAAGATATCCGGAAACATGCGCCTCTTTGATTTCAGGCCATCCGTTGAACCGCACGGGCTCATAGATCCCGTCTCCGCCGGAGTTTTTCTTCAGCCAGTCGGTGACGGGGCACATGAGGTGTCACGTGACGGGCAGATACCCGACACGCATCGAAGCCGTGTCGTTTTGGGCATGTCGGAACCGGACCTTATCAAATCCAATATTGAGCCAGACGTGCAAAAAGGTGACGCACAGAAATCCGCCCAGTACGACGAGGACGACTTTTGAGCTCTTTGACATTCTGCTTTCCCGAACTGATTCGAGCTTCGCCGTCTGCGTTGGTATTGCGTCAGAGTTGCTTGTCGACGCAACTTCTGCAAGAAAATGAATGCGCACGTCTACGCCTTCAATCCAGTCAGCCACGAAATCTTCGATGAGATGGTGCTCGCTCGTCAAGGCGCCGCCATCGAAGCGGCGCACAGTCGGTTGGAGGAAGGTGCAGAGGTGAGCTTGATCGGCTGAGTTGCGCTCGACGCGGTTGATGTCAGGGGATCGACGGCATCGTGGTTCTCGCCGTATTCTAGCGTCACCGTGTAGTCATGGTCGTGATTTCCCCAATCGGTTCCGTTGATGTATTTGAAGGGGGACTTCCTCGAAATGCCGCGCCTCTCCGGTTTCATCCGAAGCGGTGACGGGGTTGTACAGGAATCCAAGCAAGCGATGACGCAATGGTAGATGAGCGACTCAACCCCCCCCCCAACAAGGGCGTGCGCATAGGCGAATGTGATTTGAACTTGCAGTCTTTGCCTTCAATCTTTTCGACCGTGGCGTCGATGAGGGCATTCTGCGACTTCAATTGGTAAGTGTCAAGCAGGGTGTGGGTGACGGCTTATGGGTGTCCGACGCATGCGGTTTCGGTACTACTGACTTGCTGTCGCTCATATCCTCAGCCGCGCAATATTTGGAAAATAGATGGATGTCCGGCGGCGAAAACGCCTCTCTAAGTAGATCGGGGCGGGGCGTCGAAGCCTGTGGCGAGAGGGTTCCGCCGCGCACGTTTAGCCGTTGAAACTTAGACTTCAACATCGAGATTCTGCGAATTGAGCGTGACGGTTTCAGCGACCTACACGAAGCCGCAGGCGTGTTGTATCTGATAAGCCGACAAAGGCGAGGCGGCTTTCTCAAAGGCGAGTGTAGATTAACGTGAGCCTCGATGATTCGAGGCATCACCACCACGAATGAAAATGGGTGGCAGCAGGTGAGACCGGTTATGAGCCGGAATGACGACGCTCACACGCGGCTGAGTGTGCGGGAGTTTCACCGTCGCCTCACCATCGATTGATTACACAAATCGTTGACACTTACGCCCCTTGTTGGCTATATTCTCGTGGCGAAAATGGCTGGACAAACCTTATCTCTGAATTTCAATTATTCCGCCAAGCCCAATTTACAACCTCGCAAATCGGCAATCCAACTGGCACCAAGTTTGGAGGAAGCATGAATCACCGAACCAGAACCCTTGCTCTGCTCGTCTCAACCGCGATAGTCACACTCACTCTCATCGTCGGCGCGGCGGCGCAACGGCGCGGTGGCGCGGCCCCCGCCGCGGCTCCCGCCAAAGGCGGCAAGCCACGTGTCGTCGTGCTCGCCACCGGCTCGTCGAACACATCGTGGACGACCAATATCACCACCTCAACGCTGGAGGACGCCCTGACGCAGAGCGGGCGCTACGAAGTTATCGCCGGCGCACAGCGCGACCAACTGCTCAAGGAGCAGGGCTTTAACAACTCGCAGCTCGTTGACCCGCAGCAGGCGACCGCCGTCGGCAAACTCCTCTCCGCGCGCTACATCATCATCGGCAACGCGGTCGACGTAACGATCAAGAAGAAAGGCGGGGGCTTTATCGATCTCGGCTCGGAGGTCAAAAGCCGGGTGCAACTTCAGATGATTGATGCCGAAACGGGCATCATGCGGATTTCCAAGTCGTTTGAGCAGAAGGGCGGAAAAGCTCAGTTTGGCGGCGCGGCTCAAACCGACCAGGACTCGATCCGCGATGCGTATCGCAAGGCGATGGAAGTGATCGCCACCCAGTTCGTCAACGAGTTAGGCAGTGCGGTGCCGACCGAAACGCTGGTGTTGTTGGTGCGCGGAGGGCGCATCGCGCTCGATCTCGGCGGCGACTCGGTTAAGGTCGGACAGGAATTCGAGGTCTTCTCACAAGACGAACCCATCCTCGGAGCGGACGGCACGCCGCGCGGGTATATCACCATCAAGCACGCGCTGCTGCGAATCTCCGAAGTTGAACAGCAGTTGTCCTGGGCGACTGTGGTCACGACCTTTGACGAGAGCGGGGCCGCCGACCCGCAAGCCAAGATCGAGCGGATCAAGAAACACCAGTCGGCGAAGAGAATCAAGTAGCCCGGCGTCAACGCTCGACCATCCAACCCCCGCGACCGCGCTTCCAATCGCGCCGCGTGATTCGTTGCCGTTTGCATCCAAAGTGGTTTCGCCATGACAAAAAAAAATCCCCTTGTCGCATCGTCTCGCTTGTTGCGCAGTCTCGGCGCCCTCGGCCTAACGCTGACCGCGCTGGCTCTCATCGCCTTCTCCGGCGCGACCACCGTGCACGCCGACTCGCTCCGCAAGCGCTACACCTTCCCTTATGACCGCACCACGCGGCGCGCCTCCTCGACCGTGGCAAGCAGTCGCGCACGTAAACGGCTGCTGCAAGATTTCCTCGCGGCCAAGTTCTCCCCCGACATCATCAACAACCTTACCGAAGACATCGACGTGGCGCTCGACCCGCCCGACGACTATCTGACCTCATTCAAAGTCGTCAGCGAGCGGCTGAACGATGACGAGTCACAGGTCACCGTGACGGTTGAGGGCGAGTTTGATTTCGCCGAGATGGTCACGGCGTTGGTGCGCAACAAAGTGTTGAGCTTTGGCAAGCAGCCGCCCCGTGTGATGGTCTTGCCGTCATCGCGTTTTGAAAACCCGCAGGCGGCGAAGACGTTGCGGGCGCTGATCTACAATAAGATTAAAGAGGCGGGGCTGCGTCCCGTCGCCTTCGAGAGCGCGAGCGAATCCGTCAGCTTTCGCATCAAGGGCACCGTCACGCCGACCTCGGTCGAGCGACAGGCGCTGATCCGCACCGCCGTCCAATACGGGGCGGACTATCTCATCTATATTGATACGGAGGCCGAGGTGCAGTCCTTTAGTCAAGGTGGCTACATCGCCGACGCGACCTTTATCCACACCATCCTGCGGCCTAACGGCGCGGTCATCCTCGGCGAATCGGTGGTCAGCGAACGCGGCAGCGGCGCGTCTCCACGTCTCGCCTTTGACCGCGCGCTCGACTCGGTGGCGCCCGTCATCGCAAACGTCGCCATCGGTCAACTCTACGAGTCGGTCTACTCGGACAGCGATGTCATTTACGACACTCCGCAACTCCAACAGGAGAAAACTCTGGTCATCAATTTCGCCGGTAGCGATTTGGTGCAGGCGTTGCTGGGGCGACTCAAGCAGACCGGCGCGACCGCGCGTCTCGGCACCGGGATGTCGGAGGTCTCTTCGCGGGTGATGGTCGAAACTTCGATGGATGATTTAGAATTCTACGAGTGGCTCAACCAGCAAAGCTTTACCATCGCAGGGAAGGGATTCAAAACGCCGGTCATCGCTTACGCGGAGAACCGGATCGAAGTGGAGGCAGTGGCGGAGCAGGCGCGACCCAAGCGACCTCTGCTCAGTAAGGCGCCGCCGCGTCGCGTGACGCGTCCGGGCAACAACCCGCGACCCGCGAACCCGCGACCCTCCGGCACATCGCCGGATTCGCCCGTCGCCCTCGCCAAAATCGTTCTCCAGATGCGCCCCCCGCGTTTTAACTAAAGCGTGCGGCTCCGGACTAATTTCAACGCGGCGGTCAGGCGTCTTAACGTCCGCCCAATTTAAGACTCGGCGTGGCTCGCCCCGCGACGATTTCCCTCACGTCTTTTGCATAAACGCCTTGAGGCTCAGCCCGCAGATAGCTGTCAAAGGCGGCGCGTGCGCCCGCGCTGTCACCCGCATGGTGGAGGGCGAAGCCGCGATAGTAATTTAGTTCGGCGTCATCCGGTCGCAACGCGAGCGCGCGGGCGAAGGCGTCAGCCGCTTCCGGGTGGCGCTTGCCGGCGAACAAGGCCATGCCGTGGTTGGTGAAGACCTGTGCTGAAGGCTGCCGGTACTGACTGATTGCTATCTCGTACTCGGCGATTGCCTCCGCGTATCGACCGAGGTCGTAGAGCGCGACACCCAAATTTTCGTGCGCTTGCGGAAAGTCGGACCTGCTGGCGAGCGCCTTGCGATACTCAACAACGGCCTCTTCGTTCTTGCTCGCGGCTGCCCGGTCGGAACCTGCGGCGGTCAGCGAAGCCGCCTGCTCCTGGTGCGACTTTCCCGCTCGATAGTATTCGTCAGCAGGCTGCGCACCGTCGGCGGAAGTCGTCCCCGCGTTCGTTTTCGTCCCCGGTTGAGAGGTTTGCGAACCGGGTTGCGCGGTCGCGTCGGTTGCTTCGGGCTGGGTGCGGTTTGCACGCAGATAGAGATAGACGCCGCCGGCTCCCAGCACTCCCACGACGACCAAGACCAACAGCGCCCCGCCCACGATGAGCGGCGCCATCTTTGAACTTCGTTTCGCCTCCGGTGGAGCCGCGCCGTGCCACGAAGCCGCGTTGATCGTCTCGGGCGCGTAGGGGATTTGCGGCGCGAGGATCGTCGCACTCTCTTCGGTTTTGGGTTTAACTAGCGGGGGTGAGAAAGTCGACCCGGACGGCGGCGGGGACGGCGTGTCGCCCGCCACTGTCAAGGGGGGCGTCTGGCTCTTTGTATCAAACGAATTCGGAGGTGCGCTGTTACCGCCCGTGCGCTCGATGAGCGTGACGAACGGATCGGCTTCGGGTAGATAATCTTGGCCGGCGGCGGCAGCCGCGAGCCGTCCCGCGAAGGACTGCACATCAGCGATACGTGCCCCCAATTCGCGTGCCAACCCACGCAGCACGACCTGCTCGACCGCTTCCGTGATTGCGGGAGCCACGTCTCGCAGCGGCTTCGGCTCGCCGTGGACGCGGTTCATCATCAACGCGCGCAGGCTGTCGCCCTCGAACGGTATCTGTCCGCACAGCATCTGGTAGACGATGAGCGCCAGACTGTACACGTCAGTCCGCGAATCCACGCTCTCGCCGAGCACCTGTTCCGGCGACATATAGGTGGGCGTGCCCAGCAGATAGCCGGTCTGCGTCAGGTGGTCGTCATAGCCGTCGGCGATGCTCTTGGCGATGCCGAAGTCGAGCACCTTGACCGTCTCGTGCTCGCCGCCTTTGCGGACGATCATAATGTTGGCCGGTTTGAGGTCGCGGTGGACGATGCCGAGCGCGTGAGCCGATGCGAGCGCGCCCGCGATCTGATTGGTGATGCGGACGACGCGCTCGATGGCGAGCGTATGCTCGCGCGTCAACAACTCCGCCAGCGACTCGCCCTCGATATACTCCATCGCGATGTAGAGCAGCCCCGGCTCGGCCTCGCCAAAATCGAATATGGTGACCGCATTCGGGCTGTCGATACGGCTCGTCAACTTAGCCTCGCGCCGGAAGCGCCCGACGGCGGAGTCCCAATCGGTGGCGACGGGCGTCAGCAGTTTGACGGCGCAGACGCGATCCATCTGCGTGTGAACGGCCTTGTAGACCGCGCCCATGCCTCCATGCCCGATGGCCCCGATGATGCGGAAACGCTTGTCGAGCACACGACCGATCATCGGGTCGGCGGGCGGCGCGGAGGTCGTCTCCGCCAGCGTCGCGCCGTCGATCGGGCAGATGCGAAAATCCTGTTCACCGAAGTCTTTTTTGCACTGTGGACAAATTCTCATCTGATGATCCCGGACATGAGAGTTTAGGCGAGCGGTCTGAGCCTAGCACCGGAAGAGAGCGGCAAGCAAGAGTCAGCCGCATGTTCGACGAATGTGTCGATGCGCTCGTTGGTCGCCGCGTCTCGTCTACAGTAAGTGTTGCGTCCCGGTTCGAGGAGGTGGGAAGTAGTCGCCCGCCCGCACCCGACCGGGACGACGGAGCAGCTTTCTCACACCATGAAGATCACACTCGTTCAAGAGCGCGGCGAACACCACGGCGCGGAGCGCACCTTTCAAGACTTCCCCGTCAAGGTCGGACGCGACGCGGCGGATGATCAGCTCTCGTTCGCCGGCAACGACTGGCCGATGGTTTCGCGTGCGCACGCCGAATTCCGCGTGGTCGATGGGCGCTGCCTGGTGGCCGACAACAATTCTAAATTCGGCACCTATCTTGAGGGGCAGCGCGTCGTCGAGCCTTCCGAAGTTCGCGCGGGTGACAGCCTTCAGTTTGGCGCGGGCGGTCCCGTCGTTCGCGTCGCGCGAATCGTGCGCGATGAGGATAATCCTTTGCAACGTCTCCGCGACCGGACGGCGATGCTAGAGTTTGTCAGCGGGCCGCAAGCGACGCCCGAACGGTTGGAAATAGAGAAGGAACTTATCAGCTTGGGCCGCGCCGTCGAGATGGACGTGGTGATAGACGTGGCGGCGGCGGTCGTCTCAAGGTCGCACGCCGAAATCAGGCGCGACGGCACAGGCTTTGTGCTGACCGATCGGGGCAGCTTTAACGGGACGCTTCTTAACCGGCAGCGCATCGCCGCGCCGTCGCCGCTTCACGACGGTGACCTGATCCAACTTGGCATGGGCGGCCCGGTGCTGAGGTTTGTTGACGCCGGACAGAAGCGCGCCGCCGGAAGAGTCGAAGAGAGCGGACAGTTGGAATCCGGCATGACCAAGCCCGTGCTGTGGGTGCGCTTTGAAAACAAGCGGCAACTCACCATCGGTCGCGCGGAAGACAACGACGTTCGTTTGGACGGTCTGCAAATCTCGACCCATCATGCGACCATCTCAAAGCACGGTGGCGAAGTGGTCGTCGAGGACAACAATTCCACGAACGGAGTTTACCTCGACGGTACACGCATCACTTCGCGCGCGATTTTACGGCGCGAGGCCGTCGTGCAGATCGGCCCGTTTGTGTTGCGGGTCGACGCCGAGTCAGGTGTGCAGGTTTTCGACACGCGCTCCAAGACGCGGATTGACGTGCTCGGGGTCACCAAGGTCGTCTCCGCGCACGGCGGGGGCGGGACGATCACGCTGCTCGACGGCGTTGAACTCTCTATCCGTCCCAACGAGTTCGTCGGTTTGCTGGGACCGTCGGGCGCGGGCAAGTCGACGCTGATGGACGCCTTGAACGGGATGCGCCCGGCCACCGGCGGACAGGTGCTCTACAACAATCTCGACCTCTACCAGTATCTCGACTCGCTCAAACAATCAATCGGCTACGTCCCGCAGGACGACATCATCCACCGCGAGTTGACGGTCGCTCGCACGCTCTATTATGTCGGTCGTTTGCGGCTCTCAGGCGACGTGTCCGACACTGAGATCGAGCAGATCGTCGGCGAAGTGTTGGATGTGACCGGCCTCTCCGAGCGTCGCGACGTTCCCATCTCACAGCTTTCAGGCGGCCAGCGCAAACGCGTCTCGATCGCGGTTGAGCTAATCACCAAACCCTCCGTCATCTTTCTCGACGAACCGACTTCGGGACTCGATCCGGCGACCGAAGAAAAGGTCATGCGCCTCTTCCGGCAGATCGCGGAAAGCGGGCGGACGGTGATCCTCACCACCCACGCGATGGAGAACGTCCGGCTCTTCGATAAGATCGTCGTGCTGATGCGGGGCAAGCTGGTCTTCTACGGCGCGCCGCAAAACGCGCTCGCGCACCTCGGCGCCAGCAGCTTCAAAGACCTCTACGAAAAGCTCGAAGCCCCAATCGAGAATAAGGTCGCACGTCTTCCGCCGCTGCCCGCCCGCGCCAACGCCGAACAGCGGAAGGTTCATAAAGCCCGGCGGGAAAATGTGACCGAGGAGGTGGCCGAAGAGTGGAAGCGTCGCTTCGCGGAAACGGGCGAGTACGAACAAAACGTCAGTCAGCCGCTCAGAGACATCACGCAAGTAGCCCCGGCGGCGGCCCCCGCGCGCCCGCGTCGTTCGTTGAGCGATGGCCTCCGGCAGTGGCGAACGCTCGCGCAGCGCTACACCGAAGTGTTACGACGCGACAAGTTCAACCTCCTGATACTCTTCGTGCAGGCGCCGATCATCGCCGTCCTGACCGCGCTCGTGGTGGCGCAAGACAGCCCGCGCGATTTCCCCTACTTTATGCTGGCGCTGGTCGCCGTGTGGTTTGGCGCGTCGGTCGCCGCGCGCGAAATCATCAGAGAGCGCGCCATCTACGGACGCGAGCGGATGGTCAATCTCGGACTGTTGCCATATCTCGCATCCAAACTATGGGTGCTCTCGCGCATCGTCGGTCTTCAGTGTGTGCTCCTCTTTACCGCGCTCAAGCTGTTCGACCTCGTTGGCGTGATGCACATGCCCGGCATTCTCTTTGGATTGCCTCAACTCCTGGTGATGATACTGACCGGAATGGTCGGTATCGCGCTCGGCCTGTTCATCTCGGCGCTCGTCAAAACCTCCGAGATGGCGACCAGTTTGATCCCGCTCATATTGATTCCGCAGATTCTCTTCTCCGGGCTGGTGGGGGTTCCAAAAGGCGTCTCAAAGTATGTCGGCGCGGTGATGCCCGCGACGTGGTCGTTCGATGAGATGAAGCGTTTATCAAAGCGCGAAGTCGCGGTGCTGCGCGGCGCGAGCGAAGGGGCGCAAGCGGCTTCCACCAACGAGGGACGTGGTCTCTACAAACAGACCGAACACGTCAACGAACGGACGTTGGATGAGAAACAGAAAGAGATTGAAGACTATCGTCTGGCGGCGGCGAAAAGCTCGAACGACTTTGCCGCGAAGTTGGAGACGTACCAGACCGAGATCGTCAAGTTCCAGCGTGGTCTCCGCACGGCGGAGCCGCCCAAGCCCGTGTCGCCTGAACTGGCCCCGGCCCCGGCCAAAGCGACGGTCGAGAAAATTCCCGACGACTTGAGCGAGTATGTAGATTTTCTGCATCCGTGGGGCGGCGCTTGGCGAAATCCGCTCGTTCTTCTGTTGATGTTTTTCATCCTCGTCGTTGCAACCTTGCGCGCACTGCGCTCGCAGGACATCCGGTAAAAAATCTTCGCCGCCGAAGCCACGAGATTGCGTGTGGTATTGGGGATGCTGCGGGTATGTCTGAGATGGACATCTGATTTTCCGGTAATATTCCTTTTCAGGAACAAATTGATTGACTTGCGGCGGGGCGCCCGTCATTATCATGCAATATTTTGAAGCGTTTTCGCGTTGGAAGGATGTCAATCTCAATGTTCAACGACCCTGCGAACTGGGCGGCAAAAAATCAAGCATTAATAGAGCAAAAGTTTGACCCGAAAGTCGCCGCGTCGTTTTGCGAAAAATCGGCCTCGGAGGAAACGCGGCGGGCGTATCGCTACGTGACGCGTGAATTCTTCACGTTCGTCAATAACATCCATCCGGCGTCGGTCACGCCGCAGCACGTCCTGCTCTGGCGCGACCACTTGCGCCAGCGACGACGCAAGGCCGCGACCATCGCGCTCAAGCTTTCCGTCGTCCGTTCGCTGTTCGAGTATTTACGGGCGGGCGGATACGTCGTGCTCAATCCCGCCGCAACACGGCTCGTCCCGCCGCCCGAAATCTCCGACGAGCCATCGGGGAAGGCGCTGACAGCCAAAGAAGTCGGCTATCTGCTCTCCGGCCCCGACCGGCGGAAGCCTGACGGAGCGCGCGATTTTGCGTTGCTGCTGGTGATGTTGAAGTTGGGCGTGCGGGTGAGCGAGGCGTGTTCGCTGCGCGCATCTTCGATCAACTGGAGTCATGGTCGATGGACGGTTAAGTTCAAAGTGAAAGGCGGCAGGGAGCGGACGCTGCCACTTCCCGCCGATGTCAAAAAAGCCCTCGACGATTACCTTAAATTGGACGCGACGCGCAGAGCCAACCTGCATTCCGATGGGACGGAAGCCTTCCTGTTTCAGCCCCATCTGAACTATCGCACGCTCGAATTCAACAAGTCGCTCTCAACCCGAATGGCGTGGAACATCGTCAGACGTTGGGCGCAGTTTACGGGCATCCCGAAAATTTCACCCCACGACCTTCGCCGCACCGCGATCACTAAAGCCCTCGATCAGGGGCTAAGCTACCGGCAGGTGCAAATGATGTCGGGTCATCGCGACCCGAAAACCGTTATGCGCTATGACCACGGGCGCGAGAACATGGAGATGAATGCCGTCAATTTTTTGAACTACGATACCGAATAATGAATGTTGACGAATCTTTTACGGCACGAGTCGAACTGCGTGAGCGTGCGTCCAAACTTTTACGACTTGAGGCGCGAACGCGAGGCGACTTGAAATCGTATTGGCTTGAAAGAAGGAAAAATGCTGGCGGGGCAACCGCGGACGACGCCTGTGCTTCGCCTCTCGAACGCTTCACATCTGGAAAGTGATGGAGGTGGCAAATGAAAAGTTTGACGGATGTGTTCTACGGGATCGTCGGCGTCGCCGCCTTTCTGGTAGCGATCTGGCAATTGATCCTCTTCGTAACCAACAAGAACGCGCAAGGGTTCTCCGATATGTCGTTGGGACTCAATCATCTTTGGGTCGCCATCGGCGCGGGGGTCGCGGCAGTGGCCTGCATCGTGTTGTGGTTTATGCGACATCCGCACGTCGAAGAGGAGATTCACATCACCAGATAGTTGGATGCGCGCGAGGTGTGCATCCTGAAGCTGGCGGATGAGCCTTAAAGGGCGGGCACGGAACCGGACTATCGGTGGTTTGGCCGGGCGGGTTGGCGTGTGGAAATGTTGTTCCTCTGCGCCCGCCCGCGCGCGGATGACGCTGGACGTTTGAGCGGACGATTCTCGAAAAAATATTGATGGGAGCAGAGAGAATGCCCTCCAACCAGCCGTCGCCGCGTCTCGGCAATCAGTATGACGACGACCGTGTGCTACGCTCTTACATGTCCCGCGCCATGCCTCCCGACGCGCTGCGCCAAATCGAAACTTCGCTCTCCGCCATGGGTCATCTGGCGGGCGGCGACCTCTACCGGCTGCAACTTGCCGACCGCCTCAACGAGCCGAAGTTGACGCAGTGGGATGCGTGGGGCGAACGCATCGATGACATCGAAGTGACGCCGCTGTGGCGTGTGGCGGAGCGTATCGCCGCCGAATACGGCGTGGTGGCGACGGCCTACGAACGTGCGCACGGGCGATTTTCGCGCCTCCATCAATGTGCGCTCGCATACCTGTTCACGCCTTCAACGGATATCTACAGTTGCCCGCTCGCGATGACCGACGGCGCGGCGCGGACGCTCTTGAATTCCGGCAACCGCCAACTAATCGCACGGGCTGTGCCGCGCCTGACGAGTCGCGACCCCGAACAATTTTGGACGAGCGGTCAGTGGATGACCGAACTATCGGGCGGCTCGGATGTCGGTGCATCGGAGACGCTGGCGCGGCAGGATGGTGAAAGGGGCTGGCGGCTCTACGGCAGAAAATGGTTTGCGTCGGCGACCACTTCGCAAATGGCTTTGACGTTGGCGCGACCCGAAGGCAACGATGCGGGCGGGCGTGGACTCGCGTTGTTCTACGTCGAGACGCATGACACGCGGGGGCGTCTGCGCGACATCGAAATCAACCGGCTCAAGGACAAACTCGGCACGCGCAAAGTTCCGACGGCGGAACTCCAACTCAGCGGCACGCCCGCCGCGTTGGTCGTGGGAACGGGCGACGGCGTGCGCAACATCGCGCCGATGCTCAACATCACGCGACTCTGGAACGGCGTCAGCGCGGTCGCGCTGATGCGGCGCGGGCTTGCGCTGGCTCGCGATTACGCACGTCGTCGCGTCGCCTTTGGCTCGCCGCTGGTCGAGAAGCCGCTCCACGTCGATACGCTCGCGCTGCTTCAAGCCGAGATGGAAGCCGCCTTTCATCTCGCGTTTCGCGTCGCCGAACTGGTCGGACTCGAAGAGGCGGGCGAGGCGGACGACGCCTCGACGCGCCTGCTGCGACTGCTGACGCCGCTGATGAAGTTGACGACGGCAAGACAGGCGGTCGCGGTCGCGAGTGAAACGCTCGAAGCCTTCGGCGGCGCGGGCTACGTCGAAGACACGGGACTGCCCGCGCTGCTGCGCGACGCGCAAGTGTTGTCTATCTGGGAGGGCACGACCAACGTGCTCGCGCTCGACGCTTTGCGAACCGTGTGCGCTGACGATGGTCGGAATCTCGGCGTGCTGCAAGACGAGGTTGGGCGATGCGTTCAGACCGCGACTGATGCGAGCCTCGCGGAGGCTGGACGCGCGGCGGGTTTGGCGGTCGAGCACGCCGCGACGTGGCTCGCG
>JBGTHJ010000481.1:0-3434 GCA_041746175.1 Pyrinomonadaceae bacterium
GCGGCGGCGGGGGCGGCTTCGGCGGATTTGGCGGGGGCGGTGACTTCGGCGGCGGCGGCGCGGGCGGCGACTGGTGAAGATGCGCGACTAGCGGTTAGAGACTTGAGACTAGCTAAAGCTTTTCGCCAGCCTCAAGCCTCAAGCTGTGGAGATGAGCATGGCGAACACTGTGGCACAGGATGCCTTCAATCATTTGATCGGCGATTTGCGCTCGACGCATGGCGACAATCTCGCTTCGGTGATGTTGTACGGTTCGGCGGCGACGGGCGATCACGTCGAGTTGCGTTCGGACTACAATCTTCTAATCGCGCTCAATCGAATCACGCCTGAAGACTTGCGGCTCGCGCAGGCTCCGATGCGCGAGTGGCGCAGGCTCGGACATCCGTTGCCGGTCTATTTCACCTTCGCGGAATTGCGCGACGCGGCGGATGTGTTTCCGATCGAGTTTCATCAGATGGAACGCGCGCGGGTGGTGCTCTACGGGCGCGACCCGTTCGAGTCGTTCAGCATTTCGGATGAAAACCTTCGACACCAGACGGAGTACGAACTGCGTAGCAAGTTGCTTCAGTTGCGTCGTCTCTATATTCCCGCTTCGGTGTCGGCGTCGAAGTTGCAAAACTTGATGCGCGACAGTCTGGCGAGTTTCGCGACGCTGTTCGCCCCCGTCCTGCTACTGCACGGCATCGAGCCGCCGCTGAAGAAGCGCGACTGCGTGAGCGCGACCGCACGCCACCTCGGTTTGGATGCAGAAACCTTCGAGCGCCTCTTTGAACTGCGCCCCGGCGACGGAGCGACGCTCACAGACGACGCAGCCAACGATCTTTTTACGTCGTATCTGGCGCAAGTCGAGCGCGTCATCGACGCGGTTGATCGAATCACAGTGACGAATGATTAGTAATGAATGAAGGGTTACTTTAGTAGCGACCCATCACGTTTGAGAGGAGAGTTTAGCAAATGAATAAGAAGAGGTTGATGTTATTGGCGTTCGTCGTGTTCGTCTCGGTCACGGCGAGCGGGTGCGGCTACAACACGCTGCAAGGCAAGCAACAGAATGTGCGCGCGAAGTGGGCGGAGGTCGAGAATCAACTTCAACGTCGCGCCGATTTGATTCCGAATCTGTTCGAGGCCGCCAAAGCCGCCGGGGTGCAGGAGCAGCAGGTTTTCGGCGACATCGCCGCCGCGCGCTCGCGTCTGCTGAACGCGACGAGCGCGACTCCGGCGGGCGAGGGTGGCGACAAATCGCCCGAACAAAAACAGGCGGTCATCGACGCCAACAACAGTTTCGGCGGAACCATCGGGCGGCTGCTGTCGCTCGTGGAAAACTACCCGACGCTGCAATCACAACAGAGCTTCCGCATGTTTCAAACGTCGCTCGAAGGCACCGAGAACCGCATCGCCGTCGCGCGTGGCGACTACAACACCGGGGTTCAAGACTACAACACGACGCGCGGCCAGTTTCCGACCGTCATCGCCGCGAAGATTTACGGCTTCAAAGAAGAGCCGTACTTCAAAGCTGAAGAAGGCTCGAAACAAGTCCCACGCATCAACGCCGAATCGTTGCGCAACAATCAGGGCGGCGCACGCCCAAACGCCAACACGCCGTGATGTCTTGATCTAGAATCGCCTTCCGCTGTCGGCACCCGACACAACAAAGCGAGGCTGGTTTCCACAGGAAACCAGCCTCGCTTTGTCCATGTCAAAGTCGGCAGCGTTACGAACGGCGCGCGACGCTTTCCGCGTCTTCGCCATCAATACCCGCGCGAGCTACACATCGCGCAGTGGTCGCACGGTTTCTCGCCGGGTTCGACGCTGCACGTCTTCTCGCGCTCGAAGTAATCGACCAACTCCGACACCGCCTCGGTGATGCTGAAACGTTCCTCGCTCGGATGCGCTGCCGTCGCGGGGACGTAGGTGCCGCTCAACCAGGGCGAGCGTGTCGGGGTCGGCGGAGAAGAAGAAGAAGAGACCGCGCCTGCGACTTGATGCGAGCGGGTCGCGTGGGCGACCGCATCGTCGCGGCGTCGCGCGTCGGGCGGGCGGGCGGAAGGATCGGGGGCTTCGTCGTGTGTGATGTGCGACTCGATGTGCGCGAGCCGTCGTTGAATGTCGTCGAGTCCGGCGCGCAGCGTCGCCAGTTCGCCCGCCGAAACGACGCTATCATCGCGTTCACTGACGCGCCCCGTCGCGCTCTCCGACAGCCGACGCGCGATGCGTTCAGCCATCGAGCGAATTTGATCCTGTTCGCTGCTCATTCCTCTTTTAACCCTTCGACTCTTCCGGCAGGAGGTCGATGCGATCCACGACGCCGATGATGGCCGAGTCAATCGCCGCGCCGGGGACGCCGGTCGCGGCGGTCGAAGCCCCCCATCCTTCCTGCACAATCAACACCACGTCGCCCGCGCCCGCGTCCACCGAATCCAGCGCCAGCAGCGTCATCCCCGTCTCTTCACCGTCGAGACTGATCGGCTGGCACAACATCACGCGCGCGTTCTCGTACCGCTCGTTCTTCTGCGTCGCGACGACGTTGCCGAGCACGCGCGCCAGCAGCATCAGCGACGCCCCCCGCCCGTCACATGGGATTCGGAATCGACGATGCCGACGATGGTGCAATCAGTCGGGGTGTCTTCACGACGAAACGGGAAACTCGCCTCCTTGCCCCGGCACCAGAACACCAACTCACCCGTCCCTGCGCCGACCGAATCGAGCGCCACCAGCGGCCTGCCCTGCGGCTCAAGCCGCGCGTTGAGAGACTGAATCACCAGCAGCTTCCGCCCTTCCAGCGAATCGTTTTTGACGGTCGCCACCACCGTCCCGATAACCCGCGCGAGTTGCATAAGAACATCAAGCCGTCAACGAAAGCCAAATCAACCACACAAAAAACACGAAGCCGGACAGACGGGTTCGCATTGAGCAGACCGCCGACGGCCAGACGCTAATCCAAATCCACCGTGTCGATGACGCCGATGATGGCGGCATCGACGGGCGCATCCTTCATACCTTCGGCAAGGCGTGCGCTCGAACCGGCGACGACGAGCACGCGCTCGTGAAAGCCCGCCCCGACCGTATCGACCGCGACGACATAACCGCTCGCGTCCGTCCCATCTAAATCGAGGGGGCGGACGATCAAGAGCTTCTTGCCGTTGAGCCGCTCGTCCTTCTGCGTCGAGACGACCGTGCCGAGAATGCGCGCGATAATCATAAGTAGATGATAGGTGGCAGTTAACGAATGACAAGAATCTTAACGAATGACAAGAATCTATCCCGTCACCCGTCACATGGCACGGTCTTTAGTCGTTGCCGATGGGCAGCGCTTCATCGACGCTGCCGTGCGGACGCGGGATGACGTGGACGCTGACGAGTTCGCCGACGCGACGTGCGGCTGCCGCGCCCGCGTCGGTCGCGGCTTTGACCGCCGCGACATCGCCGCGCACAAT
>JBGTHJ010000482.1:0-2885 GCA_041746175.1 Pyrinomonadaceae bacterium
GCTTCGCCGCCCGCCTCGTTTCCGGATGCGCCCGCGCACCACGACGACAATGCGGCACGACCCGCGACAAACTCCGACAATCGCGCCGCGCCGTCGCGACAGGAATCCATCGAGTTCGGTTGGACGCCGCCCGAAACGGACGTGCGTTTGCGAGAGCCGGAGTCTGCGCCGCCGCGAACCGGCGAAACCGCCCCGGCGCTCCGCGACGTTGAGCAGCCGGGAACCGCGACGCCTTCGCGCGCGGCATCGGATGCGATTGGAAGAAGCGCGAGCTTCGCGACATCCGACGAAGATTTCAGCGACGCGCCCGTCATCGAGAGCGCGTCGCAAACGCCCGACCCGTCGCAAAATATCGTGTCGAGCGGGCGCGACGCCGCGACGCCACAGACGACTCCCGCCGCCGGTACTAAACTCCCGCCGCTCGTCTCGGCAGCGGGTTACGCGCGTGAGGTGACGGTCGAATCCGTCGCGGCGGGCATTCGTCCGCTCGGCCAACTCGCCGAAAGTTTCATCATCGCGACCGACGCCGAAGGCTTGCTGCTCATCGACCAGCACGTCGCGCACGAACGCGTGCTGTTCGACAAGTATCGCAAACTCGAATCGACCCGTACCGCCGAATCGCAAAACCTCTTGTTGCCCGAAACCTTCGACCTCACCCCGGCGCAGGCCGCCGCGTTCGATCAGGTGGCGGAAGATTTGGAGCGTTACGGTTTCGGCCTGATGCGTCTCTCGGGTCGCACGGTGGCGATCAAGGCCGTACCCGCCGATCTGCCCGCCGGAGAAGCGCGCAACATGCTCGCCGAAGTCCTCGACACGGTTGACGCCGAGAAGCGCGGCGCGGCGCGCGCGACGATGCGCGACGAAATCGCCGCCTCGCTCGCCTGCCACGCCGCCATCAAAATCAACATGTCGCTGACGCCCGAAAAAATGCGCTGGCTGATTGACCGTTTGCTCGTCACCTCTTCACCCACCACCTGCCCGCACGGGCGACCCATCCTCCTTCGTCTCTCGCTCCGCGACATCGAAAAGGGCTTTCACAGAAACTGAAAGACGCGACGGGTGGCAACTGACCACAGCGATTTGCAAATGGATGAGCGCCGGGAGCGCCAGCGTCCCGCTGGCAAGCGTGCGCTCGGAGCACGTTCGATGGTTTGCGTTCTCCGAACACTCAATGCGAGCGGGACGCTCGCGCTCCAAGTCGATGCCGTTCTTTTATGCGCTCCATGCCATTGCAACTCGCTATAAAAAGAGATCGTTTCTCTTGTCACTCGTCACCTGTTACCCGGTAACTATGACGTTCTCAAAGCTCGCTGAAAGTCCGGAGCGTCAAATCGGTATCGGTGAGGTCGGGGAGAACCGCGTCGGGGTTGTGCGGGAGGAGGTCTGCGGCGCGGAAACTGCGCCCGGTGGCGACGGCGACGGAGCGCGCGCCGAAGTGTCGCGCGCAGTCGATGTCGTTGGGCGTGTCACCGATAACGATGAATTGCGCGGGGCGGAGTTGGAGATCGAGTTGGCGGTTGATACGCGCGGCGGCGAGCGCGGGAAGGTCTCGGCGGTCGTGCGAATCATCGCCGAACGCGCCCGGCAGTTGAAAGAAATCCGCGAGGCCGACGAGTTGCATCTTCAAGTGCGCGGCGGGTTCGATGTTGCCCGTCAACAACGCGGAGCGATAGCGCGGGTGCGCGTCAAGGATTTCGAGCGTCTCACGCGCGCCGGGGAGCAGTTGAAATAGAGGTTCGACGCCGGGCGCGGTCGCGCGCTCCATCTCGACCATGTAGCGCGTGCGGAGTTCGCCGACGCGCGAACGAATCTGCTCGTGTGTAAAGCCTTCGTCGCGCAACGCTTCGGCGACGATTTGCAGGTCGGTCATCCCCGACACGCTCAACTCGGCGAGCCGCCCCGCCGTCCCGAACACGCTTTCCAACACTGGCACAGTGTAATCTTTGAACGCGCCCACCCGCGCCGAACGCACCAGCGTTCCGTCGATGTCCCAGAGAACGACGCGAAGTTCCTCGGTTTGATTCATCGGCTGATTCACTCGACGACCGCGAGCACGTCGCCCGCGTTGACGGTCGTCCCGGCGGTGGCGTAGAGTTCGACGACGGTTCCGGCCTTGGGCGATTTCAACTCGTTCTGCATCTTCATCGCTTCGACGATTAACAGCCCATCGCCCGCTTCGACGCTCGCGCCTTGTTCGACCAGCACGCGCACGACCTTGCCCGGCATCGCCGCGACCACCGACGCCCGCCCGCCCGCTTCCGCGCCGGAACTCTGCGCCCCGCGTAGCCGCTTCGGGTCGCTCAACGCGACGTGAAACGTGTGTGTGCCGAGACGCACTTCGCACACGCCGGGTTGCGCGGCGTCGAACGTCACTCCGCACTCGTAAACGACGCCCCCACGAATCAGCACGAACACGCCCGGCTCAGGTTCGCGCACGATTGTCTCGTAGCTGCGTCCGTCGATGACGGCGGTGACCCGCTCGCCATCGCGCCGCGTTTCAATCGCGTACTGCGCGCCGTCGATGTCTGCGTTGAGTTTCATAATCCTTAGTCGGACGATTTACAAATATAGACCCGCTGATCGAAGCGGTAACGGGTGAAAGGCGAAAGCCGCACGGCTGTTGCGAGCGTCGCTTGGTTTGTTCACTTGGTTGCGCTTGACGGTTGCCCTCCCGACCATCCGGCATCTCGATCCAGTCAGTTCCTGTGAATGATTTTTATCCCGCGCCATCCGGTTCAGCGACCGCGTTGGAGCGCGGCGCGACCGGCGAGCCGCCACTGATTCGGCGTCGATTCGTCCGCCGGGGTGCGCGAAGATGTCGCCCGCGCGCGTTGCTCGTAGGCGAGCGCGGCGGCGATGAGCGCGATGTCCTGCTCCCCGATCAA
>JBGTHJ010000483.1:0-3987 GCA_041746175.1 Pyrinomonadaceae bacterium
TGCTCGCGGGGTCGAGCGCGGGCGCGGCGGGGATGAGCGCGGCGATGATCGTGCGCGGCGATGCGACTTCGCACCCGCACCGCGACGCTATCCGGCTTTCACCGGGACTGGGGATTTTGCTGAACATCATCATCGACCAGCATTTCACCGAACGCGGGCGCCTGAGCCGATTAATCACCGCCGTCTCGTACAACCCGCGTCAACTCGGCATCGGCATCGACGAAAACACCGCCGTCGTCATCGCGCACGACGGCACGCTCGAGGTTAACGGTCACGGTACGGTGACCGTCGTCGACGGCTCGCGCATCACTTACAACGACATCGCCGAAGTCGAAGAGTCGCAGCCCTTCGCCGTCGCGGGCGTCCAACTGCACATCCTCCGCGACGGGATGTGCTACGACCTGACGCGCCGCGCGCCGATTCCCGTCACCGAAGAATTTTTGCTGCCGGACATCGAATAGCTGAAACCCCGTTTTCAGTTTTCAGTTTTGAGTTTGCAGCGCGCGTCCGGCGTCCGGCCTGAAAACTCAAAACCGTGTGTCATCTGAAAACTTAAAGCCGAAGACTCAAAACTCATCATGCGTATTCTCGAAACGAAAGCGTTGCGCGGCCCGAACTACTGGAGCGGCTACTGGAAAAAGTTGATCGTGATGCGGCTCGACCTCGAAGACTTCGAGGAGCGTCCGACCGATAAACTCGACGACTTCACGGCGCGTCTGCGCGAGGTGATGCCCACGCTGGAGAAGCACGGCTGTAGTTATAAAAAGCCGGGCGGCTTTTTGCGTCGTGTCGAAGAGGGGACGTGGGCCGGACACGTCATCGAACATCTCGCGCTTGAGTTCCAGACGCTCGCCGGGATGGACACGGGTTACGGGCGCACGCGCGAGACGAGCCAGAAGGGCGTCTACAACGTCGTCTTCAGCTACGTTGAAGAGGACGCCGGACGCTACGCCGCGCGGGCTTCGGTCAAACTCTTTGAAGACCTCGCCGCGTCTCTCGCGCCCGACGAAATCAAGCAGAACATCGCCGCCGACGTGCAACGCCTGCGCGAAATACGCGAGGTCGTACGCTTCGGCCCATCGACCGGCAGCATCGTGCAGGAAGCCGAACAGCGCGACATCCCGCACATCCGGCTCAACGCGCAATCGCTCGTCCAACTCGGCTACGGCGTCAACCAGCAACGCATCCAAGCGACCGTCACCGGACGCACCAACATGATCGCCGTCGATCTCGCCAGCGACAAAGACGCGACCAAAAATCTGCTCGGCAGCATGGGCGTGCCCGTCCCGAAAGGCTTCCGGCTTACGGACGAAGAAGAAGTCGAACGGGCGGTTGAGCGGCTCGGTTTTCCGGTCGCGGTCAAACCGCTCGACGCCAATCACGGCAAAGGCATCACGGTCGGTTTGCAGACGCTTGAAGATGTGCGCGCGGCGTTTCCGCTGGCGAAAAAACACTCGCGCCGCGTCATCATCGAACAGTCGCTGACGGGACAGGATTTCCGCGCGCTCGTCATCAACAATCGGCTCGTCGCGGTCGCCGAGAGAATACCCGCACACGTCACGGGCGACGGCGAACACACCGTCAGAGAACTGATCGAACTGACCAATCTCGACCCGCGTCGCGGCTACGGACACGAGAACGTGCTGACGCTGATCGACCTCGACGCGCAGACCGAAAGCCTGCTCGCGGCGCGCGGCTACACCCCCGACACGGTGTTGCCCGCGGGCGAAACATTCCATCTCAAAACCACCGCCAACATTTCGACCGGGGGCACCGCGATTGACCGCACCGACGATGTGCACCCGTTCAACGTCTCGCTGTTCGAGCGCATCGCGCGCATCATCGGTTTGGACGTGGCGGGCATCGACGTGGTCGCGCCCGACATCACGACGCCGCTGACGGAGAACGGCGGCGGCATCATCGAGGTCAACGCCGCGCCCGGTTTCCGGATGCACCTCGCGCCCTCGGACGGCATCGCGCGCAACGTCGCCGAACACGTCGTTGACATGCTCTTTCCACCGGGGACGCCCGCGCGCGTCCCCGTCATCGCCGTCACCGGGACGAACGGCAAGACGACGACGACGCGGCTCATCGCGCACATCGTCAAGAACTCCGGCTTGAACGTCGGCTTCACGACGACCGAAGGCATCTACATCGGCAACAGCCTGATTCAACCCGGCGACAACACCGGCCCCGTCTCCGCGCAACTCGTCTTGAAAGACCCGACCGTCGAAATCGCGGTTTTGGAGACCGCGCGCGGCGGCATCATCCGCGCGGGGCTGGGCTTTGACCGTTGCGACATCGGCGTCGTCTTAAATGTCACGGTCGATCATCTCGGCTTGAAAGACATCGAGACGATCGAGGACATGGCGCGCGTCAAAGCGGTCATCGCGCGGTCGGTCGGCGAGGATGGTTTTGCCATTTTGAATGCCGATGACGAACTCGTCTACGCGATGCGCAGAGACACGCCGGGGAGCGTCGCGCTCTTCAGCATGGAGGAAGAGAATCCGCACATCGTCGAACACACGAGCGACGGCGGCATCGCCTGCGTCTTCGAGAACGGTTACGTGACGTTGCTCAAAGGCAAGTGGAAGGTGAGGGTCGAGAAGGTCATCAACATTCCGCTGACTTACGGCGGGCGCGCCGCGTTCATGATTCAGAACGTGCTCGCCGCGACGCTCGCGGCCTATCTACAGAACATCAGCATCGAAGACATCCGCGTCGGGCTGACGACCTTCGTGCCGTCGGTCGCGCAGACGCCCGGACGCCTCAATCTCATCGAGATGGGCGACTTCACCGTGCTCATCGACTTCGCGCACAACCCCGCCGGGATGGAAGCCCTCCAACGCTTCGTCAGTAAGTTTCCCAACAAGACGAAGACCGGCGTCATCGGCGGCACGGGCGACCGCCGCGACGACGACCTTCGCCTCTACGGTCGCACCGCCGCGCAGATGTTTACCCACGTCATCGTCCGCGAAGACGATGACCTGCGCGGTCGCGCCCCCGGTGAATCGACGCGATTTGTCGTCGAGGGGATTCGCAGCGTCAACCCGGAGCTGCCCGTCAAGGAGTTCACCGAAGCCCCCGCCGCCGTCAACTACGCGCTCAACCACGCGCGCAAAGGCGAACTGCTCGTCATTCTCGCCGATAACGTCAGCCGCTCAATCGAACTCGTCGGCAAGTTTCAAGAACAACGCACGCCCGTCAAAGTCGTCCACGAAGACATCCCGAACCAGCACGCTTGAGCCTGTTGGTGCGGCGATGGTGCGCGTCGCGGTTTAGTCGCGATAAATGGCGACCCGCGCTTCGTGCCCGGTCGAAGCCCACGCGCGGTACATCCCTTCGCTGTTGAATGGCAGCGCGATGTTTCCGCTGTGGTCAACGGCGATGAGGCCGCCCTCGCCGCCGAGTTCGCGGAGCGTGTGGTTGACGGCTTCGTCTCCGGCTGCGGCGAGCGTCAAGCCCCGGTACTTCATCAAACAAGCCACGTCGTAAGCGGTGACAGTCCGCATGAAAAACTCGCCGTGACCGGTGCACGAGACGGCGCACGTCCGGTTGTCGGCATAGGTTCCCGCGCCGATGATGGCGGTATCGCCGATGCGCCCGAAACGTTTGTTCGTCATGCCGCCGGTC
The DNA here is from genome assembly GCA_041746175.1 of Pyrinomonadaceae bacterium. GTDB lineage: Bacteria > Acidobacteriota > Blastocatellia > Pyrinomonadales > Pyrinomonadaceae > JBGTHJ01. Next base: position 3,634 of record JBGTHJ010000483.1, read on the forward strand.
GAGGTCGCCGCCGCGAGATTGCCGCGCGCATCGCGTGCGACCGCACCGACCGTGCCGAACTTTTTCGCGCGCGAGTGGTCGAGTCGAACTTCGTTTTCGCGGCGCGCTTCTAAGAGTTGTTCGTGTCGCCATTCGCTGAAGAAATATTCGGGCGGCGCGAGTTCGCAGCCCGCCTCGCGCGCAAACTCTTCCGCGCCGACGCCGCACAGCAAAACGTGCTCGGTCGCGTCCATCACGCGCCGCGCGAGCGCCACCGGGTTTTTGACGCCGCCGACCGCCGCGACCGCCCCGGCGCGTAAATACTCGCCCGACATGACGGCGGCATCCATCTCGTGTATGCCGTCGCCGGTAAAC
>JBGTHJ010000484.1:0-10836 GCA_041746175.1 Pyrinomonadaceae bacterium
CACGCGGCGCGTGCGTCCCACGTCCCGCCGGCGACCGCCGCCTGACGCGCGCGGGCGGCGTCCGTGCCCGTCTCGTTCAAAGCGTCTGCCACGAGTTGGAAGAATGAATCACGGCTCCGCGCGATGCGGAGCACATCGCTCATCGACTCGTATTCGGGCAGCGGCGCGATCACGACCGGCTTGCCCGTCGCCAGATACTCGCGCACCTTGATCGCCGAACCGTAACTCGTAAACGCCTGCCCCGTCTCCCACGGCAACACGCACACGTCGAAACCGGCGGCGTAGCGCGGCAGTTCATCATACGCGACCGGCGGCAGAAAATGGGTGTTCGGCAAGCCCTCTATCTCCACGCCGCGCGACTTGTTGCCGATGAACACCCACTGCCAACCGGGATGCTCGCGCGCCGCGCGTTTGATTAACTCCTGATCGACCAGCCAGGGTTCAATCGCGCCGAAGTAACCGAGACGCGGGCGCGGAATCCGCGCCACTTCCGCCGCGACCGTCAACCCGCCCGCCCCGACCCGCGACCAATGCTCGAAATCCACCGCTTGTTCGAGCAGGTACGAACGCTCGCGCGCGTGGGTCGCTTCTTCGAGCAACTTGCGTCCCGAATAGAGGATGATGTCGGCGCGTTCAAGCCCGCGTTCGTGGAGGCGTCGAATCACCGACGGGTCGGTCGCGTGATCCATCGTGTTCGCGTCGTACTTGTCCGAGACGTGATAGACGACCAGCGATTCGTCCATCCGCCCAATCATCTCGACGGCGGTCGGAATCGCCACCCACAAGACGGGTCGCCGCAAACCACGCCGACGCGCGAGCATGTTGATCTGCGTCGCAATCAGAAGCCGGTTCGCCCCGCGCGACGCGCGACTGCCGAAGAACGGCAACGCGGCGGGCGACACCACCGTGATGCCCTCCGGCGTCTCGCGCGACAGTTTGGCATAGCTGCGCAACTTGCGCGCGATGCGCGGCACGAGGTCTTTGTTCGCCAGCGACGGCAACCCCATCGAAATCGAGTTGACGAAGATGACGCGGTTTCCCGCGCGTGCGAACCGCTTCATCAGATGGTTCTTCGAGTGCGGGTGATGATACCACCAGTCCTCGCCGCCGAAGCAGATGATTGAGTGATCTTGAATCATGCGGATGCGACTGCAACGCTAAAACAAATGCGAAATTAACATGGACGAACCCGATGGACAGGATGAAAGCCGGGGGAGAACGCCCGGCATCGAAGCCGAAGCGATAGGCAGCCACCCACTCCGGTCTAACTTTTACCCGGTTGATTCTGACCGCCTTTCATCCTGTCCATCCATGTTTGAACTTTCCTGCTCCAGATGCAACGCTCGCACGAGCGCGTGCAGATTCTCGTCGGCCTCGCGTCGATAGAGTTCCGCCCACGCGCGGACATCCTCGACGGGCGGGTCGTAGAGCGCGCGTGTGAGTTGACGCATGAGCGCGGCGTGGTCGCCGTCGTCGTAGGTCAGCATCCCGCGCGTCTCGCCCGCCGTCGTCGCGACGACGGGCAGACCGCACCAGATAGCTTCGACGCGCGAGATGCCGTAGCTCTCGTGGCCGAAGGCGCGGACGAACACGTCGCTCCGCTTGAGAATCTGATAGACATCGGTGTTCGGCACGTTCTCCAACACGGTGATCCAGTCGCGCCCGCGCAGCACCCCGGCGCGATAGTCTTCGTCGCGCGCGAAGGTTCCGTCGAGCAGGACGAGGCCGATGTCCTCGCGCGTCTCGCGGCGGATTCGCTCGACCGCTTCGGCAACGTGCTCGAAGCCGTAGCTCGGAATGAAGACCCCGATGCTACAGACGCGCTTCGAGCGACAAAGATAAGCCGCGAGCGATTTTTCGGTCGCGGCGGGAAGCGCGACGTTCAGCGTCCGCTCCGGTATCGCCAGCAGACACGGAATCACCGTCACGTTTTGTTCGACCCGGATGTCGTCCCGCAGCCAACGCCGCAACTCCTCGCTGACGACGATGAACTCATCGACCGCCCCCACGCCCAGACGAAACAGCAGCCGTTGCACGCGACTGAAACCGGGATAACGCGCGGGCAACGAGCCGTCGAGAATCATCTTGTGCCATTTGAAGCCGAGCATGATTTTCAACGCGAGCCAGATGGGGAGTAAAATTTTGTGCGGGTATTCGAGATGGAAATGAGTCGTGTCGAGGATGCGCGCACCGGAACCTTCGCGCAGCAGCGCGGGGATGATGCCGAGCCGTCGATGATTGACGAAACGCACGCTCGCATCTCCCGCACGCCGGTCGCCGAGCAACGCCCACATCCTGACGCCGTGGCCTTTGAGGTATCCAAACAGCGCGCTCATGTATATTGAGACGCCGCCGAACGGCGGGGGCAGCGGGCCGAGAAGGATGACTTTTCTGCGCAAGCTCGATTGGGCGTCCTGTCGGGTAGAAATAGAGCGCGAAGCCGTTGAATCGCGGATTTGAATCTTTCATCGACACCTTAACTTTTGAAACGCCGGAACGCAACGAGCCGGATTGAACCGCGAGAAAATGCGAAAGACACACGACGACACGCGCGGCGGGGCGACGGCTGAAGCGGGCAGCCTCTCGGTCGTCGTGCCTTCGTACAACCACGCGCGGTTCGTCGGCGACTGTCTGCGTTCGATTATCCGGCAGACGCGTGCGCCGTCCGAGTTATTGGTGATTGACGACGGCTCGACCGACGGGTCGCCGCAGATCATCGAGCGCGTGTTGCGCGATTGTCCGTTCCCCTGCGAACTCGTCGCGCGCGACAATCGCGGTCTGTGCGCGACGCTGAACGAGGGTTTGGCGCGCACGCGCGGCAGATACTTCGCCTATCTCGGCTCGGATGATGTGTGGCTCGCGGATTTTCTGGAGGCGCGCGTCCGTGTGCTCGAAAGTCGCCCGCGCGCCGTGCTCGCCTACGGTCATGCGTATCTCATCGACGAGCGCAACCGCATCGTCGATTGCACCCGCGATTGGGCGCGCTACGCGGACGGCGACGCGCGCCCGATGCTTCTGCAAACGATCGCGCCGATGAGTCCGACGGTTCTCTACCGTCGGACTGCGCTCGCGCGGCACGGGTGGAACGAAGCCGCGCGGCTCGAAGATTACGACCTCTATTTGCGACTCAGTATCGACGGCGAGTTTGCTTTCGACGCGCGCGTCCGCGCGGCGTGGCGACAACACGAACGCAACACGAGTTGGAATCAAACGATGATGCTTGCGGAACAACTCGCCGCGCAGCGCCGCTTCGCCGCCTCGCTCGGCCTCGGCGCGGACGAACTCGCACGACTCCACACCACCATTAGTTTCAATCGCGCCGAAGATTTTCTGCGCCTCGGCGAGAAGTCAAACGCGCTCGCCTTGATGCGCCGCAATCTCTCAGGGGCAACGTCGGCGCGCACCGTCGCACGGATGCTCGCACGCCTCGTCGTTCCCTATCGCCTGTTGGAGCGTCGCAGAAAACTTTTGCAGCGGCGCGCAAACGAGCGTTACGGCTCGCTTCAATTTTGACCAGCGGGTTCGCGGCCCCGCATCCAATCTGCGACGCGAGCAGCAATCGGTTGTAAATCTGCCATTCTAATTTCCCGGCAATGAGCAATTTGCTTTGCTTGACGCCTCTGCATCAGAGGGCTAGACTAACCCTATGGGTTAACATGAAGTCATTCGATTTTTTCCGGCTGTTAACCTAAGTCAACGTCGCTTGTCGGAGGTGAAAGCATGTTGGGAGTTGAATGAAAGAGCGTAGAAAAAGTTTCTCCAAACGCCATCGCAACACACTGATTCATTGCAGTCACTTCTCCGTTAACATCGTCTCTCACGTTTACGGCTGAGGAGAGTGCAGCGCACCTGATGACTAAGAACAGCCGTGCGTTGTAAAAGTTGAATTTGATGGATTTGAAGACCAGTGAACGCGCCACCGCCGCGCTCCAACCACCTCCCGCCGCGCCGACCGCTCCGAGCGTTTCAAACGGACACCCACCCGCTGCCGACCCCGACTCGACAGACCAGCCGTTGATTTGGATAGATGCGGACGCTCGCGGCGCGGGACTCGGACTCCGCGAGCTTTGGGCGTACCGCGAACTGCTCTACTTCCTGACGTGGCGCGACATCAAAATCCGTTACAAGCAGACCGCGCTCGGCGCGGCGTGGGCGATCATCCAACCGCTGTTCGCGATGCTTCTGTTCACGCTCTTTTTCGGGCGGCTCGCGCGCATCGAGTCGGACGGCATCCCGTACCCGGTCTTCGCCTACGCGGGGTTGCTGCCGTGGACGTTCTTCGCCAACGCATTGACGAACAGCGGCAACAGTCTCGTCGGCAGCACGAGTTTGATAACCAAAGTCTATTTCCCGCGCATGATAATTCCGGCGGCGGCGGTGGCGGCGGGGCTGCTCGATTTCATCATCGCGTTCGCGATTCTGATTCCGCTGCTTGTTTACTACGACGTGACGTTGACGTGGCGCGTCATCATGCTGCCCGTCTTCGTGCTGCTGACGACGCTGCTCGCGCTCGGCGTGGGGATGTGGCTCTCCGCGCTCAACGTGAAATACCGCGACGTGCGTTACGCCCTGCCGTTCATCGTCCAGTTGTGGCTGTTCGCATCGCCGGTCATCTATCCCTTGAGCATCGTGCCGGAGGGGTGGCGTTGGGTTTTCGCGCTCAACCCCGTGACGGGAATCATCGAAGGTTTTCGCGCGTCGCTGTTCGGCAAAAATTTCGACTGGACGACCATCGCCATCTCGACCGTGCTGACCGTCGCGGCGCTCATCTGTTCGACCTATGCCTTCCGCCGCGTCGAGGAAAGTTTCGCCGACATCGTTTGAGAAAAGAGCTTGATGAAGCCGATTATCCGCGTAGAAAATTTAGGCAAGCTTTACCGCATCGGCGCGCAGCAGGGTCACACGAGTTTGCGCGATGCGCTGGCGGGTGTGGTCGGCGCGCCGTTCAAGCGTCTGCGCAGTAGTAGTAGTGGCGGCGGCGGCAGGGCTGACGAAATCTGGGCGTTGCGCGATGTCAACTTTGAAGTCGCGCCGGGCGCGCGGCTCGGCATCATCGGCAGAAACGGCGCGGGCAAATCGACGCTCCTGAAAATCCTTTCGCGCATCACCAAGCCGACCACCGGGCGCGTCGCTTTGCGCGGTCGCGTCGGCAGTTTGCTCGAAGTCGGGACGGGGTTTCACTCGGAGTTGACGGGGCGTGAAAACGTCTATCTCAACGGCGCGATTCTCGGCATGAGACGCGACGAGATCGCGCGCAAGTTCGACGAAATCGTCGCCTTCGCCGAGACGGAACAGTTTCTCGACACGCCCGTCAAACGCTATTCTTCGGGGATGACGGTGCGGCTCGCGTTCGCGGTCGCGGCGCACCTCGAACCCGAAATTCTCATCATCGACGAAGTGCTCGCCGTCGGCGATATCGCGTTCCAGAAAAAATGTCTCGGCAAGATGAACGACATCGCGCGCGAAGGGCGGACGGTGCTGTTCGTCAGCCATGACCTGAGCGCGGTCAACGCGCTGTGCGACACGTCGCTGCTGATGCACGACGGTTCGATTGTGATGACGGGCGCGACGCGCGACGTGTCGGCACACTACCTCGACCGCTCGAACAAACTCTACTCGCCCGTCACATGGGCGAAATTTTCGGATAGCCAGAACGCCGAGATCGAGTTGAACGCCGCCTCAGTCGTGCAGGGCGGCGCGGCGACGAGCGCCGTCGATTGCCGCGCGCCGTTCGAGATTCGCCTTGAGTATCAGAACCGGCAGGCCGTGCGCGGGGCGCGTTTTTTTATCATCATCAGGAACGCCAAAGGCGACGTGATCTTCAGCACGTCGGATTACGACGCGCTCACGGGCGAGGCGGCGGAGCGGCGCGCGGGACGTTTTACGAGCGTCGTCAGCGTGCCGGGCGATTTGCTGCGGACGGGCAGTTACTACGGCACGGTCGGCGCGGACATCAAAAACGAGCGCATCATTTTCGTCGAGAACGACATCCTTCATTTCGACGTGTTCGAGTCCGGCGACGACACGCTCGCCGAACGTCATAAGCGTCCCGGTCTCATCGCGCCCGTGCTCGCGTGGGAAATTCAAGCCGCCGGGGCGAAACCCTCCTCAGACACATGAAACTCTCGACGCGCGCGAAGAAAAAACTCCGGGGCACGCTCCGGCTTTCTTCCAAACTTTTCCTGAAACGGGTGTTCGTCGGGGTGGTCGGCGCTGCCGTCCGGCTGGCCGCGCACGTCGTTAACCTCGCGCGCCGCGTGCTCGACCTCGCCGCCGCGCACGGACTCGATCTCAACCGCGAATGGAACGTCAGACGCCCGCCCGCCGCGCCGCTCGCCGTCGAGACTTGGGGCGCACGCGATTTCCTTTTTTTGCTGGATGTCGTGGAGGGCGCGAAGTCGCCGGGGCAGGTGGTGCGCGTCGCGTCGCCGCGCGCGTCGATCATCATCCCGGTCTTCAACAAAGTCGAATACACGTTCCAGTGTCTGCGCTCGCTCTTGCGCGAGATTGATGTCGACGAGACGGAAATCATCGTCGTCAACAACGCCTCGCGCGACGAAACGAAAGAAGTGCTCGCGCGTTTCGGCGCGCTCGTCCGCGTGATTGATAATGCGGAGAATCGTGGCTTCGTCGATGCGTGCAATCAGGGCGCGGCGGCGGCGGCGGGCGAGTTTCTCGTCTTCCTCAACAACGACACGGCGGTGCAGCCCGGCTGGTTAAAACATCTTTTGGAGACGATGGATAACGACGCGCGGGTCGGCGCGGTCGGTTCGATGTTTCTCTACCCCGACGGGTCGATCCAAGAAGCGGGGGCTATCGTCTGGAAAACGGGCGCGGCGTTTCATTACGGGTGGGGCGCGGCGGCGGACGACCGCCGCTATAATTTCGCGCGCGAGGTTGATTATTGTTCGGGCGCGTCGCTGCTCATCCGCCGGGAGATTTTTGAACGGCTCGGCGGCTTCGACCGTCGCTTCGCGCCCGCTTATTACGAAGACGCCGACCTCTGTTTCGGCGTCCGCTCGCTCGGCTACAAAGTCATCTATCAGCCGATGTCGCGCGTCGTCCACGACGAGGGCGCGACCGCCGGAACCGACCCGCAGGGTGGCTTCAAACGTTTTCAAACCATCAACCGCGAGAAGTTTTTCGACAAGTGGCGCGAGGTTCTCGAGCGCGAGCAGTTCGACGACGACCCGTCGCTGGTCGAACGTGCGGCGAACCGGAAACGCGCCCCCCACGTCATCGTCTTCGACGACCGCGTCCCCGCTCCCGACCGCGACGCGGGCGGCGCGCGAATGTCGTTCATCCTCAAGTCGCTCGCGGAGTGGAGTCGTCCGGTCTTCGTCTCGACGGGCAAACACGCGCGCGTCGAGTACGAAAAACTTCTCTGGAAAGAGGGCATCGAAACCGCGAGCGCGGCTGATTACCCGCGCCTCATCAAAGAGCGCGATTTTTGCGCGGCGATTCTGAGCCGTCCGGCGGTGGCAGAGGCGGTGCTGCCGTCGATTTGTCGCGCCGACCGCCGCATCAAAATCATCTTCGATACGGTCGACGTTCACTTCGTCAGGCTCGAACGCGAATTCGCGGTGAGCGCGGACGAGGGCTTCGCCAAGCAAGCCGCGCGCTATCGAGAACTGGAAATCGACCTCGCGCGCCGTAGCGATCTCGTTTGGTGCACCACCGACGAGGACAAAAAAGCCATCGGGCGCGAGGCGCACGGAGTTCCGATCGAAGTTATCCCGACCATCCATCGCCCACACGGGCGCGGGCCGGCGTTCGACGCTCGCCGCGACATCCTCTTCATCGGAAACTTTCATCACAGCCCGAATGCCGACGCCGTTCATCACTTCGTCGAAGAGATTTACCCGCTCATCCGGCGCGAGATTCCCGAAGCAAGATTCAACGTCGTCGGCGACAACGCGCCGCCCGAAATCCGCGCCTACGCATCCGATGATGTGTGGATTCTGGGTTACGTGCCCGACATCGACCCGCTCTTTGAGAGCGCGCGGGTGTTCGTCGCGCCGCTTCGCTTCGGCGCGGGGATGAAGGGTAAAATCGGCGAAGCCCTCGCTTACGGTGTGCCCGTCGTGACCACTTCAATCGGCGCGGAAGGCATCGGACTCCGCCACGACGAAGAGGCTTTGATCGCCGACGCGCCGCGCGACTTTGCCGATGCCGTGATTCGACTCTATCGCAACCGAGACTTGTGGGAGCGACTCGCCACGAGCGGCTATCGCCACGTCGAGCAACACTTCACCCCGCAGGTCGTCGGCGAAACCATCAACCGCTCGGTCAAAGAACTGACCCGCCACCAGGAACCAACTACGACTTGACCCGACGGCGCATCGGCGCGTCTATTCCATGCTCGACGCCTTCGACGAGCCGCTGAATCAATGGAACGGATGCGTCAATTTCTATCAATCCAGCGTTCGTACCAGACGCTCAAATTGAGCAGCGCCCAGAGGTGAAAGCTCCAATCGCGGGCGCCCGTGCGGTGCTGTTCGACGAGGCGCGCGACGAACTGGTAGTCGAAGAAGTTGCGGCGGCGGATGCGCGAATTTAAGAGGTGCGCGTCGAGCAGGTCGTTGGAGGAACTGCGAAACCATTCTTTGATGGGCGCGCCGAAACCGCGTTTCGGGCGGTACAAAACGTCGTGCGGGAGAATCCCTTCGAGCGCGCGTTTGAGGATGTGTTTGCCGCTCGCGCCTTCGACCTTCAACTCGCGCGGGACGTTCGATGCGTACTCGACCAGATGATGATCGAGAAACGGCACGCGCGCCTCTAGCGATGTCGCCATCGTGATTTTATCGACCCGCATCAGGAGCAATTCGGGCAGACGCAATTTCAGTTCGAGATAGGTCATACGCGCGAGAAAATCGGAGGCGGGGCGCGCGGCTTCGATGTACTCCAGATAACGCCGGACGACTTCGTAAGACGATAAACCAATCCAGCGCGCGCGCATCTCTGCGGACAACACGCGCGGCTTGAACGTCTCGTCGAAGACGACGGCGCCGCCCCAGAACAGCGACTCGTTCGCGCCGAGCCGTCGCATCAGGTCAATCGCCGCGCGCTTCTTTACCGTCTTCTCCATCAACGGGCGGGCGACCGCGCTCGCGGCGCGGCGGGCGGCGACGGGCAGCCGTTCGGCGTGCTTCCAAAAATTTTCGTAGATGCGGAGGTGGCGCACGTAGTTATCGTAGCCGCTGAAAATCTCGTCCGCGCCCTCGCCGACCTGCACGACGACCATGCCCGAATCGCGCGCCAACTTCGAGACGTAATAGAGCGGCACGCAGACCGGATCGGCAATCGGCTCGTCTTGATGAAACACGAGGTCGGGCAGGAAGTCTCGCATCTCGCGCTCGCCGATGATTACCTCATGGTGATTCGTACCGAAGCGGTGGGCGATTTCGCGCGCTGAATCGAGTTCGTTGAGTTCTTCGTGGTCGCGGAAGCCGACCGTGAAGGTCTCGACCGGACGCGACATCTCCTCCGCCATCAACGCGACGTTGGCCGACGAATCGACCCCGCCCGATAGAAACACGCCGAACGGCACGTCCGCCATCATCCGCTTCTTCACCGAGGCGCGCAGCAGACGCAGAATCTCCGCTTGATGTTCCTGCGCGTCGCGCTTGGGCGCGTCTGCGGGCGTCGCGACGGCGGGCAGCGCGTCCCAGTACGGCGTCGTTTGCGAATGCCCGTCGCGCCCGCAGACGAGCATGTGACCGGCGGGAAGTTTTTGGATGTCGCGGAAAAGCGTGCGCGGCGCGGGCGTGGTCAGAAAAGTCAGGTAGTGATAGAGCGACTCTTCATCGACCTCGGCGGTGACCTGCGGGTGCGCGAGAATCGCTTTGATCTCGGAGGCGAAGATCAAGCGGCCATCGCGTTGATAAAAGTAGAGCGGTTTGACGCCGATGCGGTCGCGCACGAGCACGAGCCGCGCATGGGTTTCGTCCCACAACGCGATGGCGTAGTCGCCTTGGATCTCATGAACGAAGTCGAGACCGCGTTCCTCGTAGAGATGCAGAATCGTCTCCGAGTCGGTGCGCGAAGCGTAGACGTGGCCGCGCCGCTCAAGCCCTTCGCGCAACGCGGCGTGATTATAAATCTCGCCGTTGAAGACGAGCCACACGTCGCGCGCCGCACAGCCGCGCATCGGTTGATGCCCCGCCGCCGACAAATCGACAATCGACAACCGGCGAAAGCCAAGCCCGCCGCGCCCGCCGTCGAACAGATGCGCGCCCGCGTCGTCAGGCCCGCGATGCGACATCACATCGCGCATCCGCTCGACCAGCGACAACTCGACCGGCGACCCCGCCGCTCCGCCGTATTCCCAAATTCCGCAAATGCCACACATAAAATTATAGCGAGTTGCAATAGAACGTCGCGCCTAAAAGAGAGGCGTCGCCGCCCGGGAGCGCAAAGCCCCCCGGCGCGCATTGAGCGTTCGCCGAACGCGAATCATTGCCGCGTGCATGGGGGCACGCTGGCCAGCGGGACGCTGGCGCTCCCAGCCCTCTGCGTGATGCTTTTCAGCTGCCCCGATGCCGCAAGTTTCGCTTCAACTTTTACCAACCGCTCATCTCTGCCCCCTCGTCTCCGCCTTCAAACGCGCGAGCGCATCGAGGCGTTCGTCTTCATCGTCGTCCGCGCCGACGGGCACAAGCGCCCACGCCGCGACGACGGGAGCGTGCGCGCTGACCGTCCAGCAGATAGTTTGCGTCGCCTCTTTCGCGCCGTAATCGCGCGACGCGAACGCGGGTTCGAGCGTCGCGCCGCCCCGCGCGTCGAGCGCGACGACGAGCAATCGCGCGCCCGTCGTCTCGTCGCGAATCTCCACGC
>JBGTHJ010000485.1:0-1589 GCA_041746175.1 Pyrinomonadaceae bacterium
CCGCGATGAGCGAGGCGTTGCGGCGTCGCCGTGCGTCCGTCGCGCCGGGCGTGAGGGTTTCGGGATTCGTCGTCGTCGTGCGCGCCGCTTGGGTGTGGACGGTTTCGTGCAGCGCGTCTCCGGTCGTGTGCGGCGCAACGGTGTCTTTGAGGTTCGCGAGGATTATCTCGCCGCTCTGGTCGATTTCGAGCGGCTGACCGAGTTGCGCCGACACGTCGAAGCGTTGCTTCAGGCGGCGCAGGTCGATGAGCATGTCTTTGACCGTTTGGTATCTCTCTTCCGGGTTCTTCGCGAGGGCTTTGCCAACGATGCGTTGCAGCTCCGACGGAACTTTTTCCAAGGCGTGCTCGCCGAGCGGAGCAGGCTCGCGCTCCATGATTTTGACGTTGACGTGGTTGCTCGTCTCGCCCGTGAACGGCGGCTGTCCCGCGATCAACTCGTAGAGCACGACTCCCAAACTCCAGATGTCGGTGCGCGCGTCAACCACCAGCCCACGCACCTGCTCCGGCGACATGTAGCCGGTCGTCCCCATCACCGCGCCGGTGTTGGTGTTGACCATCGGCATCGTCAGGGCTTCGTGGTCGGTGGTAAATTTATCAACCGTCGTTTCGACCAGTTTCGCCAGGCCGAAATCGAGCACTTTGATAAAACTATCCGGGCGCAACATGATGTTTTCGGGCTTGATGTCGCGATGGATGATGCCGGCCTGATGCGCCGCAACGAACGCCGACGCGAGTTGCGCCGCGATGTCGAGCGTTTCCGTCAGCTTCAGCCGTCCCTGCCGGAGACGCGCGCGGAGCGTCACGCCGTCGATAAACTCGGTGGCGATGTAGTGCTGCTGTTCGCGGGTCTCTCCGATTTCGTAAATCGTCAGGATGTTGGGATGATTGAGCGCCGAGGCCGCGCGCGCCTCTTGCTCGAAGCGTCGCAGACGGTCGGGGTCGCGCGTGTAGTCGGGGAGCAAAACTTTGAGCGCGAGCGGTCTGCCGAGTTTGGTGTCTTCGGCGAGATAAACCTCGCCCATCCCGCCCGCGCCGAGTTTCTTGAGTACGCGATAATGAGAGATTATTTCGGAACCCACTTTGAGTCCTTGTGCCTCGGAATGAACAACGCTCGTCGCCGGAAAGTTTGGCCGGAACGACTCCACCGGAATGGACTGGTGCGACGGATGCTAGGACAAAGCCGTCAGCGCGGTTTACTACCGAGCCGGATTATAAGTGCAAACGGCGAAAGGTAAAACATCAAAGACCCGCAGGCGCTGCGTCAAAGCGCACGCCGCCTGACTTCTGCCATTCGCCGGACGGCCTTTTTCCTTCTTCCGCGACGACTGCTATACTCTGGCGTCTTCGACGACATCCGGCAAGCAACGGGTTTTCGCGCAACTCGCATCGAATCACGGGCATCGCAGAAGGCCGGTGGAAATCGCTCTCCGACGCGCCATTTCAACACATTATGAAAACCATCATCAGTTCAGCCGCTATCTTTGTCGCGTTGGCTTGTGTCGCCTTCTTTGCTGCCGCCGCCGCTTCGTCCGCCGCCGCAGACCAGACGCGCCCGGCGGCGTCGCAGTCACCCGCACCCGCCGCGAC
>JBGTHJ010000486.1:0-12857 GCA_041746175.1 Pyrinomonadaceae bacterium
TGCGAACGGGCGCGCTCGCGTGCGCGTCCGAAGGCGGCGGCGGTGGCGCGCGTGGGACGGAGGAGGTGGTGGGTATCATTCCCGTCCACGTCGGCGGGCAGATGTTGGATGTCGGCGCGCTCAATCGTTTCGCCGAAGCCAACGGGCTGTGGGTGGTCGAAGACGCGGCGCACGCCTTCCCCTCGGCGTGGCGCAGCGACGCCGACGCCGCGTGGCAGCGATGCGGCGAAGCCACCGCCGCCGTCAGTTGCTTCTCGTTCTACGCGAACAAGACCATTACGACCGGCGAAGGCGGGATGGCGACGACCGACGACGAAAAACTTGCGGGGCGGATGCGTTCGATGTCGCTGCACGGGCTTTCGCACGACGCATGGCAGCGGTACGCGGGCGGCGGAAGTTGGGATTATCAAATCATCGCGCCGGGCTTTAAGTACAACCTGACCGACATCGCCGCCGCGATTGGTCTGCATCAACTGGCGCGTGCGGAGGCGATGAGACGCGAACGCGAGACCATCGCCCACGTTTATCTCGATGCGTTTTCGGAGGTGGCCGAGTTAGAACTTCCGGCGGTCGCGGACAACCGGGTTCATTCGTGGCATCTCTTCCCGGTGCGGTTGCGGCTCGGACGACTGACCATCACGCGCAACGAGTTTATCGACCAGTTGAAGCGCGCGGGCGTGGGCTGTTCGGTTCACTGGCGGCCTTTGCATCTGCATCCCTACTATCGCGAGACCTACGGTTGGCAGCCGGAGGATTTTCCCGTCGCCACCGCCGTCTGGGAACGGTTGGTGAGTTTGCCAATCTTTCCGGGCATGTCTGACGAAGAATCGGCGCGCGTTATCGATGTGGTCAAGCGCCTGTGCGCGCGATACGCCGGGAGCGGCGCGGGCAAGCCGTCCGTCGAGTTGAGCGGGTCCGTATTGTGAAGGAGTCCGAAGCATTGCGACGCCGGATGTCGAAGCAAGACTACCGGATGCATTTCGCCCTGGGCGGCGCGCTGGTCGCGGCGTGCCTGGTCGCCGTCTTCGTCATCCATGCTTTCAAGTCGGGCGGCGAAAGTAGCGCGGGTATTGACGCCCGACGGTCTGTGAGCAACGCGCTGACGCTTCCTGAGATACGGCGCGAAGAAGATGCGTCGCCGCCTCCGTCGCGACCGGTGCGGACGGGGGGGGGCGTGCAGTTCTATGTCGCGAGCGACGGACGACCCGACGGCGACGGCAGCAAGCGGCGTCCGTGGGATTTGACGACCGCGCTGGCGCAGCCCGCCAGAGTCAAGGCCGGAGACACCATCTGGCTACGCGGCGGCGTGTACAAAGGCGCATTCAAGAGCCGTCTCAACGGGTACGAGGGACGCTCGATCCTCCTCGCGCAATTTGCGGACGAGCGCGCGACGATTGACGGGTCGCTCACCGTCGAAGGCGCGTGGGCGACCTTCTGGGGCTTCGAGGTGACCAACTCCGATACCGACCGCACCCGCGCCAGACCGACGGGCGTCGAAGTATCCGGCGCGCACACGAAGTTCATCAATCTCGTCGTACACGATTGCGGCAACGGCGTCGCGTTCTGGTCGCCGGCGTTGGACTCGGAGTTGTACGGCAACATCATCTACAACAACGGCTGGCAAACGTCGGCGGTCGAGCGCGGGCACGGTCACGCCATCTACACGCAAAACGAAACGGGCACGAAACTCATCCGCGATAACATTCTTTTCAACCAGTTCGGTTGGGGCATCCATGCCTACACCGAAGAGGGTGAGATTCAGGGTTTCGAGTTTGAGGGCAACGTCTCTTTCAACAACGGTGCGGCCACCGTCGGCGACGAACGCTACGACAACATTCTTGTCGGCGGCGAGCGTCCTGCCGCGCGCATCGCGCTCGAACGCAACTACACCTTTCACACGCCGTCGAAAGACGCCACCAAACCCAACGTGCGCCTTCACTACGGCGCGAAGAACAATCGCGATCTGACCGTGAGGAACAACTACTTCGCCGGGGGCAGCCTTGTCCTCTCCGTCAGCGATTGGCAGCAGGTTACTCTGACCGGCAACCGTTTCTACGGACTCAATCGCTTGCTCGCGCTCAACTTGCCAGAGCACGTCGCCGCTTCGATATACACATGGGACGGCAACACATACACGCAAAACTCAACAGAAGTGTCCGCGCCCTTCACCTTTCAAGACTCCGCGTTGTCGTTCGCCGAATGGCAGCAGAAGACGGGCTTTGACCGCCGGAGCACTTGGTCGAGCGACCCGCGCGGACGCCCCGCCGGAGTCGATGTGTTCGTCCGCCCGAATGTTTACGAGACCGGTCGCGCGCACGTCGTCGTCTATAACTGGATTCTGCGTGAAGCGGTCGAAGCCGATTTGAAAGACGTGCTCAAGGTCGGTGAACAGTACGAAGTGCGCGATGCGCAGAACTACTTTGGCTCGCCCGTCCTGCGCGGCACGTACGACGGCAAGCCGCTCTCGATACCTCTCAGGCGGGCGACGACGGTGGCGCCGCTCGTCGGTGGCCGGTTCAGATTCGACTCGACCGCGCCGGAGTTCTGCGTCTACGTCGTGTTGCGGAAATCGGGTGGCTGAGTGATGCACGAAATGATCTCGACCCGTGAAGATACGCCCGCGCCCTTCAATGAGGGACTGCCGCGCGGGGTCGAGGTCGCGTTCGCGCTCGCCGCGCTCATCATCCTCGCGCCGCTCATCGCGCTCACCGTGCTCGCGGTCGCCGTCTCTTCGCACGGCCCCGCGTTGTTCCGGCAGCAGCGCGTCGGGCGTGGCGGGCGGGCGTTCGCGCTCTACAAGCTGCGGACGATGCGTCACGATGGCGGGGGAGGCGTGCAGGTGACGGCGGGAGATGACGCGCGCGTAACGCGGGTCGGTAAGTTTTTGCGCCGCACCAAACTGGATGAACTTCCAACATTGTGGAACGTCGTCCGGGGTGACATGTCGCTGGTCGGGCCGCGCCCCGAAGTACCGCGCTACGTCAACCTCGACGGTCGCGCGTGGCGCGCGGTGTTACAGGTTCGTCCCGGACTGACAGACCCTGTAACGCTCCGTCTGCGCAACGAAGAGACGCTGCTCGCGCGCGTCCGGGGCGACCGCGAGAAGTTTTATCTGGAGATACTCCAGCCGTTCAAGCTCAGGGGTTATCTTGAATATTTGCGGGTGCGCAGTTGGCGCGCGGATGTCAAAGTCCTTTGGGCAACCTGCCGGGCTGTCGCGCGCTCCGGCAGCGCGCCCCCGCCGACCATCGAGGAGTTGAGCGAGTCGCCGCAAGAAGAGTCGCTTTAGCAACATCAAGGGGATCGCACAATCACCCGACTGACGGAATTTCGCAAGCCGTCTGTCATGTTCAATAGCACGCTCGAATCACACGAGCAACGGGGTCGGGCACGACCGCTCCGCCAGCGATGGTAAGCGCATAAAAATATGATGATTACAGGCCAGCGAAAAAAGATCGGCACGCATTTGGGGTTGGTCAGACTCCGCGCCAAACGCTATCAGTTAGCTCTCGACGTGACCGTGCTCGTCACCGCCTTTATCCTCGCCTACCTGCTCAGATTCGATTTTGCGATACCCGCGCAAGACTTTCAAAGACTCTTGATCCAACTGCCCTACGTCGTGCTGTTGCAGTTCTTGACGCTGTTGCTGGCGGGCGTTTACAAATTCATCTGGCGTTACATAGGCATGGCCGAGGTGAGAACATTTTTCATCGCGGCGTGGTGGTCTTCGGTGATTATTCTGGGGCTGCGGCTGGGACTGCCCGAAAGTGCGCAGGATTGGCGCGTCCCGCTCTCGGTGGTGTTGATCGACACCATCTTTGCGTACGGCGGGACGCTCGGCGTGCGCGTGCTGCGCCGCGCCGTTTACGAGTGGAGCAAGCAACTGCAAAATGCGCCGGAGTCCGGCCACGACCGGCGCAAAGCGGTGTTGCTGATCGGCGCGGGCAGCGCGGGGATGATTGCGGCGCGCGAAATCAACCGGGACGGCAGTTTGGGTTTGGACATCAAAGGTTTTGTTGACGACGAGATGAACAAACAAGGCTCGCTGATTCAGGGGGTGAAGGTGCGCGGGACGACCCAAGACCTCCCTCGCCTCGCGCGCGAACTCAGCATCGACCACGTTGTCATTACCATCGCCCATGCGTCGCGGCAGCAGTTCCGGCGCATCCTCGACATCTGCGAGCAGGCCTCGCTCAAAGTGCGTATCATCCCGGGGCTTGACGACATCATTCGCGGGCGGGTGCGGCTGACGCGCATCCGCGACTTGCAGATCGAAGACCTGCTCGGTCGCGACCCCGTGCGGCTCGACGAAAAGAACGTCCGGCTATTCCTGAACGGCAAAACCGTGATGGTGACGGGCGCGGGCGGCTCGATTGGTTCGGAATTGTCGCGGCAGGTGGGTCAATTCTCTCCCGACCGTCTATTGCTCGTCGAGCGCGCCGAGTTCGCCCTCTTTGAGATCGACCGCGAATTGCGTGGCGCGTGGCCGGATTTGGAGATCGTGCCGCTCGTCGCCGACGTGAGCGACGAATCGCGTCTGCGCTCAATCTTTGAGACATACCGCCCGCACGTCGTCCTCCACGCGGCGGCACATAAGCACGTCCCGATGATGGAGTCGAACGCCGCCGAAGCCGTCAAGAACAACGTTCTCGCCACCCGGTTGCTCGGCGAGACGGCGGGCGAGTACGGGGTTGCGGCCTTCGTCCTTATCTCGACCGACAAGGCGGTGCGTCCGACTTCCGTGATGGGAGCGTCGAAGCGGCTCGCCGAGTTGATTGTGCAAGACCTTGATCGCTGCTACGACACGCGCTATGTCGCCGTTCGCTTCGGCAACGTCATCGGCTCAACCGGTTCGGTCATCCCCATCTTCCTCGAACAGATTCGCCGGGGCGGTCCCGTCACCGTCACCCATCCCAACATGATGCGTTACTTTATGACCATCCCCGAAGCCGCGCAACTCGTTCTTCAGGCCGGAACGATGGGGCGCGGCGGCGAGATTTTTACCCTCGACATGGGCGAGGCCGTCCGCATCCTCGATCTCGCCAAAGACACCATCACGCTCTCCGGACTAAAGCCTTACGAAGACATCGACATCGTTTACACAGGGATGCGCCCCGGCGAAAAACTGTTTGAGGAACTAGACATGACCGACGAGTTGTTAGCCAAAACCACGCACCCCAAAATCTTCATCGGCAAAATTGCCGCGTACCCCGGAGAAAAAATTCGCCAAGCCTGCGAACACCTGTTCCTCCTCACACGCGACGGGCGGAACAAAGAGCTGTACCAATGTCTCGGCGAACTGTTGCCCGAAGCACGCCTCGCCTCGCCCGTCATCCCCATTCCGGTCGCTTCGATCGACGATTCACCCGACCGACAAGGTTCACCCATTAAGTTTAAGATCGCAATCAACCAAACCCGCTGAGACTATTGAGGCCACGCGAACGGCAGCTCTCTAGCGAGTTGCCGTTGGAGGTAGCGCCTAAAAGAGAGGCGACGCCCGGGAGCGCAAGCGTCCCGCTTGCATTGAGCGTTCGGAGAACGCGAACTATCGAGCGCGCCGGGTGTCCCGCAGCATGTCGCGTCCGATAAGCCAATCATGAAAAAGTTGTCTGCCGCTTGAACTGTGTGCGCGGCTGACGACGAAGACGCTACACACACAGATGTAGCGTCCGTTTGAGTAACGAATGATTGGATGGTGGTCGTCGGTTTTCTCGTTTACCTTAGCCCGCGCTTCGTTCTTACAGCTACCGTCCATCAACGCATCTTTTTGATGGTGACGGTCGTGATCGGCGAGTCTCCGGCAGTGCGGCTGTAAGAGACCCAATACTTGGCCGCAGGATAGCGCACGAGCTTATACACGACCCCTTTGTCATTGGGCAGAATATCCTGACCGAGAATTGCTAAGGCGTCGGGCGCACCGCTCTCTGTGCCGATGTAATTGATCGAAATCGCCGACACCAATCCTTTACCGTCATAGTAAACCTGCGCCGTCTCAGCATCGGTAATCGCGTAGAAATCCTGCGTCTTGGTTTTCTGTTTCAAGTTCTCCAGTTTGGCGCGCACATCGACGGCGCTCATGCCGATGGTCACTCCCTTGTAATCCGTGAAGACGGGCATGACGACGGGGGGCGACTTTTCTTTCGTGACAGTGGTGGGAGGCGCGGCTTGCGCATCCTCGGTCGCGGGCGTCGGCTGGGGGGGCGGCGGCTGTTGTTCCTGCGCGCTGAGGTGTGGAGCAGCCATCAGCAACACCCCGGACAAAGCCAGCGCACACGATAGTCGATAGAATCTCATGGTCAGTTCATCTCCCATTTGTTCGGACACTCCTTCTCGAAAGCTGTTAACCGCGATGCGCATATCATAAGGAATCCAGCCGGTCGATGCGACGGTGTGAACACTCAACCGAGATAGGTGTTTTCACCTACCGTAATCCTACAACGCGCAATTTTACAGTGTCGGACGGGGACTTCGCTTTCGCAGACATCCTTGATGGGTTAGATTGGTGGTGGGCGCGCGTGGGCGGTCGGTGTGGCGATTTTTGCGACCGGCACGGCGCACAACAGTTGAGACGCAGATGCCCGAAATAGCATTCAATTCTGAAACATTGAAAGCCGTGGTGACGCTCGTCATTCTCGCGGCGACGCTCTACGGCTTTGTCAGCGAGCGACTCGCCCCGGACGTGACGGCGCTGCTCGCGCTGCTCGCGCTGCTCCTGACGGGCATACTCACACCACTCGAAGCTTTCTCCGGTTTCAGCCATCCGGCGACGATCTCTGTGGCGGCGGTACTGGTATTGTCTGCCGCCATCGAGCGCACGGGCGCGCTGACCTTTGTCGCACGCCGCCTGCTGACGCCGCTCGGCAAATCCGAACTGCTCTTTACCGTCGCCATTATGCTGGTCATCAGCCTGCTGTCGGCGTTCGTCAACAACACCGCAGCCGTCGCGGTCTTCATTCCCGTCGTCATCGAGGCGTGCCGCCGGAGCGGAGCCAGCCCCGGGCGCGTGCTGATGCCGATGTCACACGCCGCGACCTTCGGTGGCATGTGTACCCTCATCGGAACTTCGACGAATTTGGTCTCCCACGAGTTCGCACTCAGTCAGGGGCTGCCCGGCTTCTCGATGTTTGAACTCGGCAAAGTCGGTCTGCCCATGCTCGTCGCGGGCTATTTTTATATCCTACTGGTGGGTCGTCGATTCCTGCCCGACAACCAAACCGGCGACCGTTTGATCGTCGTGAGCGCGGGTCACTATCTCGCTGAACTGACGGTCGAGCCGGGCGGCGCGTGGGACACACGGCCTGTCCGCGTTGAAAATTTCCAGCGAGATTTCGACCTCGAACTGATCGGTTTAAGACGCGACGGACAGGTCATCGAGACAGACAGGCCGGGACTGAATTTCGCTTCCCGCGATTCGTTGCTCGTGCGCGGCCAACTCGAACATGTGTTGCGTCTGGCGGCGAACGACGGCTTGGAACTACGAAGACCTTCAGGCATGACTCCAGACACGACACCGGAAACACCGGACACCACCGCGCCGGGCGCGTCCAGCGTCGAAGCAACTCTGTCAGGCTCTGAGACGGAAGCGTCAATTGACACACAGACCATATCGCCATCAAACATACGCGCATTACCGCATCTCGCCGAGGTGGTGGTGTTGACCACTTCGGGGCTTATCGGACGCACGCTCAAGGCGACGCGCTTCGCCGAGCGATACGACGCCGTTGTGGTCGCCCTGCGACGGCGCGGCGACTTACGCGAACGCCCTTCAAGAACACCGCTTCACGCCGGAGACATGCTGGTGGTTGAGGGCGAACGCGAAGCTCTGACGGCACTGGCCGACACGCCGGGCTTTCTGGTCGTCGGCACCCCGGCACGTCCTGAAGAACGCCCCGGCAAGCTCATCGTCACCCTCCTCACACTGGCGGCGGTAATCACGTCTGTGACGTTCGGACTGCTGCCCATCGTCACGGCGGCGACCGCCGGTTGCGCGGTGATGATGCTGACCGGGAGCCTGCGCCCGCGCGAAGCTTATCAGGCGATTGATTTGAGTCTGGTGTTTCTGCTGGCGGGGTCGCTCGCGCTCGGCGTCGCGCTCGATAAGACCGGCGTCACCACCGTGCTCGCCGCGTGGCTGACTGGATTGACGGGCGTGACCGGCCCGTTCGTCGTGATGGCAGGCTTTTTCTTCGTGTCGGTGATTATCTCCGAGTTGATGTCGAACAGCGGGACGGTGGCGCTGCTCGGCCCCGTCGCCATTTCGGTGGCGGCAAAGATGGGGGTCAATCCGATGGCGCTGCTGGCCGCCGTAACTTTCGGTGCGTCGGCGGCCTTCGCGATGCCCATCGGGTATCAAACCAGCTTGATGATCTACGGCCCCGGCGGCTACCGCTTCCGGGATTTTGTGAAGATGGGGATCGCGCTCGACATCATCCTCGCGGTTCTCGCGCTGTGGCTGATTCCCTATTTCTGGCCGCTCGTGAAGACCTGAGACGACAACGCGGACGCCTGTTTCGGCTCTACTTCGGTGTGCCGACGCGCGCCTCACGCGTCGATGCCCGGCACCGGGAACTCTTCGCGCGATGAGTGTTATCACGCAACTCGCTTGGGTGTTTCTCCGGTTGCAGATGCACGACGTTGCGTGTAGGCTTCAATCCTCGAAACCAAGCTAAATGTATTCTCGGAGAGTCAACGAACTGGTCGCCCGGCAGCAATGCCCCAACCATGTTGATAAATTTCAAGGAGCCAACTTAAATGGATCAGACAGGAAACCAGCCCGCCTCGGATGGGCGAAATCCAGATAGTGAGAACGAACCGCAAAAGCTGAGCGATGTGCTGAAGCGTCTCATCGAATTTGATTCGGGCGGGTTGCCGGTCGTCAGTTTGTATCTCAACGCTCAGGCCAACCAGCACGGACGCGACCAGTATGAACGCTTCATCCGTCGGGAATTCTCCGCGCGCGGCAAAACATTCGAGCCGAACACGCCCGCCGTTGATAGTTTTCAGCGCGACGCGAAGCGGATCGAAGAGTATCTGGCGAAGGAGGTGCGGCCTTCGGCCAACGGCATCGCCATCTTCGCGTGCTCCGGGAAGGATGATTTTTTCCTCCCACTTCAACTCGACGCCCCCATCGAGCGCCATCAACTTTTTGCTTTCAACGCGCCGCACCTCTACCCGCTCGCACGGCTGATGGATGAGCACCGCCGTTATGCCGTGCTCGTCGCCGACACGAACCGTGCGCGCATTTACGTCTTCGGGCGCGGGCGCACGATTGCCGCCGAAGAGGTGCAAAGCGAAATGACGAACCGCACCGAGGTCGGCGGCTGGTCGCAGATGCGCTACCAGCGTCACGTTGATAACATCCATCTCCATCATGCGAAGGATGTCGTCGATGCGCTAGACAAAATCGTCCGCGAAGAAGCGATTGAGAACGTCATCATCGCCGGGGATGAAGTGATCGTTCCGCTCCTGCGCGAACAACTGACGCCCGCTCTGACGAAGCTGACCGAAGACACGATGCGGCTCGATATCCGCACACCCGAACACAAAATCATGGAACGCACGCTCGAAACTTTTCGGATGCGTGACGCCGTGATAGATATGGAGCGGGTTGAGGAATTGAAGAACGCGGTGCGCGGCACGGGTCTCGGCGTCGCGGGCGTCGCCGACACGCTCGCCGCGCTCTTTAACGGGCAGGTTGACGAACTGTTTCTCACCGCCGGGATGGACGAGATCGAACACGAACCGGATGAGGTCGAATCGGTGGTCGAAGCCTACGCGCCCGGACAGGAAGGCGACGCACCAGATTTGAGTCGCCGCCGCATCGTCGTGGATGAACTAATCAAACGCGCGACCGAAACGGGAGCGAGCATCCATTTCATCGAAGACGCTTCGCTGCTCTCCGCGATGGGCGGCGTCGGCGCGACGCTCCGCTACAGCATCTAAACACGCAACATAGACGGAAGCACACACACAAAGCGACGGGCGGCGCGCCGGGCACACATGCCACGCGCCGCCCGTTTCGTCAACACGCTCGCCGCGCAGACGAAAGTCAACCGGCTCCGCGCCTCATTCGGAGTCGCCGACATGCATCATCATCCGCAGCAAATCGAAGCGCGCGACCAGCCCCACCGGGACGCCGTCGCGCACTACCGGAATCCGGTTGATGTCGCGCTTGACCATTATCTCGACCACGCGCTCCACCGTATCATCCTCCGTCACGGTGATAACTTTGCGGGTCATCACGTCTTTGATGAGGGTCGCGCGGGCTTCCTCGTAAATCTTCTCGATGCTCTCCCGCCCGACCCATTTGCCGAACAATTGCGGGGCTTCAAATCTGGAGAACGGCAGAGATTTTTCTTGCGCCAGGTAGTCCGAAACGCTGAGGAAGCCGCTGATCTTGCCATGTTCGTCGACGACCGGAAGCCCCCTCATGTTGTGTTCGAGCATCACCCGCGCGGCGTCTTCGAGCGAGTCGTCTTCCCGCATCGAGACGATTGGCTGCCGCATGATCTGACTGACTTTCATAGTTTACTTCCTCCAACTACGTGACCCTCGAACCCGCCCGGAATCGGCAAGATAGTTTGGACGGCTTCGGAAATGTGGAGCGTCAGAGAGTCGGCTCGATAGCGAACCATTTAGACGCCTCCCAGCCGGTTGCAAAACGAGTCAAAGCGTAACCTGCGTGCCGACCTCGATCACTCTGTCCGGCGGGATGCAGAAATAAACGGTCGCGCGTCGCGCGTTGAGCAACATAAAGGCGAAAAGGTTGTCGCGCCATGCGGGCATCCCTTCGTGATCGTTCGCGATCAGCGTCTCGCGTCCGAGAAAATAGGTCGTCTCGGTCGGGCGATAGTCCAGCCCGGCGGAACTTGCGCCCTCAAGCGCGTGCGGGATGTCGGGATCATCCATGAAGCCGTAGCGCACGACCACGCGATAAAATTTGTCTTCGACTTTTGTGACCTCGATCCGCTCCCCGGCGGAGACGTGCGGGACTTCCTCGGTCTTGACGTTCAAGATAATTACCCGTTCATGCAGCACGTGGTTGTGTTCGAGATTGTGCAAAAGCGCGGGCGGCACGCCGTTCGGGTTGCCGCTCATGAAAATCGCGGTGCCGGGAACTCGCAGCGGCGGCTCTCTTTTCAAGTCTTGCAAAAAGTCTTCGACCCGGATCGAATTGGCGCGCATTTTTTCTCTGAGGATTTGCCGCCCTTTCCGCCAAGTCGTCATCAACAGGAAAATCAGCGCGGCGACGACCAACGGAAACCATCCGCCGTCAGCCACCTTGATGATGTTCGCGCCGAAGAATGAGAGATCGACGACGAGAAACAAAGTTGCCAGCGCGACGACGACCGGCAAGCTCCATCTCCAGCGTTTGCGCGCGACAACCGCGAACATGACCGAAGTGATGGTCATCGTCGTGATGACCGCGATGCCGTAGGCGGCGGCCAGATTGCTCGATGAGCGAAAGCCGACGACGAGCAATACGCACGAGATCATCAATGCCCAGTTGACCCCCGGAATGTAAATCTGTCCGATCTCGGTCAACGACGTGTGCGTGATGGTCAGGCGCGGCAGGAATCCGAGTTGCACCGCTTGCCGCGTAATCGAGAACGCGCCGGTGATGACCGCCTGCGATGCGATGACGGTCGCGCACGTCGCCAGCGCGACCAGCGGGTAGAGCAGCGGAGCCGGGGCGAGCAGATAAAATGGATTGGCGGCGGTCGCGGGATTGCTGATGAGCAGCGCGCCCTGTCCGAAGTAGTTGAGCATCAGCGCGGGCAAAACCAGCGTGAACCAGACGAGACGAATCGGACGGCGTCCGAAATGTCCGAGGTCGACATAGAGCGATTCGCCGCCCGTGATGACGAGCACCACCGTGCCGAGTATGAAGTATCCCGTCCAGCCGTTGCGGACGAAGAAATCGACCGCGTGGAGCGGGTTGACGGCTTGCAGCACCGCCGGGTAACGAACAATCTGCGCCACGCCGAGCGCGGCAATCGCCACGAACCACACGAGCGTCACGGGACCGAACACTTTGCCGATTCCGGCGGTGCCGCGTTTTTGGATGAGAAAGAGTCCGATGAGAATGACGATGGTTATCGGGATCACGTACGAGTCGAAGAAAGGCGTCGCGACGTGCAAGCCTTCGACCGCCGAGAGCACCGAGATGGCGGGCGTAATCATGCCGTCGCCGTAGAGCAGCGCCGCGCCGAATAGCCCGACGGCGATTAACGCCCACGTCTTCCCGCTCGCCGCGCCCTGTAGTTTGGTCGCCAGCGAGGTGAGCGCGAGGATGCCGCCTTCGCCGCGATTGTCGGCCTGCATGACGAATACCAGATACTTGATCGAGATGACGAAGATGAGCGCCCAGAAGATCAACGAAAGGACGCCGAGCACGTTGGCGGGTGTCGGCTCAATCGCGTGCGGGCCGTGAAAACACTCGCGCATCGCGTAGAGCGGACTGGTTCCGATATCGCCATAGACGACGCCGAGAGCCGCGAACGACAACGTGAGCAAATACCGCCCACGCGGCGAGGATGGGTGCGAAGGGTGTTCAGATGTGTCGCCAGACATATGCGGCATCATACATCGGTCTAAAATTTGTGACTACTTTTCAGAATCGACGATTAAGCCCTTATCAAATTATCGTGCTTTGCAAATGGGTGAATGCTGGGAGCGCCAGCGTCCCGCCAGACAGCGTGCTTGAGAACGCTCAATGCGAGCCGGAGGCTCGCGCTCCCAGGTGGCCCTCTTCTTCTATATGTTGAACACACCAAGATACCGATGGCGTGTGAAAGGCAGAAGCCCGCGCGTGAGCAAGGGCGTCGTGTGCGGCAGAAGAGACGCCCTTGCTCACG
>JBGTHJ010000487.1:0-5799 GCA_041746175.1 Pyrinomonadaceae bacterium
GTGGGGCGAGACGACGCTCGCGCACCCGACCGCGCACGCCCGTCTCGCCGTCTGGGAGATGACGCGCAACCGTTACCGCGCGTACTTCTGGGCGGGACTGGCGTTGTCTGCGCGCGGCGTGTTCGCGCCCGTGCTCGGCGTCGCCGCCGTGCCGCTCGCGCTGACCGGGCTGCTGCTCTTCGAGCACGCCTACGTGCAGGCGGGGCAGTCGGTCCCGCTGGCGTGAAGCGTTTGATTCATCAGACGGGTTTCGTGCATCCATGAACATCAAAAAATTGAACGACCGGGTGAGCGCGGCGCGCAAGGAGACAGAGGCGCGGGGCGAAACTTTTTATCCGGGGCCGAGCCGGATCCACCTCGCGGCCTTTCCGCCGAAGGAGCGTTGGGACGATTGGGTCGAGTTGGACTCGCAGGCGTGGCCGCAACGCGTCGAACGTCGCTACATGCTCGTCCCGACGACCTGTTTCAACTGCGAGTCGGCGTGCGGGCTGCTGGCCTACGTCGATAAGTCGAGCCTGCGGGTGCAGAAGTTCGAGGGCAACCCGGAGCATCCCGGCTCGCGCGGGCGCAACTGCGCCAAAGGCCCCGCGACGCTCAATCAAATCACCGACCCCGATCGCATCCTCCACCCGCTCAAACGCGCGGGCAAACGCGGCGCAGGGAAGTGGGTCGAGGTCAGTTGGGACGCCGCGCTCGACGACATCGCGGCGCGGATTCGTCGCGCCATCGTCGAGGGGCGCAACAACGAAGTGATGTACCACGTCGGGCGTCCGGGCGAGGACGGTTTTACC
Organism: Pyrinomonadaceae bacterium; assembly: GCA_041746175.1. Classification (GTDB taxonomy): domain Bacteria; phylum Acidobacteriota; class Blastocatellia; order Pyrinomonadales; family Pyrinomonadaceae; genus JBGTHJ01. The sequence goes on from JBGTHJ010000487.1 coordinate 792, forward strand.
GAGCGCATCCTCGCCGCGTGGGGCGTCGATGGTCACAACTCGCACACCAACGTCTGTTCATCGAGCAGCCGCGCGGGTTATCAATACTGGATGGGTCTCGACCGTCCGAGTCCCGACCACGCCAACGCCAAAGTCGTCTTTCTGATTAGTTCGCACCTCGAAGCCGGACACTATTTCAACCCGCACGCGCAGCGCGTCATCGAAGCCAAAGCGAGCGGCGCGAAGCTGATCGTCTTCGACACGCGGCTCTCGAACACCGCGACCCACGCCGATTTCTGGGTTTCGCCCTATCCCGGCTCGGAAGCGGCCATCGTGCTCGCGATCGTGAATTACGTGCTACAGCACGACCTCTATAACCGCGAGTTCGTCAGGCGTTGGTGGAACTGGGAAGAGTATCTGGCGGTCGAGCGACCGGAGATCGAGACGAATTTCGAGAACTTCGAGTTGATTCTCAAAGAGCTTTATCGCGGCTACACGTTCGAGTTCGCGGCGGCAGAATCGGGCGTCGAGACGCGCGTGCTCGAAGAGATTGCACAGGTCGTCGCCGGGGCGGGCACGCGGTTCAGCAGTCACAACTGGCGGAGCGCGTCTTCGGGCAACAGCGGCGGCTGGCAGGTGACGCGGACGCTCTTTATGTTGAACGCGCTGCTCGGCGCGATTGCGACCGAGGGCGGCGTTTTCCCGAATGCGTGGAACAAGTTTGTGCCGAAGCCGATCTACACGCCGCCGCACCCGCCCGCGTGGAACGAACTGACGTGGCCGCGCGAGTATCCGCTCGCGATGAACGAGCTATCGTTTCTCCTGCCGCATTTTTTGAAGGACGGGCGCGGCAAGGTCGATGTCTATTTCACGCGCGTCTACAACCCCGTGTGGACGAACCCCGACGGCTTCTCGTGGATCGAAGCTCTGACGGATGAAAGCCTCGTCGGGTGTCATGTCGCGCTCACGCCGACGTGGAACGAAACCGCCTACTTCGCCGATTACATCCTGCCGATGGGACTCGGCTCCGAGCGTCACGACCTTCATTCCTACGAGACGCACGACGCACAGTGGCTCGGCTTTCGCCAGCCCGTCCTGCGCGCCGCGCGCGAGCGTCTGGGGGAGAAAATCGGCGACACGCGCGAGGTCAATCCCGGCGAGGTGTGGGAGGAAAACGAGTGGTGGTTGGAGCTTACGTGGCGCATCGACCCCGACGGCAGCCTCGGCATCCGGCGCTACGTCGAATCGAAAGAGCGACCCGGCGAGCGGCTCGGCGTCGATGAATACTACGCTTACATCTTCGAGCACTCCGTGCCCGGTCTGCGGGAACGCGCGGCGGCAGAGGGCTTGACGCCGCTTGCGTTCATGCGTCGCTACGGGGCGTTCGAGATCCGCAAGAAGGTCGGCGCGATCTACGAGGAAGAGGTCGCGGCTGAAGAACTCGAAGACGTGCGCGAAGACCGCTTCGGCAGAGTTTACACGCGGACGCCGAAGCCCGCTTCGACCAACATCGTGCCCGTGCCAAGTCCCGACGGCGACGCGGAAGGGCGGCGGCTGGCGGGCGTCAACATCGACGGTCGCATCCGGCGAGGCTTCCCGACGCCGAGCGGGCGGCTTGAGTTTTACTCGCGCACGCTCGCCGATTGGGGCTGGCACGAATACGTCATCCCGACCTACATCAAGAGCCATATCCACCCCGACAACCTCGCCCCAGACCAGACGGTTCTGATCTCGACCTTCCGGCTCGCGACGCAGATTCACACGCGCAGCGCGAACGCCAAATGGCTCGACGAAATCGCGCACACCAATCCGCTCTGGATTCACCCGACGCACGCCGCGCGTCTCGGCGACTTGCAGACCGGCGACCTCGTTCGCGTCGAAACCGAGACCGGCTATTTCGTCGTCCGCGCGTGGGTGACCGAGGGCATCCGCCCCGGCATCGTCGCCTGTAGTCATCACATGGGACGTTGGAAACTTTCGGAGAGCGGGCAGCGTCAGCACATGGCGACCGTCTCGCTCGACCACGCGGGCGAGCGTTGGGCGTTGGCGCGCGAACGCGGAGTCGCGCCCTACCAGTCGAGCGACCCCGACACGTTGCGCATCTGGTGGACGGATGTCGGCGTTCATCAAAACCTGACTTTCCCCGTCCATCCAGACCCTATCTCCGGGATGCACTGCTGGCATCAGGCCGTGCGCGTCCGTCGCGCCGAAGCGGGCGACAGCTACGGCGACATCTCGGTCGATACGCAGAAGTCGCGCGAGGTCTACGAGCGTTGGCTTGCGCAGACGCGCGCCGCCGACCGGCACTCGCCCGACGGCACGCGCCGCCCATACTGGCTGCTGCGCCCGCTCAAACCGGCGCGCGAAGTCTATCGCCTGCCCGTCCAACCCGATCCCGTCGGAGTCGACTAAACCAGTCCTGACGAAACCGGCACAGCCCCGGGTTCACCAATGATGAAGCGCGCGCAGCGGCGTCGTCCAAGTCCTGCGCGGCGACGCCGTGCCGTGGCAGCCACGCTCGCAGCGATTGCGGGCGATATATTGCGCGAGACGATGAGCGCCGAGCAGTCGCTCGGTTTGGTGGCGGGTAAGAGGCTGATCCGGTTTCGGCATGGCGAGGTTGCTCCGGCGGTTAAACTACTTTTCAGACGACTTGCGAGCAGTTAGTGTCCAGAATTACTTTTTGCAGGCGAATTTGCGAGTCCGGTTTATTGGCTTCTTCGATGATCTCCTGAAACTTGTCGTGGGCGATGATGTTCAGGCGGTCAACGGAAGTGACTCCGGTGCGCTTGCCGTAGGGAAGTCGCAGGCCGCGCCCGATGGATTGCTCGATCAGGATGCGCGCGTTGGCCGCGCGAAGCGGGACGATGGTGTAGAGGTTGGTCACGTCCCAGCCTTCCTTGAGCATGTTGACGTGGACGACGATCTCGGTCGGGTCGTCCGTGTGCTCGACCTTCAGGAGGTCTTCCACCATCTTGTCTTCTTCCGCGCCAGTCCTGCTCGAATCCACTTGCAGAACCTTCTCGTTGTAACGTCCATCAAAGAAAGCATCCGATTGAATGTGCTGCTTCAACTGGCTCGCGTGGGTCGTATCGCGTGCGATGACTAAGAGAAACGGTTTGACTATCTCGTTGCCGGTTTCGCGCGCGTAAGTCTCTAAGTCGACCTTCACACGTTCGTGCAGACGAACGCCGTCTTCCAGCTTCAGTTTTTCCAACTCGTCAACGGACATTCCGGCGGGGTTGAAGTTTTTGCGCGTCACGACGGCGGGTTCTTTGACGAAGCCGTCGGCCATTGCTTTGCCGAGTGGATAATCGAGGATGACGTTCTTGAACGGGACTGCGCCCCGGCTCGTCTCGGCGAACGGAGTGGCGGTCAGTTCCAGCCCCATGACGGGCTTCAGTTCGTTGATGGCGCGGACTCCGGCTGAGGCGCGGTAGCGGTGCGATTCGTCCATCAGGATAACGAGATCATCCATTCCGGCCAAGTAGTCAAAGTAACTTTCGCCGATGTACTCCGAAAGGCGCTTGATGCGCGGCGAGCGTGCGCCGCGCACTTCGGAGTTGATTTTCGAGATGTTGAAGATGTTGATTTTGCAGCGCAACATCATGTCGAAGAGCGTGCCCGCGCTCTGTTCGTAGTTGTCGCCGGTGATGATGGCCGGGGCGTCTGTGGCAAATTCCGCGATGCCCTTGAAGACGTACTTGCGGGTGTTCGGCGTAAAATCCGCGACCAGTTTGTTGTAGATGGTCAGGTTCGGCGCGAGAACGAAGAAGTTGTTCAGGCCGTGCGCGAGGTGCAGGTAGCTGATGAACGCGCCCATCAAGCGCGTCTTGCCGACGCCCGTCGCCAGCGCGAAACAGAGCGAGGGAAACTCGCGCTCGAAATCCGTCACCGACGGGTATTCGCTGTGAATGGCCGCGAGCGCGGCTTGCGTGTCAACGCCTTTGCGGGGCGGGACGATTTCCGTGATGCGGTCGAGGATTTCAAGCGAACGGCGCTGGGGCGGGCGCAAAGAGAGGCGTCCGGCGATGGAGTTGACATGTTTGTTCACAGAGGTGATTTCCCGCGAAACACGCGAACTGACGCTGAAAGGATTTAAGTCAAAAACTCATTCAGGCAGCTTGATGCTTTCTATCAAACTCTCTTTCACGCCCGTTCGCATGTTTCGCGGGCGCGAATTAGCGATTCTTTCATACTCAAGTTTCGGATAGTGACCGAAGTTGACAAGCAAACCAAGTTGCATCTGACAGGCGTTCAAGTAGTTGATGACTTGCGCGCGATGCCCGTCAATCAACTTGGAGACGGCTTTAAGCTCAAGGATGATAACGCCGTAACAGATAAAGTCAGGGAGATAGATATGCTTGAGCTTTCTCCCACGATATTCGAGTGAAAGCTGCTGTTGAGCGACAAAAGGGATTTTCTGATACTCAAACTCGATCTCCATGCACTCCTGATAAACGCCTTCCAGAAAGCCGCAACCTTTGTCTTTATAGACATTGAAGCACGCACCCATAATCGCGTAGCTTTCTTCTTTGTAGAGAAGGTCTGCCATAACCGGTGTTCCCGCGAAACACGCGAAGGACGCCAAAAATTTCAATCGAACAAAGTCGCTTCCTTATCCCCGGCTGCTATCTGTTTCGCCTTTCTCCCTTTTGGCGTCGTTTCGCGTGTTTCGCGGGCATCTGCCTTCATCATGGGGAGGTTTTCCATCTTCTCACTCACACGATGCGGCGCGTGATACGTCAGCGTGGGGTCTTCCAACAAAATGCGCGGCTCAAGGCGCGGGCGCACCTCCTTGTTAATCCACGTCAGTTCCAGTTTCGCTCGCTTCATCTCTTTCCCATCCCGCGAAACACGCGAACCACACGAAAGAAAGACACCCTCAACCTAATGTTCGACTCTTTTTGAGGTGATCCACCGGAAACCAGGCCTTGTACAATGATTGATGACCAAACCAATCCCTGTACAGGAGACCTCCGATGGATCGAGATACTTTTATCATCACTGTGTTCTGTTTGATAAGCGA
>JBGTHJ010000488.1:0-1542 GCA_041746175.1 Pyrinomonadaceae bacterium
GGCCGTCGTCGTGTTCGTCGCGGCGTTCGCGGTGACGACGGATGCGAGCAGCGCGATGTGCAGCGCGAGCAAGACGAGACGCGCCGGAGCGGACGCGCCCCGGACTTCGGATGGGTGGTTTTTCGTGTGCATGGAATCCAAGCGATGAGCCTTGCGTCTAACGGGTTCTATTCTTCTGCGGTCGCGTGGGCGGCGCACAAGTGTTCGGAAGTCAAGTTTATGTATCAGCGAGATGCGGCGTGCGTGTCAAGCCAAAAAGCCGAAGGCGGATTGCCCTCAGACAGACGGCAGACGACAGATGACACGCTGGTTGCCGAGCACACCATTGGTCACACGCGAGACGCCCGTCGATGCGGGTTGTTTTGATTGCCGACTGCCGACCGGCTACCACTAAGTCTCTAAAGCGGACGGTTGATCGGTCGCGGCTTTCCGCCTTCTACTTTCTCGACTTCGACGAGCGCGTCGTAAAAGGTCGCGCCGCGCCCGATGTCCGTCAGTTCTTGTGAGGTGAGTTGGTTGATGCCCGTGCCGCCGGGGGAGAGTTTGTTCCACCAGACCGAGGGCGAGACGACGACTCCGGGGCGCGCGCGCGTGGTGACGTGCGCGGTCAGTTCGCACGCGCCGCGCGCGTTGAAGGCGCGGACGCGGGCGCCGTCTTCGATGTCGCGCACGGCGGCATCGTCCGGATGAATTTCGATAAACGGATGCGCCTCCTGCCGGAGTTGCTTTGAAAGATTGGCGAAGCTTGAGTTGAGAAAAGCGTGCGCCGCCGGGCTGATGAGCGCGAGCGGGTAGCGCGCGGCGACGGCGGGCGCGCTCTGCTTCGACTCGCGCGGCGGAATGAAGTCGGGGACGGCGGGCAGACCCATCGACGCGAGTTGCTCCGAGCGGAACTCGCACTTGCCCGAAGCGGTCGGGAAATTTCCGTCGGCGAACGGCGCATAAGTTTCGGGCACATTGAGACGCATCCAACCGCGCTCGCGCAAAGCTTCGAGCGTGATGCCGTCGAGCGCCGGGTGGCCGCTCGCCAGCGCCAGTCGCGCGATGTCCTCGTCCGCATCGTTGAAGCAGTCGTCCGCGAAGCCCATCCGCGCGGCGAGCAGCCGGAATACTTCGGTGTTGCACTTCGATTCGTGGAGCGGCGCGATGGCCGCCTCATTGATGACGAGATAGAGATGGCCGTAAGCCTTGTGCAAATCGAACTGTTCGAGTTGCGAGGTCGCGGGCAGAATGATGTCGGCGAAGTCGCAGGTGTCGGTCATGAACAGTTCGTGGACGACCGTGAACAAGTTTTCGCGGCGCAACCCCTCAAGCACCTTCGACTGTTCGGGCGCGCCCGCCGCCGGGTTCGAGCCATAGACGTAGAGCGCGCGCACGGGCGGGTCGGCGGTCTTCGTCAGCAAGTCGCCGAGCACGGACATGTTGAGCGTGCGCGGCGTGGGCGCGGGCATCAGGTCGGGACGTTCGAGCGCGGCGTAGTCGAGCGGAAACGCGCCGCTCGTCGAGAGCAGCATCCCGCCCGCCGCGTCGCGCCATGCGCCC
>JBGTHJ010000489.1:0-2209 GCA_041746175.1 Pyrinomonadaceae bacterium
CGCTCCTCCTCGCTCAACTCATACCACGCGCGCAGAGCGCCTTCGCCGCAACGCGGGCAAAGTCCCTCGCCCTGCCCGCTCGTCGCGTAATCGCCGTCAGGCATCGGATGTCTCCTTGTCAACGCATAACCGCCCGCTCCGTATCACGCGAAAGAATTTGAGAAACGTGCCGGGGGCGCGGTAATATCGCGCTGTCTTAGCACACCTGACCGGAAATAGAAAGCTTGCCTCCGACATGACGAAAAACGCCCGTCCGCTCGTCGCCGCAGCGTTGCTGTTCGCCTCTCTCTTCACCGCCGCCGCCGCCGCCGCGCAAGTCGCTCCCGACCGTTTCGACTTCTACACACGCGGCCCCTACCGCGAGAACGTGCCGCGTCCACAGAGCATCCTGCGTTACGACGTGGGCGACTTTCACACCAACTACGCGATGATGGAGCGCGTCATCACGGCGATTGCACAGGCCGCGCCCGACCGCGTGCGCGTCTACGACATCGGGCTGACGAACGAGTACCGGATGCAGCACGTCGTCGCCATCAGCGCGCCGGAGAACATCGCGCGGCTCGACGAGATCAAGGCCAACATGAAACGTTTGAGCGACCCGCGCGCGACTCCCAACGATGAAGCGCAACGCATCATCGCTCAAGCGCCGGTGCACGTCTGGCTCGCCTACACGATTCACGGCAACGAGTCGGCCTCGTTCGAGGCGATGATGCAGGTCGTCTATCAACTCGCCGCGTCGAACGAACCGGCGACGCTCGACATCCTGAAGAACAGCGTGGCTCTCATCAACGTCTGCTCGAACCCGGACGGCCACGAGCGTTTCGTGACGTGGTACAACTCTTTCGGCGACGGCAACCCGGAGCCTTTCGCCGCCGAGCATGATGAGCCGTGGTCGGTCTACGGGCGCGTCAACCGTTACCGCTTCGATTTGAACCGTGACAACATCGCCACTTCGCAGGTCGAGACGCGCAACCTGCAACGCGCCTACCTCGAATGGAATCCGCAGGTCGCCGTTGACCATCACGGTCAGCCCTCGCAGTTCTTCTTCCCGCCCGCCGCGCTGCCCGTCAACCCGAACCTCCCGCCCGAACAGACCGAGCGCTGGCTCTCGGTCTTCGGTCGCGCCAACGCCGCGCAGTTCGATCAGCGTCAATGGGATTTTTACGTCCGGGACATCTTCGATCTCTTTTACCCCGGCTATTGGGATTCGTGGCCCGCGCTGAACGGCGCGACCGGGATGACCTACGAGACCGACAGCGGCGGCTGGAAGGGGCTGCGCTGGAAGCGCGATGACGATACGATTGTGACGATGCGCTCCGGCATCGCCAAGCACTTCGTCGCCTCGCTGACGACGCTCGCCACCGCCGCCGCGAACCGCGAGGCGCGCGTCGGCGATTATTACAAGTTCAAACAGACGGCGATTGAGGAAGGGAAAAACGGAAAGATTCGCCGCTTCGTCATCCTTCCCGGCAAAGACCCCGGACGCGCCGCCGAACTCGTCGAGAACCTCTTGCGCGCGGGCGTCGAAGTGCAGCAGACGACCGCCGCTTTCCGCTCGACCCGCGCGCACGACTATTCGAGCCAGAGCGCGCCCGCCACCGCGCGCGACTTTCAGGCGGGCGCATACGTTGTTGACCTCGCGCAGCCGCAGAAGCGCATGGCGAAGGCGCTGCTCGAAATGCACACGCCGCTCGACGCAGCCTTCGCCCGCGAACAACTCGCGCGCTTTGAGCGCAACGAACGCCGCAGCTCGAACAAAGAGGGCTACGGCTTCTACGACGTGACCGCGTGGTCAATGCCCTTAGCCTTCGGCGTCGAGGCTTACTGGACGGAGGACGCCCCGCAAATCAACAACGTCACGCCTGTTACTCTGTCGTCTCTGCCTTTACCTTTCCGTCCTGATTACGTGAGGTGGCTAAGTCAAGACGTGAGCTGGCATCTCAACAGCGATGGCACGCGAAGCGTTGCGGCGCAAGACAGGTCGGGCCTGCCGCCTACCGCCGCCGCTCCAACTCGCGGCGGCGTCACGGGCCGCGCGCAGGTCGCCTACATCATCCCTTACGAGACGAACGGCGCGGCGTCGCTCATTTATCGTTTGCAGCGCGAAGACTACAAGCTCGCCGTGGCGACACGGACGCTCAATGCGGGCGGGCGCGACTGGCCGCGCGGCACCGTGGTCGTCCGCGTCTCGCGTAACCCCGGCAGCCTG
>JBGTHJ010000490.1:0-4842 GCA_041746175.1 Pyrinomonadaceae bacterium
CGGCGCGTGCAGGAGATGCGGCGCGAGGGTTACACGCCGCGCCGTCTGTTGACGGAAGCGAACGGGTTGGCGGCGGGCGGCTTGTCGGTCGAGCGGATGTTGGACGCGGGACTTTTGGAGCGCGAGGTGCGCGTCAGTTGCCGGAAGTCCGGCCACGCGCTGTTCGACCTGCCGTCGCCCGACTCGCTCGCCGCCATTACCATCAGCCGCGCGAAATGCAGCCTGTGCGCCGCACCCGTCGCCGACGAAGTTATCGAAGAGACCATCAACCCGACGCGGCTCGCCGTCGGGCTGCTCGAAGATGGACGTTGGCTGACGAATCGGGTGTACAAAATCGTCCGCGCGCTCGGCATCCCCGACAGCGAGATCGCGTCCGGTCCGGCTTCGACGCACGGCGAATCGCAACTCGCGGTTGACGTGTGCGGCAACTCTTTTCTCTTCGTGACACGGGACGGCGACCTGACGCCCGCCGTCTGCCGTCGCATCGTCGAAACGGTCGAAGAGACCGAAGCCACACACCTCGTCGTCGTCGTCACGGGCACGGTCGAAGAAGAAGGCCGACTCCGGCTCTACGAATACGTGTGGCGACGCGCGCGGGGCGGACACGATTTGAGCACGACGCTCGTCGAAGGTCTGAGCGGCGCGCGCGCCGAGATCGAACGCGCCTTTACTTCGGCGGTGCACCGCGAACTGTCGCGCCGTCTGTTCACGCTCGACGCGGCGCTCGGTTTCAGCGCGGGCACCTTCGTGCTCGACTGGTTCAAGTCGGCGAAAGCTCGCCGCACCAAAACGCGCGCTGCCGCCGCCACTTCTGAAAACGTCCACACGCAGAGATTTGTCGACCTCGACCAACAACTCGCCTCGTAAATCCGGTCGAGTCTGTCTTTCTCGTCGCGGACGAGACTCCGTGCCGTCGTTGTCGTCGTCGAGCCGCACCCTTCCGGCTGCTCACCGCCCGCCGCTTGCTGCTATAATCCGCGCGACATCTGAAAAAAAAATCGCTTTGGTAGGTGGAGGACGTTTGGGCGGATGAGTGTGGCAACGTACCCGATTCTCGATCCATGTGCAAAACTCTGGCGCGCACCGGAAGGCCGTTGCGCGCTCACGGTGATGGCGAAGGCTCCGCGCGCCGGAGCGGTCAAGACGCGGCTTCAGCCGCAACTGACGCCCGCCGAAGCCGCCGCTCTGAGCGTCTGTTTTCTGCGCGACACGACGGCCAATCTCGCCGCCGTGTCCGAGGCGACGGGCGGCGCGGAGGCGGTCGTCTCCTACACGCCGGTCGGCGCGGAGGGCGCGTTCGATGGCTTGCTGCCCGCCGGTTGCAAACTCATCCCGCAACGCGGCGAGGCTTTCGGCGACCGTCTTTTCTACGCCGCCGAAGACTTGCTCGCGGTCGGCTACGAATCGCTGTGCCTAATCAATTCCGACAGTCCGACGTTGCCGCCGTCTGTGCTCGCCGCCGCCATCGCCACGCTCGCACGCGCGGGCGACCGTCTCGTGCTCGGCCCGGCTGACGACGGCGGCTACTATCTCATCGGACTCAAAAGCGCGCACCGGCGTCTGTTCGACGACATCGATTGGAGCACCGCGCGCGTGCTGGCGCAGACGCTCGAACGCGCCGCCGAAATCGGTCTCGAAGTCGAACTGCTTCCCGCGTGGTACGACGTGGACGATGCCGATACTCTCCGACGCCTCTGCGACGAACTTTTTCCGCCGGACAAGGATGCACGCCCCCGCCTTGAAAGTCTCGCGACTTACGACGCCCAACACACGCGCCGCCATCTCGCGCAGAGGATGAAGGACAAAGACCGGAGACTGTAGATTAGAGGCCGTCAAGTTGCTCTTCGCTCGTCGCGCATCGCTGCTGTTGCTGGCCTGCACACGCCCCGGAAAATATGCTTCCCGCTATCAAACGTGATTCCCGGTTGATTCCGAAGTGGACGGACGTGGCGCTCGTCGCGCTCGGCGTCGCGTCGTTGGTGTTGTATCGAGGCGGCTTGCTGCTGAGAGGCACCGATAACATGATGAGCTTCCTGTGGCTCGTGGCGGGGCAGGGGGCGATCTACGTTGCCGCCGCCGTCATCGTCTGGCGGGCGCGTGCGGCGCGTTCGACGCTGGTGGTCGTCGTCGTCTTCGCGGCGTTGTTTCGTCTGAGCATTTTATTCGCGCCGCCGCAGTTGTCCGACGACATTTATCGCTACATCTGGGACGGTCGCGTACAGGCGACGGGCACGAATCCTTACGCGTACGTCCCGGCTGACGATGCGCTCGCGCACCTGCGCGACGATGAGATTTACACGAAGATCAATCGCCGCGACTACGCCAAGACCATCTACCCGCCGGTCGCGCAGATGATTTATTTCGCGGTGACGCGCGTCAGCGAATCGGTGACGTGGATGAAGGCGGTGATGGTCGGCTGCGAGGCGGTCGCGTTGTGGGCGGTGGTGCAGTTGCTCGGTTCGTTCGGGCTGGCGCGGCAACGCGCGCTGTTGTTTGCGTGGCATCCGCTCGTCGTGTGGGAGATTGCGGGGAGCGGGCACGTCGATGCGTTGATGTTGGCGTTCGTGTGGCTGGCATTGCTGGCGCATCGTCGGGGTCGCGAGACGTTGACGGGCATCGCGCTCGCGTGCGCGACGCTCGTCAAGTTCTATCCGCTCGCGCTCGCCCCCGCGCTCTATCGACGCTGGGGGTGGCGGATGCCGTCGGCGTTGCTGGCGACGGTCGGCGTCGCATACCTGCCCTACGTGAGCGTCGGCGCAGAGGTCTTCGGATTCTTGCCCGGCTACACCGCCGAAGAGGGCATCCGCGACGGCAACCGTTTCTTTCTGCTCAACGTGTTGCGCAAGATGCCGGGATTGTCGGACGTGCCGCCGACGGCGTTCAACGTGCTCGCGCTCGTCGTGCTCGCGGCGGTCGCGGCATGGGCGTTCGTTCGTCCCCTGCGCTCGGAGCGCGACTACATCGGACGCGCGCTCGCGCTCGCGGCGGCGTTCACGCTGCTCTTGTCGCCGCCCTACAGCTGGTACTATGCGTGGCTCGTCCCGTTTCTGTGTTTCGTGTCGCCGCGCGTGTGGGCGCCGTTTTTCTATCTGACGCTGGCGAGTTTCGTGCTTTACTATTCGTGGTTCGGCGACAAGGCGGAACTCGTCTTCATGCTCAACGCGATCATCTACGCGCCGTTTGCGGTGCTCGGCCTAGTCGCCGTCATTTGGACGCTCGCCGCACGGCGTCGCGACGGGCGCGACCCGTCGACGGAACTACCGGAGCAGGAGCCGGTTTGAAGAGCGTTCTTTACGCAGATGTGCTTGGTTGCGGAAGCCCGCACTTCGTCAAGGGCGTGGTTCTTCCGCCACCACCACTGACACCCTTGCTGCGTGCAGGCTTCCGCAAAAATCGTTTGATGACAGTGGAGGAACATCGGATTGACTGAACACACCGACGGACAGAGACGCGCGCTCGTGACGGGCGGGGCGGGGCTAATCGGCTCGCACGTCGCCGATTTATTGCTGAGCGAAGGGTGGCGCGTGCGCATCCTCGATAATCTCGAACCGCAGACGCATCGTCACGGCAAGCCCGCATGGATACCTGCGGAGGCGGAGTTCGTCGAAGGCGACATCCGCGACCGCGACGTGATCGCCGCCGCGCTGCACGACATCGACTACGTATTTCATCAGGCGGCCTATGGCGGTTATATGCCGGAGATCGGAAAGTATGTCCACGTCAACAGCTTCGGCACGGCGCAGATGCTCGAAGTCATCCGCGAAGAGAATCTCCCGGTGCGAAAGATCGTCGTCGCGTCGTCGCAGGCGGTTTACAGCGAGGGCGCGGCGACGTGTCCGGCGCACGGGTTGGTCTTTCCCGATGTGCGTCCCATCGAGCAACTGCGCGCCGGAGACTTCGGCGTCCGCTGTCCCGCGTGCGGCGCGCCGACGACCTCCGCGCCGACGCCCGAACGCGCGCCCATCGGCGGCGAGACGGTTTACGCCATCACCAAGGTCGATCAGGAACGGCTCGTCCTGACGTGGGGCAAGCAGGTTGGCATTCCGACGGTCGCGCTGCGCTATTCGTGTACCTACGGGCCGCGCCAATCAATTTTCAATCCGTACACGGGCGTCATCGCCATCTTCTGCACGCGGCTCCTGAACAAGCAGCCGCCCGTGCTCTACGAGGACGGCAATCAGACGCGCGACTTCTCGTTTGTCGAAGACATCGCGCGCGCGAACCTGCTCGCCGCGACGACCGACAAACTCGACGGTCTTCCGGTCAACGTCGGCAGCGGTTCGGCGACGACCATCCGCGAGGTCGCGCAACTCGTCGCGCAAGCTCTCGACATCCCCATCGAACCGCTCGCGCATGGCGAGTTTCGCCCCGGCGAAATGCGTCACCTGATTTCCGATACCACGCGCATCGTCGCGGCGGGCTACGCCCCGCAAGTCGATCTCGCAAACGGCATCGAAAGATACATCGACTGGATTCGCGCGCAGATGGACGTGCGCGAATACTTCTCCGCCGCCGAACAACTCTTGCGCGCCAAAGGCATCGTCCACAAAGTCGGCGGTGCGGGTTCGACCTCCGCCGTCGATGAGTCTTCTGCCGCGACGCGTGCGGCGCGTTGAGGGATTCAATCGGATGAGCAAAACAGATGTGCCAACAGCCGGCGTGATGAATGATGAGCGCGTCGCTCAAGTCGCGCCGCGCGTGCCGAAGAAGCCGCGCGTGTCGGTGGTGATCCCCGCGCTGAACGAAGAAGAGCCGATTGCCGACGTGGTGCGCGCCGTGCCGCGCGAGATTGCCGACGAGGTGATCGTCGTCGATAACGGCAGCGATGACCGGACGGCAGAG
>JBGTHJ010000491.1:0-2705 GCA_041746175.1 Pyrinomonadaceae bacterium
CGCGCCGTGGCGCGTGACGACCGGGTTGCTGCTCGGCGGCGCGCTGTCGCTGTTCAATCATCACTGGCTGCGTACCTCGGTCGCCGCGATGCTCAACGGCGCGGCGGCGAGTGGGGCGAGTCCGAATCTTCGCGCCATGCGTTTCCTGCTCCGTTATTTTATCGTCGGGGCGAGCGTTGCCGCCGCGTACATTTTGGATCTGGTATCACTGACGGCGACGTTGTTCGGATTGTGCTCGTTCGTCGTCGCCGCACTGCTCGAAGCTCTCATACAGACTTACAACGCCATCGTGAATCGAGAGGAAAACTAGATGATGTTCTGGTTAGCAGAAACAGCCGAAGCCGGGCATGAAGCCGCCGCGCCGGCGCACCACACACCGCCGATTGTCGAATTCGTTAATCACTTCATCGGCGAGCCGCTGCATCATTTTCAAGTCGCCTACACCCGGCCCGTCTGGGACAAAATCTTCGCCAACTTCGGCACCACCGCCGAGCAGGTGTTCGGCGTCTACACGCCGGAGAACGCCGTGCCGTGGTACACCGTGATGTTTTTCATCGCGTGCCTTTTGAGCGCGGTCGTGGTGTGGGTGCTGAAGGGGCGTTATCTTTCGGAAGACGAGCCGGGCGGCGGGCAGCAGACTTTGGAAGCTGCGGTGCTGGCGATTCGCGGGTTGATTGAAGACATCGTCGGGCCGCACGGTCTGAAATATTTCCCCGTCGTTGCAACCTTCGCGGTGCTGATTCTGGTGTCGAACCTGATGGGGCTGTTCCCGATGTTCATGTCGCCGACGGCCTCCACCTCCGTGACGTTTGCGCTCGGCATCGCGTCGTTTGTTTACTACAACTACATCGGCATCAAAGAGAACGGGCTGTTCGGGCATCTCAAACACTTCGCCGGGCCGGTGCTGGCGATTTCGTGGATGATGTTTCCCATCGAACTCATCAGCAACTTCGTCAGGCCGCTCTCGTTGGGGATGCGTCTGTTCGGCAACATCTTCGGCGACGAGCAGGTCGCGCTCAACATGGCCGCCGTCGGCGCGCCCTACACCTACTGGGTCGTCCCGGCGGTGTTGATGGTTCTCAGCCTGTTCGCCTCGGTCATGCAGACGTTTATCTTCTCGCTGCTGTCGATGATCTATATCGGCGAGGTCTCGCATCCGCCACACGACGAACATCACGGCGGACACGGTGAAGCTCATGCCGCCGACGATGGGTTGATCGCGCCAGTGCTGACTTGAAAAACAGAGGCGGGGGAGGGTTGAGATCAGAGGCTGGTTTTATTGCTTGACTGGTCTGCGGCCTCCAGTCGTTGTTCTAAATGCGCTCCGGGCGACGCGGGCAACACGCGCACGCGCACGTCGGGGCGTTCGGGAAGTGGAAGACTTTTCATGGGGAGTGAAGGGAAGCGGTTGTTTCGAGAACCTGAGCTGTGAGACGTTTGAATTAGTAGCTTGCCGGAATTTGTAAGGCGAGCGCATGGCCGACATCGCTGGCGCGCCGTTGTAAGAGGGGCGGCGAATACCGGGTCGAGGCGAAATCATAGAGCGACGTGTCGGGCGCGGGTGTTTTGCGAAGGATGCTTCTTGAAAACTTCTTTGGAAGAGTCGGAGCACACAGGAGAAACCAAATGAGTAAATTGAGAATGGCTTTCTACACCGTCGTCGGTGTGTTGATGGCCGCCGCGCCCGCGCTCGCGCAGGTCGGAGAAGCCGCCGCCGATAATGCCTCGACGGTCTCGAAGTACGCGAAGATTTCCGCCGGTATCGGGTTCGCTATCGCGGCTGGACTCGGCGCCATCGGCCAGTCGAGAGTTGCGGCGTCGGCGGCTGAAGGCGCGGCGCGCAATCCCGGCGCGGCAGGTCGCATCCAGATTCTGATGATCATCGGTCTCGCCTTTATCGAGACGCTCGTGATCTTCACGCTGGTGATTATGTTCGCGCTCGTCGGCGGATAGGATTCGGGCGACGCCGAACACGACGGACATTCTTCTGCGGGCGCGGTTCAGCAAGAATCGCGCCCGCACTTTTTTGGTACAGGCGTCACGCTTTCCCCGAACGGTTTCTCCCGTCTTCGACACGGCCACTCTGCACGCCTATCAGCAAAATCGCGGTTTGCAGCAGATGGCATGAAGCTTGCCGAAAAGTGTTGGCTTGTATCAGCTTTCTTCGATGGAACTCGATTCCGGTCGTCCCGTAGCGTCATTCCGGCGTGGGGATGATTCCGCGCGTGGGCGGCGGTTCTCCTTCCGTCGCATTCGGGTCGGGTTAACACTGAAATTCAAAACGAATAAGCGGTTGACTGCTTACGTCTACATCAGCCCGCGAAGTCGCCGGGCGAGAAAACGAGGTTGAGAATATGAGAAGAATCATGCTGGCTCTGGCGCTTGTTCTGACTACCGTTTCATTCGCGGCGGCGGACACCATCTACATGCGCGACGGGCGGACGATACGCGGCACGGTGCTCGGCTTTATCAGTGGGCGTGTGGTGGTGCGCGTCGGCGGTACGACCACGCCGGGCGTGCGTTCGCGTACCACGCCGTCGGCGGACGACGGCGAACTACAGTTCATCCGACCGCGTGAGATCGAGCGCATCGAGATCGACGGCCGCTCGCTCGACGAAGCGAGATTCGAGTCGCGCACGGTCGATGTTGCGCTCGCGCCGAACTGGATCGACAGCGGAGTCGATGTCAAACGCAGCGAGCGCGTG
>JBGTHJ010000492.1:0-3160 GCA_041746175.1 Pyrinomonadaceae bacterium
GCTGCGCAACTGGCCCATCGCGCTCATCGCCCTGCTCCTGCTCGCGGGTGTCGGGCTGTTCGTCACGACGCGCCGCTCCGCCGCCTCGCCCGCGCCGTTAGAAGACGTTCCCGCAGCGCTTGCGCTCCCCGTCGGAACCGAAACGAAGTCCGCCAAACTTCCACCACCCGCGAAGACCAAGAAAAAGAAGAAGTCGAAGACCGCACCGCCGCCGCCGCCGTCGCCGACCACCACCACCACCGCCGCCGCCGCCGCCGTGCTTCCGACATCTCCCGTCAACACGCCTCTCATCATCCTTCCGCCTGCCGATGAAGCCGCGCCCGCGCGTGGCGTCGATGCGACGGAAGCCACAATGCAACGGCCAGCGACGGATAAAGCTGCTGGCACGGATGATAAAGTCGCGCTGGCTGACGCTCCGGCCAAAGCTAGCTTGGTGGCGTCAACGGTAAGCGCGCCAGCTGTTCCCATCGATGCCGAAAGCGTGCAGGTCGAAACCAAACGACTGCTCGAAGGCGAGAGTTACGACAAGGCGACGCTTGGCTCTGCCGACATGTTTGCGCGGCAGATGGTGGCCGCCGAACTACTCTCCGCGCTTGCCGGTCGCAGCGTCGAACGCCGCGACCGCGCCCGCGCGGCCTACATCGAACACGGTTATTTCAACGACACCGCGCACGATCTCCGCTCCGCCGAAGCCCCGGCGGAGCGCGCGTCGGCGGCTCGCTCGCTCGGCCTCGTCGGCGATCATGCGGCGACCTCGCATCTCGTCGGCGCGCTCGACGACCCGGCGATGGAAGTGCGCCGCACCACGGTCGAATCTCTCGCGCTGCTCAAAGACCCGGCGGCCATCGCCCCGCTCGAAGCCCTCCGCGACCGCGAGAAGAACGCCAAAGTTCGTGTCCCCCCACGTCTCATCAAACTCGCGATTGACGCTTGTGCGGCAGTCGAAGAGGAGGCCGACGAAACCCCGACCCTCGGCGCCGCTGCTCCGCCCGTTGAAACTGCTCCGGTCGAAACCGCGACCGTCGAAACGCCGGAACCGATTGTCGAGACGGCGTCGCCGTCGGTTGTTGAAATCGGGTCGCCCGTTGAATCAACGACCGTCGAAACGCCTGCCGTCGATATCGAGCAACCCGCCGAGGTTGCGTCGACTCTCGAAGCCGAACTACCCGTCGAAGAGACGCCGACGCTGGAAACACAACCCGTCGAAGCGACCGCGTCCGAAACGAGGACGATCGAAGAAGTTGTCGTGTCGGTCGATGATCTCGACACGACATTTGATAAAGATGTCGCCGCCGTCGCCGGAGAAGATTCGGCAACCACGCCCATCGCCGAAGATGTCGATGCCGAAGACTTCGAGACGGAGAGTCTGACGGTCGACCCGACGCTCGAAGAGTTGCCGCCCCCTGTCGAAGAGTCGCTGCCCGCGCCCCTATCGACAGACAGCGGCGCGTTCTTCGACTTGGCAACGCCAGAAGCCGAACAACCGTCGGGCGTCGAAACTGATTTTGTCGCCTCGTCCGTCACAGAGGAATCTCTTGCGTCCCCGGCGGCGACCGATGTCGAAGACGCGCCGTTCGCGCTGGAGGCAGAATCAACAACGCCGCCGGAAATTCCAGTCGACACCGCGACTGCGCCGCCGGTGTTCGCGTCAACGGAGCCGACGGACGCCGCGCCCGACGATGCGGCGATGAGCGACTGGGTCGAACTCGACATGGGCGAAGCCGGGAGCGACTTGTTCTCGACGCCCGCCGATTCGTTCACCAGCGGTTATGCGGATTTCGACGCCGGGGCCGTGCCCCCGGATGAATCGACCGCCATCGATGCTTTCGCATTCGAGAAGGCCATCGACCACGTGCCGGGCGCAGACGCGCTCGCGTCGCCGTCGTCTGAAGAGGTCGCTGCCGGGAAGTCGAGCTTCGATAGCGAGGCCGAACGTGCATCGTCGCCGGTCGAAGAAAAGTCGGTCGTACCCGCCAGCGAGGATTACTCGACCGTTCCAAAGGCCATCCAACTCCGGCTCGCCAGCGATGAACCCGAAGAGCGCGCCATCGGGCTCAAGGAACTCTCGCGCGTGAGCGCGGAGGATGCCTTCAACGAAATCTGCGCGGGCTTCGACGACCCTTCCGAGGAGGTGCGCGCCGCCGCCGCCCGCTCGCTCTATGACATGCGCGAAGACCGCGCCGAATCTTTCACCCACGCACTGCGCGACGCTCCGCCCGAACGCCGCCGCAAAATCGGCGCGGCGATTGCGTCGTCCGGTTTGGCGGGCGAAGCCATCAGTCACCTGACGGGCGAAAGCCGCGACAAAACTTACGAGGCTTTCTCGCTGTTGTTTCTGATGGCCAAAGCGGGCGAGGTGCAGCCGCTGATTCGCGCCATCGAGGGACATCAAAACAACGAAGTGCGGCTCGCCGTCGTCAAGTTGCTCGCCCTGAGCGGGCAGACCGACATCCTTCCGGCCTTCCGTCGGCTCGCGGTGCGCGGCTCGCTGCCGCCCGAAATCCGCACCGCCGTGATGGAGGCGATCTACCAGATCAGCAGCGCCCAGCAGCCCGTCTGATTGCAGGAGCACGACCGGGAACGGCAAGACCAATCATCAAGCGCGAGGCGTGAAGGTTAAGACCCTTTGCGCCTCGCGCTTTTGGCTCTGCGCCGCTCCTGCAAAATGCGTTTCGTCGCTTTGTGCGCGTGAGGTTGTTTGCGACCGCCGTGCTGATACACTTATAATCGTTTATCCCAAGGGACGCTCCCCGGTCGCCACCGACGCCCGGTTTTTCCAGACTCTCATTCCGTGATTATCAAGATGTCGAACGCCAACCGCTCCAGCGCATTCCGCGACGCTCTCCTGTGCGTCGCGCTGGCATCGCTCGGCTGCTTTGCGCTCGATACGCCGACGACCGCGCAGAGTCAAACATCTCGCGTCACCGTGACCGCCGACGCGCCGCTGAACGACTACTCGGCCTACAGCGTGGGCAATCGTTTCTACGTGGACGTGCCTGCCAGCAGCGCGCCGCGCGTCGGGCGTAGCGGCGGCGGCGTGCAAAATGTGAAGACGCTCAAGCGCGGCGACCGGACGGTGCTTGAGTTCACGCTGCTGCCGGGAACGACCGCGCGCGTCAACCAGCGATTCAACAATCTCGACGTTATCATCCAGCAATCC
>JBGTHJ010000493.1:0-2024 GCA_041746175.1 Pyrinomonadaceae bacterium
GGGCATGGCGGCGACGGTGGCGCGCAGTTGGCCGCCAGCAGAACCAGCCACTCCGCTGACGATGGATGACGCGGCGGTCGCGTGCCCGTCGCCGTTGGCACGACGCTGCACCGTGAATTTTGGGCGCGTGCAGTCGTCGCACTTGCCGCTCAATTCGGCGGATGCGCTCCCGCCACCGCACGCACACTGGCGCTGAACCAAGAGCTTTGACGCGTGTGTGACGCGCGCCGGGGGCGCTTTCGCTTCGCCGTGTGATGTCGCGGTCGTGAATGCCATTTTCGTGTTCCCGCCGTTGGCCGTCGCGCTTGACAACAACGGCCAGTCGTCAACGATTCATCGCGGGTTAAAAGTCCAATCGTCGCCCGCCGCCGTGCGAGGGCGGTCTGAGTCCGCGCGGTCGCTGCCAGCCGAGCGTCGGGAGCCGGAGTTGCGGCGTTTGATGGCCGAACGCGCCGGTCGGGTCGAAGAAGGTGACTTCGACGCGGCGGTTGAAGTTGCGGATGCGCTCAACCTCCGGCAACAGTGAGCGACCGCCCGCCGCGCGCGAAGGCGGAGTTTGACTCCGGCGTCGCCGTCGCGTTGGCATTGAATTGGAGTTTGGCGTTCATTGTCTCACCTTCCAGCGGCTCGATTTCCGTTTTCGTCATTCGCTATCGAGCACACGAACGCGACCGTCCTTGATGTCGTAGCCCGTCACTCCGTCCTTGACGAGATTGACGGGGGTGATGTCGAGATGGATGTGGAGATTGTCCGGGCCGTGACCGGGCACGTTGAGGATTCTTCGCGCGCCATACTTTGCGTTGACCTCTGCGGCGAGCGGGTCGTCGTTGTAGAGAGCGCGCCACGCGATTTTCCCGACCACCCCGTCGTCCTCATTGGCGGCGGCGTTGAGGTCGCCGAAGAATTTGCGCGCGTTGTCGCGGTCGTAGAATCCCTTCGCGGTTTTGTCGTGGCCGCCCTTCAAGAAGATGTCCGCCGAAAACTCGCCCCAACTATGACCCGCGTACGTCCCCGCGCTCCACGCGGCGTTCTTCTTCCGCAGCCTTTCGAGCAGGACAAGCACCTCGTCGGAGAATGTTCGATAGCGTCCTTTTTTCCGGAGGTCTTTCTCGGTAACCTTGATAATCTTTTCGAGGCTCTCGCGGCGTTTGACCGTCGCCGGATCGCTGCCGTCGCGCACCTTCTCAATCTTGTCCACCTCGCCGACAAACCGCAGGGGCTTTTTCTTATCCGCGACGGTGATTTCATGCGCGACGACCTCGCCGGACTTTTTGTCCAAGACGGGCACGGGCGCGTCGCTTGTCGCGCGGAGAATCGGGGCGGGCTGAAACTTTTTGATTGGCTTCAGAATCACGATGAACTCGTCGAGTTGCGCCTTGACCGCTTCGAGTTGCGTTGCGACGACCTTTTCATTGCTCACCTGATTCTTGTCAGACGACCAGTCCATCGCCATCAGCCCCGTCGAGACGACCGGAGACAGAGGGTCTTTCCGCTTGACGCGCTTGTCGAAGTCCTGGCTGAATTTGGTAACGTCCGTTCCGGCCTTGTCGAGGTCGGCGGTTGCGGGCGCGCCCGTTTTTTTGTCGATGATGACGGGATGTTTCGGGTCGGGCGCGTCCATCGTCGGATAGATCTTCGGACGCAGCACGCCGTAGTCCACCATCAACTGAAGCGTCGGCTTCAACTCATCCGCACTCTTCGGGACGGGCGAGATTTTCTTGATTGTCGCGGCGTCGGCAAAGAGGTCGTTCTCGTCGAAATAGAAAGTGTCGTCGGGGATGGCCGCCGGAGTTTGCGTGCCGGTCGCGGGCGGCGGCGGGGTGGCGGCAGCAGCAGCGGCGTCGCGCTTCTTTTTAATCCACGCGAGAATGACTTTGCCGTTACCAAACAGTTTGACTTCGCCGCCGAGTTCGTCCTGCATCACTTTCTGCGGCTTCAGGTCATTGTCGGCCAGCGGAGAAACAGGCTCCGCCGCGACGGGCGGAGGGTCGGCTCGCATGACGGCGGCGGCGGCGGGCGCGGCG
>JBGTHJ010000494.1:0-2525 GCA_041746175.1 Pyrinomonadaceae bacterium
GCGCCGCATCACACGCCGCAGACGACCGCGCCGCGACCCGTCCGTCGCCGCCGCCGCTCCGTCCTGCTTCCGTATGACTCTCAACACCGTGTCTCTCATCAACCTCTCGTCAATCTTCGATCGACCTTCAATCGACAAGCCGACGACCTTCACCACGCGACTGTTTACGGGCGACGGTTCACGCTTCCGTGTTTCAGCCCGCCGACGCGACCGCGACCCGTTCGGCTTCGTCGTCTTTCGACGCTTGTTCGACTTCGGGCGGGAGTCGCAACTTGCCCGCCGCAAACAACGCGAGCCAGCCGACGCCCGGCATCGCCGCCAACAATCCGGTGATTATCGCGAGCGCGCGCGCCGTGAGGCCGCCCGTGAGCGCCCACCCGGCGACCGCGGTTGAAAGACTCATCACCCCGATTTCCGCCGCGCGGTCATTAGTGAAGACGCGTGCGCGTAACCCGTCGGGCAGCAGGCGCATCATCAAAGTCTCCTGCACCGCGAATTCGACACCGATCAGCACGCGCGACAGGAGCAGCATCAAGCTCGCGAGCCAGAGCGTCGGCATCAGTCCGGCGAGCGCGAACAAAAGGCCGTGCACGATGAGCGTCCAACCGATGAAGGCCGGGGTCACGCCGTGCAATTCGACGTGCGAGCCGACGCGCCGCGCTAGCATCATCCCGATAAACAGACCCACGCCGACCGCACTATACAGCGCGGCCACCGCTTCGTCGCCCTGCCAGCCGCCCTTCAACTCGACGCCGAGCCGGTCGTAAACCAGATAACTCGCGCCGCCCCCCGTCGCCCACACCACGTTGATACCGATGATCGCCGCCACCAGCCGGTGCTGCGCGACGTACTTCCAACCCTCGCGCAAGTCCGTCCAGACACGAAAACGACCCGCGCGCACGACGACGCCCGTCGCACCGGCCCTCCCGCGCGCGTCTTCCGTTGCGTGCAGTTCGCGCTCCGGGATGAGCCAGATCGAGAACGCCGAGACGAGAAAAGAGGCCGCGTTGATGACGAACGCCGCTTCGTAGCCGAAGGCCGCCGACGCCCAGCCGCCAAGCACCGCACCCACCGACATCAACAGGAAGCGCGACGAGTGCATGAGGGCGTTGCCCGCGAGCAGCCCACGGTCGCCCGCGACGTTCGGCAGCGAAGCGTTCTTCGCCGCCTCGAAGAAGGCCGAGAACAGCGTCGAGACGACCGTGCAGGCGTAGGCGATCCACAAATCCTCCGGCCTCCGCACCAGTAAAAATCCGAGCGCGAAGACGGCGCGCGATACGTCGGAAGCGATCATCACCGTCCGCCGCGACCAGCGGTCAACGAACGCGCCCGCGACCGGCGCGAGAAACGCAAACGGCAGCATCCGCGCCACCACCAGCATCGCCGTCACCTCCGGCGCGCCGTTCGAGATCACGCGCACCAGTCCCAGCCCGGCGATGAAGTTGAACCAGTTGCCGAGTTCCGAAACCACCTGTCCCGCCAACAGACAACGAAACCCGCGACGGCTGCGAATCAACTGCATGTAAGTCAATGAAGCCATCACGACACGCGTCCGCCCACTGAGATTCGTTTGCGATATCGACTATCGCGGTTCCGCCTACCCTTCATCAAAAGTTCAAGCCGCCGGTCATCTTACATCCGGCGGCTCGCGTTCAGATCATTCTCGCACCCGAATTCTAACGAAACGAATTGCCGGAAAGTTCAACGCGGCTCGCGCGAGAATCGAATCGAAGTTGCGAATTTGGTAAGCCCGAAACACTCACGCAAAGATGCCAGGAAAAGAACCGCCAGGAAAAGGTCAGGCAGGAACCGCGACAATCTGTTTTCTTTGCTCTGCGGTTTTTCCTTGGCGACTTTGCGTGGAATGCTTTTTGACACCGCCCGCTTCATGTGTCGCTGAGCGTTCGGACGTGCGCGCGCACCGTCTCGCCGAGCGTGTCGAGGTTGTAGCCGCCTTCGAGACACGAGACGATGCGCCCCGCGCATGTCGCCCCGGCCCACTCTTTGACCGCCCGCGTCAACGCGACGAAGTCATCGTCTTCGAGCGACAACTGTCCGAGCGGGTCGCCCACGTGCGCGTCGAAGCCCGCCGAGATGAAGATGATATCGGGCTTGAACTTCGCGCTCATCTCTTCGAGCGCGGCTTCAAAAGCGCGACGGTGTTCGACGGCGGGCGTCGCCGCTCTCAGCGGCACGTTCAGAGTGTAGCCGCGCCCACGTCCCAAACCGTTCTCGCCGCGCGAACCCGTACCCGGATACCAGGGATACTGATGCGCCGAAAAGAAGAAGACCGATGGGTCGTCGTAGAAGATGCCCTGCGTCCCGTTGCCGTGATGCACGTCCCAATCGATGACCGCCACGCGCTCGACTTCGGCGTAGCGCGACTGCGCGTAACGCGCCGCGACCGCGACCGAGTTGAATAGGCAGAAGCCTTGCGCGCGGTCGCTCGTCGCATGGTGTCCGGGCGGGCGCAGCGGAAGAAAAGCGTTGCGCGCCTCGCCGCTCATCACGGCATCGACCGCGCG
>JBGTHJ010000495.1:0-7207 GCA_041746175.1 Pyrinomonadaceae bacterium
GACGCGCGCGGCGGACGCGGGGGGCTTCGTGGAGATGCGGGTGAAGCCACAGCGAGAGGTCGTGAATGGTCAAGACGGTCGGGCAGTTCCCCCAGAACGGCGTTTCGTAGTTCATGCCGTGAAAGAGCGCGAAGCGCGTGCGGCGCAGGTGGCGCGGCAGCCCGAATGCCCACCACCGACGCCCCAGCGCGCCGACGCTGACGCGCACCGGGAACAAGTTTGCGGGCACGCGCAGCGCATCTTCCGCGTCGAAGGTGAGCGGCGGGTAGCGCGACGGATAGAGCAGTTGAAACTCGTCTGCGGGCGAGGCTTCAGCCAGCGCGCGCGCGAGTTCAAAGGTGTGATGCCCGACGCCCGTTTTGGGTTCCGTGAGTGGGATGGCGTCGAGTCCGATGAGCATGTGACGGTCAGCGGTCAGCAATCAGCCGTCAGCATAAAAAGCGGAGAGCAGCGAAAGGTTCCGGGCCGCTCGCTGCTCTCCGTTTCTACTGACCGCTGTGGATCACGGGTTGATGAAGATGCGCGGCGCGGACTCTTCCGGACGGCTTGAGAAAGTTTGCCCGGCGTTGGTAACGCTGACGACGACGGTCGAGTCGCCGGAGCCGCGCAGAGCTTCGGTCAAATCGACGACGATTTCGTAGAAGCCCGGGGTGCGCGATTGGCGAATGGCTCTGATTTGCCCGGCGGTGTACGACACGTCACGCGCGCCCCGGATGCGGACGGTGGTTTGCGCCGGGGTGATGTCGCCGCGCACGCCCGTCAGGATGATGGTCAGTTGGGTCGGCACGGTTTCGGGCGTCCCGGCGGCGGTCAGCCGGGTCGTCGTCACGTCGAAGGGTTCGACACGCATCGGCATCATCGGGTCGGTGTTGTTAAAGACCATCGCGCGCCCGCCGGGGCCGTTGGTGCTTGAAAAGATGTCGGGTTGCGCGAAGTTGATTTGGAGCGTGCTGCGGATGACCGCGCCGCGATTGTTGACGACGACGGGCAACGCCGTCGCTGATGAGAGCAGACCGATGGGAATCACGAAGTTGATCTGGGTCGGGCTAACCGAGTAGAGACCGACGGCGGCGTTGGCGACCGAGACCGAGACGCCGTTGAGTTCGATGGGCAGCGAGGGGCTGCGCAGTTGGGTGTCGGCGTCGCCGGGAGCGACTTGCTGCGCCGAAGTCGCGAGCGGCACGGTGGTCGAGCGCAGGATGCCGAGTTCGCCCGCCGCTAATCCCGTCACGGTGTAGGGCGCGGGACTCGGACTCGGCGCGGGCGTCGCCGACGTGACCGGAATCTCGGTCGCGCCCGTGAAGTAGGAAAGCAACTGCGGCGCGGGCGACGGCGACGGCGACGGCGACGGCGTCTCGCTCGTCTGCGGCGGCACCAGCACGTAGTAGGCTTCAGCCGAGCCGTCGGCGTTACCGCCGCCGAGTTCGGTCAACTGAAGGCTGAAGGCCATGCGCTCGGTCGTGTCGGACGGGAACGGTTGGATGAACTGGAAGACGGAAGCCGTGCGCGTCAGACGGCGCAGGCTGAGCGGCGTGGCGGCGCTCGGAATCGGCGTCGAAAAAATCTGCACGCGCCGTTCGGGGTTGATGCCTTCGGCGGAGTTGGCCGCCGCCGCCGTGCCGTCGGTGCGAAAGTTGATCGACGAGGCGAAGACGATGGTCGAGTTGTCGGTTGTAAACGTCGGGAAGCGGAGCACGTCGCTCACCTCGTTCGCGGGCGCGCGGGCGCCGATTTGCGTAAACGGATTCGAGGTCGCCGTGATGTTGAAAAGGAAGATGGCGAATGCGTTATTGAGCGTGCCGGTGATCGAACCGTCGGGCTGAATGTTCGCGGTCGATTCAAAGGTCAAAAAATTTCCGTCGCGGCTCAGGCGGCGTCCGAAGGTGAACTCGTGGACGATGGGTTGATTGGGGTCGAACGTGACCGGCGTCGTCGCGCGACGGACGTTGCTCATCGCGATGCCGTTGAAGTCCGCGACGTAAACCTCGGCGTTGCGGCGCGTGTTCGGCGGGTCTGCCGGACTCTGCACGGGGTTCGCGGCGGAGGATAGAAACGCGATGCGCGCCCCGCTGCCCGAAAAGGTCGGGTTCGAGTTGAAGACGATGTTGATCGGGCTGTTGGGCGGATTGAGCGTGTCGGTCAGTTGCGAGATCAGCGCGTCGGCGCGGTTGTAGACGAAGATTTCGGCGTTCGGAATCGGCTCGCTGTTGCGTCCCGCCGCATCGCGACCGCCGTTGGCGCTCGAAAAGTTCCGGTTCGAGACGAAGCAGACGAACGAGGCGTCGTCGTTGATGTTGGCGAAGCGATTGTCGTCGGCGACGCTCGGCGAAGAAGTCGCGGTTCCGGGGCGCGGCAGAAACGTCGCGGGCGTGCGCGTGACGCGGATCAACGTGCCGTTCGTCAGGTCTTGCGGCGGAGGCGTCACTCCGCTCGACAAATCAACCGCCGCGACCGCCGGAATCAAGTAGAGAAAAACCTCCTGATTGCCGTCGGCTCTGAGCGCGGTGCGGTTGGCGGCGTCGTTGCCGTCGAAACGCAGCGGCGTCGAGTTGTTCGGGTCGCCGCTCGTGTCGTTGTAGGCGTTTGAACTCCACACTATCCAACGCCCGTTGTGGCTGATGATGGGACGGTTGTTGCTGACCTCGACTTCGATGTTGCTGAAGTTGAGCGGGGTCGCGGGGTCGGTGGCGGGCCTCGTCGGATCGACGAGCGCGCGCCGGGTGTCGGTAATCTGGAAGATGCGCCGCTGACCGTAGTCGATGAGAAAGATTTCGCGGTTGCCATCCGAGTTGTTGCGCGTCGCGGTGCGTTCGGTCGAGATGTCGCCGGTCGATTCGACGACGACGAACCGCCCCGAACCGTTGATGCCACCCGCGAACGTATCGCTGGCGGATGCCGTTAGCTGCGCGACGAATGAATCAGGAGTGGCGCTGGGGGTTTGCGCGTGCGCGGTAATGAAGACGCCGAAGATAAAGGCGAGCGCCACGACAGCCGCGCTGAGGCGCGACAGAGGAAAAGCTTGCTTCACAAAAAACCCTCCGAACCGGATCAATTTTTACCGTTCTGAATTTCGTGCCCACGGGAGACTGTGCGGCGGTCGTGTGCGCCCGCGAAACGCCTGCGCGCATAGGAGTCATAAAGAGAGGCATTTTAAGCGTAAGCCCCGCGCCAGCGCAAGCGAGCGAAGCCTTTTCAGCCAACGGTGCGCGGGCGAGCGGCAAGCTCTGCCATCGAACAGCGGGTGCTATTCGTTCAACTTCGCTTCGCCAGATCAACGCTGACCGCTCGCCACCCGTCGCGTTCTTGCCGCCGGGATTGCGAGGAATTAGATTAACCACTTGACACACCGGCGGCTTTGGATTACTTTCCTCGCCGCTTCAGGTTATCCGAACCAGCGCTCAAGAGTTTGCGGTTTGCCCCCGACATCCATCCCGCGCCCGGTTCTATCCAAACTCACACCTCATCAGGAATTCAACGCCGGAACGCATGTGCCACTGCGTCCGGCAGCGTGGCGGCGTGTCCGCGTAGTACTTCCACATCTGTTTTTTTTGGCAGACAGTCAATCCAAGGTTGCAGGCTGACAACTCACACCACGAATAGGAGAATACACTGATGGCTACATCGCGTCGGGCATTTCTGAAATCAGGAGCGGTGGCAAGCGTGTTCGCCGGGCTGTACTTTAGCGGTTCCGAAACCGTGCTCGGACAACCGACGCCGGATCAATCCGGCGACTCGACCAACGCCCCGCCCGCCGACACTCGACCGGCCTTTGAATATAAAGCTTCGGTTTTCGAGCCGCATCTCGGCAGCGTCTTCAAGGTACGCGCGGGGGTCAAGGTGACGATGCTGACGCTCGTCAACCTCAAAAGGATCGAGCCGCGCGCGCCGGAGGGCAAACCCGTGCCGCAGGGTGAAAACTTCTCGCTGCTGTTTCGCGCCGACAACGAACTATCGACCGTCCAAACCATCTACGAACTCGACCACGAGTCGCTCGGGAAATTCCCTCTCTTCGTCTCGCGTTTCATGAACGAGAACGACCGGGAAGGTATCTATTACGAAGCCGTCATCAACCGGGCCACGTAGCACATTCGGGTCTCGCCGGGGCAGCCCCGGAGACATCGACATCCGGAAGGTCTCGCGAATCTCTTCGATTAAATTATGCGAGCAGCCTGACAAGACTCAACTTGACCCCCTGATTACAAGGAGCAGTCTCAATGGAGCGCACGACCTCAACCCCCCCAGCACGAATTTACACTTCCGCTATTCTCGCTTTCTTCATACTCATCGCACCACTGACGCCGCTTCTCGCTGCTTCGAGAAGTTCGGCGCGGCCTATTCGTGGATTGCGCTCCGCGAACACCGACGCGGCGGCGAGACACGCGAAGACCAACGCCCCCCCGTCGGCGTCGAGCGCGCCCGTCGCCCCGTCCATCACAGCCACCAAGACCGACTCTTTTCCAGACCCCGACGGCGACCTCAAAGCCGAACCCGGCGCGACCATCACCTACGCGGTGACGATCACCAACACGGGCACGATGGATGCTAACGGCGTCCAGTTTACCGACAGCGTTGATCCGAATACGACGCTCATCGGCTCGTCGGTCAACGTCTCGCCGCTCGCCCGCGCCGACGCCTACAGCGCCGTCGGCAACACGCTGCTCGAAGTCGGCGTGCCGGCGGGCAGTAGTCCGGCGGTGCGCATCACGGGAAGCGCGTTTGACAACGACTCCGAGTTTTTCGGCGACACATTCACGCTCGATTCTTTTCAAGCGACGAGCGCGAATGGCGGCACGATCAGCATGAACGCATCGGGGCAGTTCACTTATCTGCCCGCCGCCGGATTTACCGGCGCAGATAGTTTCGGCTACACGATCAAGGACTCTGCCGGGTTGACGAGCACGAGCACGGTCAACATCACGGTCGGCGCGCCCCGCGTCTGGTACGTGAACAACGCGGGGCCGAACGGCGACGGTCGCTCGACCAGCCCGTTCAACTCGCTCGCCCCGGTCAACGGCGCGGGCGGCGCGGGCGACTCTGATGCGCCCGGCGACATCATCTTTCTTTTTCAAGGCGCGGCGACCTACACGGGCGGGCTGCAACTCGAAGACGCCCAGAGCCTCACGGGGCAACCCGCCGGGCTAACCGTTTCGAGTTTCGTCCTCGCGACGCCCTCCGGGACGAATCCGATTGTCACGAACGCGGGCGGCAACGGCCTCACGCTTGCGCAGAGCAACACCGTCGCGGCGGTGATTGTGAGCGGTGCGAGCGGCGCGGGCATCAGCGGCACGGGCGTCAACGATGCGACTGTCAACTCGAACGTCCTCGTGTCGGGGTCGGGCGGCGCGGAGCTTTCGCTCAACGGTGGCAACGGCACGATCAACTTCGCGGCGAGCGTCACCAACGGCGCGGCGGGCGCGGCCATCTCGATTCAGAATCGAGCGGGCGGCGCGGTCAACGTGAGCGGCGCGATTAACTCCAACACGGGCGGCGCGGGCGTCGCGCTCGTGAACAACACGGGCGCGACCATCAATTTTTCCGGCGGCATGAATGTTAGCGGCGGCGCGAACCCGGCCTTTGCCGCGACGGGCGGCGGCACGCTCAACGTCACCGGCGCGACGAACACGCTGACGACCACCAGCGGCGTCGCGCTCAACATCGCGAACACGACCATCGGCACCGGCGGCGCAAACTTTCGCTCGATTTCGTCGAACGGCGCGGCGAGCGGCATCATTTTGAACAACACAGGCACGGCGGGAGGTCTCGTCGTGACGGGCGACGGCGGCGCGAGCAACAACGGTTCGGGCGGCACGATCTCCGGTTCGACGGCGGCTGGCGTGACGCTCAATTCGACTTCCGCCGTCAGCCTCGGTTACATGAATATTCAGAGCGGGCAGGACGACGGCGTGAGCGGGACGAACGTCGTCGGCTTCACGCTCAAACGGAGCAACGTCACCGGCAACGGCAACGCGGTGGGCGAGTACGGACTCGATTTCAACGGCTTGCACGGCGCGTCGAGCATCACGGATTCGACCGTCGCTAACTCGTGGACAAACAACATCGTCGTCGTCAACACGACCAACAACGGATCACAAGCGACGCTCGCCGTCGCGGGCAGCGCCATCAGCAACGTCTCCGCGAATCTTTTCAGCGACGACGGCATCCTCTACTCCGCGCAGGGCACGGCCAACATGGCGATCAACGTGTCGGGCAGCGCCTTCACGGCCAATCGCGGCGACCATCTTCAAGCGGTAGCGAACGACGCCGCGACGCTCGGCGTGTCGCTCACGAACAGCACGCTCAGCGGCGGTCATTCCAACGCGCTCGGACAGGGCGTCGTGGTCAACTCCGGCTCGACCTTTACGGGTTCGGTCGTCTACGACTTCAACGGCAACACCATCAACGGCTCGATTCTGAGCGCGATTACGGCCACGCTCGCCACATCTTCGGCGGCGGCGAATTTCACCGGCAGGATTCGCAACAACATCATCGGCACGTCGGGTTCCGCGCTGTCGTGCTCGGTGCAGGCGAGCGGCATGTCCGTCAACATGAGCGGCGCGGGGACGCATACCTCGGCCATCACGGGCAACGCCATTCGCCAGTGTTTTGATCGCGGCATCAACGTCCTCGCCAACAACGGCGCGGGCGCGTTGAACCTGACCGCGCAGGGCAACAGCGTGACCGAACTGGTTGACCCGTCGAGCCGCGAGGCATTCATGCTGAACGCGGGTTCTTCGTCAACCAACTCGAACCCCGTCTGTCTCCAACTCGGCGGCGCGGGTGCGCTCGCCAACAATCTCAATCACGGCGCGCTGACGACCGACGATTTCCGCGTCCGTCAACGCTTCGCCACGACGGTCAGGCTGCCGGGTTACGCGGGCGCGGGCAACGACACCGCAGCGGTGGTCAGTTTCATCAACGGCAACAACACGAGTTCGGTTGACGGAATCTCCGGCAGCGCGACAACCCAGAGTCCGGGCAGTTTCACGGGCGGTTCGGCGTGCGCGATGCCGGCCTTCGCGTCGTTCGACGCGCCGACCGACCGACGCGATGCGCTCGCCCGTGCGGGCGATAGCGGTTCGGCGGCGACGACCAAACTCGTCGCGGCTTCAACCGGCGAGATGTTCAACCCGTCCAACGGTCGTCGTGGCGACGGCAAGACAGGCGGACACGCGCGACCGTCCGGCGAAAGCGCGGGCTACGCGGCGCG
>JBGTHJ010000496.1:0-4721 GCA_041746175.1 Pyrinomonadaceae bacterium
GCGAGGGCAGCGCCGAGGGCATAACGCTCATCAACACCGGGCGTCTGAAGGCGTGGCTGGCGACCGCGCCGACGGCTTCGAGGCGGCTCACTGACCGCTCCGAATTTTTCCTGCGCGACGTGCGCCACGCGGTCGAATACATCGCGCCGATTCGCTTCGACAGCCGCGCTCTGGGCGCGCTCGTCGTCGCCTTCGACCGCGCCGAACAGTGCGACGAGACGGAGAGCCGCCTCGTCGATGCCGCCGCGCAACAGGCCGCGCTCGCCGTGCATATCTCTTCGCTGTACCGCGCGGCGCGCGACTCTTCGGTGACGCTCGCCGAAGAGGTCGAGCGCCGCACCGCCGAGGCCGAAGCCCAGCGACGCTTCACCGAGACCATTATCGATAGCCTGCCCGTTTCGCTCTACGCGGTCGACCGCGACTTCCGCGTCGTGGCGTGGAACCGCAATCGCGAGTTGGGCGGTCAGGGCATCCCGCGCAAACAGGCGCTCGGTCGCAACGTCTTCGACGTGTTGACGCGCCAGCCGCGTCAGGTGCTCGAACGCGAGTTCGCCCGCGCCTTCAAGACGGGCGAGATCGAACGCTTCGAGCAGGAGACCGGAGCGGCGGACGAGGGCGCGAACAAACACTGGCTCGTCAGCAAGATTCCGATGCGCGTCGATGCGGGCGGCGACATCTCGCACGTCATCACGGTCGGCGAAGACATCACGGCGCGCGTCGAAGCCAATCGCGCGGTCGCGCGGACGGAAAAACTCGCGGCGGTCGGACGACTCGCGGCGGGTGTCGTGCACGAGATAAACAATCCGCTGGCGACCATCTCGGCGTGCGCCGAGGCTCTCGAATCGCGCGTCGCTGAGGGCGTGTTCGGTTCGTCGCCGGAGACCGACGACCTGCGCGAGTATTTGCAGTTGATACGGAGCGAGGCGTTCAGGTGCAAGTCGATCACGAACGGGCTGCTCGATTTCAGCCGCGCGCGCGCGGGCGAGCACACGCCGGTCGATGTCGCCGAGGTGGTCGAAGCTTCGGCGCGTTTGCTTCGTCATCAACGGCGCGGGCAGCACATCGAGATTCTCGTCGAAACCTCGGACGCGCTCAATCAGATCGCGGGCGACGAAGGGCAGTTGAAACAAGCGGTCATCATTCTCGCCGAGAACGCGATTGACGCGATGCCGCACGGCGGCACGCTCACGCTCCGCGCGCGGGCGGCGGACGCGGGCGGGGGCGTGCGCGTCGAAGTGTGCGACACGGGCGTCGGCATCTCGCCGGAGTACCTGCCGAAAATCTTCGACCCGTTCTTCACGACCAAAGAGGTCGGGCGCGGAACGGGACTCGGACTGGCGGTCTGTTATGGTATTGTAACCGAGCACGGCGGGCGCATCGGCGTGGATTCGACCGTTGGACGCGGCACCACTTTCACGCTGACGCTGCCCCCCGCAACCTTTCGTGACGGAGACCCAATCGCTTGAACACGCAGCCTGCCAAAATTCTCGTTGCCGAAGATGAATCCAATCTCCGATTAGTCCTCCAGAAAGAACTTCAGCGGCTAGGACATGACGTGCGCGTCGCGCCCGACGGCGAGGCCGCGCTGCGCCTGTTGGAAGAGGGCGCGGTTGACGTGCTTCTGAGCGACATCTCGATGCCGCGCATGGACGGCATGGAGCTTTTGCGTCGCGTCTATCAACGACCGAACCCGCCCGAAGTGATCCTGCTCACCGGTCATGCCACCGTCGAGACGGCCATCGAAGCGATCAAACTCGGCGCGTACGACTATCTCTCGAAACCCTATCGCATCGCCGAACTCGACGCGCTCGTCAAACAGGCGGCGGAGAAGCGCCGTCTCCGCGTCGACAATCAACGACTGCGCGCACTGACCGCGCGGCAGACCGAGACGCCGGAGATTGTTTATGTTTCGGAAGCGATGCGCGAAGTGATGCGGCTGGTCGAGCGCGTCGCGCCGTCGGACGCATCCGTGCTGATTACGGGAGAGTCGGGGACGGGCAAGGAACTCATCGCCCATGCGATTCACCGTCTCTCGAAGCGCGCGGATAATTCTTTCATCGATCTCAACTGCGCCGCGATTCAGGAGACGCTGCTCGAATCCGAACTCTTCGGCCACGAGGCGGGCGCGTTCTCCGGTGCGAAGGGGCGCAAGCTCGGACTCTGGGAACTGGCCGACAACGGCACGATTTTTCTCGACGAGATAACCGAACTCCCCGCGCCGCTCCAATCGAAACTGCTGCGCGCGATAGAGACCAATTCGTTCTATCGCGTCGGCGCGGTGCGCAAGGTGCAGGTCAACGTCCGCATCGTCGCGGCGACCAATCGCGACATCAACGAGGTGACCGGCGACGGGCGTTTCCGCGCCGACCTGCTCTATCGCGTCAACGGTTTTCAAATCGCGCTCCCCGCGCTGCGCGAGCGCACCGACGACATCGAACCGCTCGCCACGCATCTGCTCAAACAACTCTGCGGCGTCAATATCCCCGACATCACGCCCGAAGCGTTGGCCGCGCTCAAAGCTTACCGCTGGCCGGGCAACGTCCGGCAATTGCGCAACTGTCTTGAGCGCGCGATGCTGCTCGCGAACGATGCGCGGATCACGACCGCCGAACTTCCGCCGGAGATCGCCAATCCCGTCACGCCCACGTTCGTCCCCGTCGCGGCTCCTCCGTACGCGACGGCCAACGGCGGCGCGCCCGACGCATCCGCCGCGCCCGCCGTCGCAACTCCACCGCTCCGCGAAGTCGAGCGCCAGCAAATCCTCGCCGCGCTCGAACAAACCAACTGGCATCGCGGCAAGACCGCCGACATGCTCGGCATCTCGCCCTCGACACTCTACCGGCGTCTGCGCGACTACAATCTGACCCGCCGACCCTGATCAACCTCGGTTCGACCTGACGCCAAAGGCGCGAATCAGCGCTGACCCGTGCGCTTGAGAAACCGGCTGGAAGAAGAGCTTGCGAATGGATGAGCCGCCAGCCGGATGACCACCGGCTTTGGCTTTGGAAGTCCCGTCGTCGTCGCCGTCAACGCGCCGTCTTCCGTCTTCGTGAACTTCCGGGCCGCCCACGCCCGCCCCTTATAGCGGTTTGCAATTGGGTGAGTGCCGGGAGCGCCAGCCTCCCGCTGGCAAGCGTGCTCGGAGCAAGTTCGATGGTTCGCGTTCTCCGAACGCTCAATGCGAGCGGGACGCTCGCGCTCCCGGGCGATGCCGCTCTTTCATGTGCTACATGCAATTGCAACTTGCTATAGTAAATATTCACCCGACCGCGCCCGGCAGTTCGGCGAAAAGTTTATCGAGCCAGAGGTTCGCCAGTTTCTCTTGCACGGTGTTGGCGCGGAGGCGGTCGTTGAGGTTTTGGAAGTCAACTACGTCGAGCAGTTGGTCTTGATTGAAGCAGGAGAAGACGAACGACTCCGCGCCGGTCTGCGGGTCGACGTGGCGTTGCAGACACTGCGCGCACACCTCTTTCATCATGCACTGCATCGGGCTGTTGATCGAGCCGATGCCGACGTGCGCGGGATTTAGATGCGGGGCGAGAACGGTGTGACGCGCCTGTTTGACGGCGGCCATCATGCGGTCGGAGCCGATGGCGATGATGCGTTCGACTTCGCGGAGGTCGAAGAGCGGTTCGCCCGTGCGACCTTCGGCGTAAGCGCGCATCGCCTCGACGATGTTGCCGCGAAAGTGTGCGTCCTGCGGGCGGTGCGGGTCGATGGCAGCTCCGGTGTCGGTCGCCCAGATGACCTGATCGGTGGCGGCTTCGATTTCCTCGCGCTTGAAGAGGTCTTCGCCCTTCTTGTATCCGGCGAAATAGACGACGCGGTTGTCCGCCGCGCGCAACGCCCGCGCGATTGAGAAGAGGACGGCGTTGCCCAGCCCGCCCCCGGCGAGGAGCACGGTTTGGCCGGAGGGAATTTCGGTCGGCGTCCCGGTCGGCCCCATCACGACGACTTCCTGCCCCGGCTTGAGCAGCGCACACTGGCGCGACGAAGCTCCCATCTCAAGCACGATCAAACTGAGCAGCCCGCGTTCTTTGTCCACCCACGCGCCCGTCAGCGCGAGTCCTTCCATCAGCAGTTTGGTGTCGTGGAGGACGGGCGCGCCGGTCTCGAAATTTTGCAAGCGGTAGAACTGGCCGGGATGAAACTTGCGCGCCTGCATCGGGGCGCGGACGACGACATCGACGATGGTCGGCGTCAGGCGTTCGACGCGGACGACGCGCGCCGTCAGTTCGTCGTCGAGCCGTTCGACGAGTCGCGCGAAGTCGCGCTCGCGCGCGGTCTGCGCGGCGTCGTCGGTGGGAGAAATCGCGGCGGCGGCGAGGTCGGCGGCGGTGTCGTCGGCAAAAAGCGCGGCGACGTGTTCGTAGCCGTGCTTGGCCGAAGCCATCGCTTTGACGACGTTGCCCGCGTAAACCGGATGATTGTCGCCGTAGTATGAAATGTATCGCCCGCCTTTGTCATAAGAGGTAAAGAACGCGCGCTCGCCCTTCGTTGCAGGGACGAGACGAAATTGCCCCCCGGCGTTTCGCTCGACTTTGTAGGGCGCGAAGAACTCACCCCGGCCATCAAGCGCAAACGAGTCCGAATGCTCCCTCTCATAAATAGTATTCGGACTCGTTCCCGCCGCTACGCAGACCCCGCGCGCGGGCAACTCGACGCGCTCGCCGGTCGCGCTCCACCGTCCCGACTCGTCGTCGCGGCGCATCCGCTCGAAG
>JBGTHJ010000497.1:0-12421 GCA_041746175.1 Pyrinomonadaceae bacterium
GCAAAGATCGCTCTCCGGTACTTTGCTGGACAGACAATGTGGTACATCAGCACCGAGACATTGTGACTTTTATGAATAAACTTGCTCACTCATTGAGTATAGCGCAGCAAGCTTGCGGGGAATGTACCCGCTGAGATTCAAGCGGATTCGCAACGGGTCAATTCTCGCGTTGGTTCGATGCCAAGTATGGCGAACAAATGAAGCAGCACGATTGGTTGAAAGTCCATTTGATGTGCGGCGTCAAAACAAACATCGTGACGAGCGTTGAAGTGAGCGGCGCACATGCGAATGACAGCCCGTACTTAAAGCCTCTACTGGCAACCACGTCGCGCAACGGGTTTCTGGTCAAAGAACTATCAGCCGACAAGGGTTATGACTCATTCAATAATCGTTGCCTTGTGCTTATCAAAGGCGGCATCCCCTACATTCCGTTTCGTGAAGGGGAAAAGAATAAGCCTAACCCGTCCGGCAAAGGTGAACTATGGAAACGCATGTATCACTTCTATAAGTTCAACGAAGCAGAGTTCAAACAGCACTATCACAAGCGTTCAAACGTCGAAACGGTGTTCAGCATGATAAAGGCGAAGTTCGGCGAACGTCTCAGAAGCAAGACGAACACGGCACAGATAAACGAGGCCCTGTGCAAGGTGCTTTGCCATAACTTGTGCTGTCTCATTCAATCCATTTATGAATTAGGGATTGAACCTACGTTCTGGGAGTAATGTCCAGCCACCCACTTAAATTCCCCCACTTAATGTTAAAATCGCGTCTGTATGGAGGCTGATTCATGGCCTCCATACAGACGCGCAAAAAGCAACTACTATTGAACATTTCTGCCGATTCGCCCGCAACATCTATATATCCCCTGATTGGATGATACAGAGTTTGTTCCCTGCCGCTAATAGGTAGGTCTATGTTGTCCCAACTTTTCAATTTCCATCCGGCTGTGGATTCTTCGTCATAAGTCATTTCAGACAACCCTTGACCTATCTTAACGATTTCCGATTCAGTGTTATCTTCGTTCAGTTTAATCAGCGAGACATTCACACTCTGCACAATGAGAGTGTGAATGTCGGCGTTGATAAAGCGAATGAAGATAGCCAAACCAAGACTGTAACCCTCATCACCGTGAGCATAAGAAACGTCTACCTTTGAGCGCGGCGCGTCTATCTCAAATTTCAGTTTGTGTTCGGTAAGCGCATCAAGTTTAGTTTGGAGGGCGGATATTTTGCCGCTAGATTCTTCATTCAGTTTGCTTATCTCTGCGGCGTGGCGTGCGTCCCGTTCAGCGATTACCCTGAGTGCCGAACGAACTATCAAAGCAATAATAATGAGCGTTAGTATCGGCGTTGCGACTAGCCAGACGCGCCACGTCGCCAACCTCACAAACTGATACTTCGCCTGTTCATCAATCGGCAGAATCCAAGCAATGAAGTTGGATATAAGTTGAAGTAGTCCGTAGAGTGTTAGCATGATAGCCACCCCCGGACGGAATAGGATTTCTTTAAGAAGTTGCAGTTGTTCTGTACGCCTCTGCATCCCGACAAATTACCACGACTTTTTGTGCAAGAATCGCGGCTGCACAAAAAGCGGGTCATTTGAGCGACTTTTTGTGCAAAGCCTTGCGTAATAAGTTTCTATCACGGCTAGCTGTTCTGACATTTTTGGCCTCCCCCCTTAATCCACCAAACTCACGAATCGTTTTGATATGAGAAGTTAACGAACGAATCAAAATGTGTAAAGATATTTCGTGTTAATAACGAGGTTTGGGAATCCATGAGGTTTCGCTGAACGCATCAACGGGGGGAGTTGGACACTTGTCAGACTTGAGGGTCACACAATTGAGCGAGGGGCGCGAGAACAAGCGTGCGCGCTACGTGCTTTATTGGATGCAGATGTTCAAGCGCACGACGCACAATCACGCGCTCGATTTCGCCGTCCGCGCGGCCAATGAACGAGGTCTGCCGCTCGTCGTCTACGAAGGTCTGAAATATTACTACCCGTGGGCTAACGACCGTTTGCACACCTTCATCCTCGAAGGCGTCGAAGAGAAGCGCGCGGAGTTTGCGCGGCGCGGGATACGCTACGTCTTCTACCTCCAACGCGACGCGCGAGACCCACGACACACGGTCGCGCTTCTCGCGCGCGAAGCGGCGGTTGTGGTCACGGATGATTTCCCGTGTTTCATCATCCCCGAACACAACAGCCATCTCGTCGCACAGGTCAAAGTTCCCGTTTACGCCGTTGACTCGAACGGCCTCATCCCGCTCGACGCCTTCTCGAAAGAGGAGTACGCGGCGCGCACCATTCGCCCGAAGATCAAGCGGCTGCTACCGGAATATTTGAAACCCATGCGGAGCGTCGCGCTGGGCAAACGCGCCCCTCGTCTCAAGGTCGAGTGTCCCGAAACCCTCGTCACCGCAAAGAACATCGCGGCGCTGGTTTCCGAGTGCGACATCGACCACACGGTCAAACCTTCGCCAATCTACAAGGGCGGGACCAAAGCCGGACGCGCGCGTCTGCGTCACTTCATCAAGCGGATTCTGCCGCGCTACGACGAAGCGCGCAACGACCCTTCCGAGGACGGCACTTCGCGTCTCAGTTCCTATCTCCATTTTGGATTTCTCTCCGCGCTGGAGATCGCTCTGGCGGTCGAGCGGGCGCGTGCTTCGCGCGCCGCGAAAGATGCTTATCTCGAAGAGTTGATTGTGCGGCGCGAGTTGGCTTTCAATTTCACGCGCTTCAACGAGCATTACGACTCGCTCGAAGCCCTGCCCGACTGGGCGAAAAAGACGATGCGCGAGCACGCCGCAGACCCACGCCGCGCGGCGCTCACACGCGAGCGCATCGAAGCGGCGGAGACTTATGATGAACTGTGGGACGCGACGCAGCGTGAACTGCTGCGCACCGGCGAAATTCACAATTACGCGCGGATGCTCTGGGGCAAGTTGGTCATCGAGTGGCAACCGACATACGAGGAAGCGTTCCGCCTGCTCGAACATCTCAACAACAAGTACGCGCTCGACGGGCGTAACCCGAACTCTTACGCGGGCATCCTGTGGTGCTTCGGCAAGCACGACCGCGCGTGGGGGCCGGAGCGCGATGTTTTTGGCAAGCTCCGCTTCATGACTTCACAATCGATGGCGCGAAAATTCGACGCGCGCAGCTACATCGCGTGGACGAAAACTTTTCCACCAGGAACGTCCGACTAAATCACGACCAACTCCGGAGCGCGCTAGTAGGACGAGTCGAACAACCGAACGCAACTCGGATTGGTTATCAGACGGGCGCCTCTTCAAAGTGAAAACGGCTACTCGATTACGGGTTCGCCGAATTGCCAACATTTGACTTGCAGCGCTTCGCCTTGAGTGGCAAGCGCGGCGGCGTAGTGTTCGCCGGGGTCTAGAGCGTACATCGACCAGTGTGAAGGTTCGTCGGGATTCCAGGCGGTTCGGAGGAGTGCCGGTTGTGCGTCAGGCGCGAAGGTTACGTCGAATTGGTCGAGGGGGATTGAGAGACCCCCGCCTTTGGCTTTGATGAAAGCCTCTTTGCGCGTCCAGCACTTGAAGAAGGACGTGCGGCGAATCTCCTTTGGGAGCGCGCGAAGCGTGGCGGCTTCCTGACGCGAGAAGAAGCGTTCGGCCAGCTCGTCGGTGGAGATTTGATCGCGCATGAATTCGACATCGACGCCGACTTCGCCGCGCGTTGCGAGCGCCAGCAGCGCGATGCCGCCGGAGTGCGAGAGGTTGAAGGCGGGCGTGTGGCTCGCTTCCCCGCCTCTTGTGTTCGTTTTCAAAGACGGCTTGCCCTGCGGACCGTACTCGAAGGCGAGGCGTGCGGGTTCACGTCGGAGATAACGTCCGAGCACCGCCCGCAGGAAACCACGCGCGACGGCGAAGTGATTCCGGTCTTTTTGAAAATGGAAACGCTCGTGGCGGCTTCGTTCGTCGGCGGAGAGCGTATCGAGTAGATAGCGCAACCGCGACGCGGGCACGTCGAGCGACGCGCGCCAGACGTGCACTTCGCCGTCGCTTAAAACAACATCTGACGGCGCCGCGTTCCACACCTCGCTTGAACCTATTCGCATCTTTTCACCCGGTCAAGGCCCGCGCTAAGTGCCGCACGCCGAACGTCTCCAGAGCGTTTGATTTATACTTGTCGGTCAACTCGACCCGATGCCGTGAGCAACGGCGCGGGTCGAGCGTCCCCGCGTAGGCTTGGGTCAGTTTACAGAAAGTTTGCCGCGCGGAAAACTGGAAGGAGGGACGATGGAAAACGAGTGGCTGGACGGCGACGCCGCACGCGCTTTGATTGATGAAGTGGTGGCGACACTGTTGCGCCGCTACCGGATCGACGAGGCGGCGGCGCGCGAGGCCGTGCGCGAGGCATTCGCGGCCAACGCGGGGCTGCGTCAAGTAGTTGTGCGCGAGGTTTCGCTGGCGCGCATCATGCGCACGCGCGTTTACAAGGATGCCGTCGCGAACCTCAGACGCGGGGTCTACTACGCTCTGCGCCGGTACAGCGCGGACGTGGCGCACCAGCGCGACCTCATCGAGCGTCTCTCGAACCTGGAGAGTGCCGCGCCGGAAACCATCGAAGCGCTCGCGCTCGAAATCGCCGCGACGCACGCCAGCACACGCGAACGTCTCGCCGACCGCGCGGGATTCTACCGGCAGATTTTTGCTCTGATAGACGCGCCGCGCGCCATCCTCGACGTGGGCAGCGGGATGCATCCGCTCGTCTTTCCCTTCCCGCACTTGAAAGACACGCTGCAAATCTATCGGGCGATTGATCGAGACGCGGCGGCGGTCGCGGCGGTCAATGCACTGGCGCGGGCGACCGGCGCGCGGTGTTTGCGTGCGGTTCGTTGGGACATCCGCG
The DNA here is from genome assembly GCA_041746175.1 of Pyrinomonadaceae bacterium. GTDB lineage: Bacteria > Acidobacteriota > Blastocatellia > Pyrinomonadales > Pyrinomonadaceae > JBGTHJ01. Next base: position 4,882 of record JBGTHJ010000497.1, read on the forward strand.
AAGCGTGGACGCCCGAAATCGCCGGGATTCCTGACGGGGGTCGATTCGATGTCGCATTTCTCTTCAAATTAGTATCGGTCGTTTCGCGCCAGCAGCCCGAATTGTTGCGCGTGTTGGCCGAGACGCCCGCCAAGGTGTGGGTCGTCACGGGGTCGAAGCAGTCTTTGACGAAACGGCAGGACATCGCGCGCCGCGAGCGCAGTACGCTCGACGAATTCTGCGAACTGGCGGGAAGACGCATCGCGTCGGAGTTTGACGCGGGCGAGGAGTTCGGTCTCATTCTGGAGGAGTCTTAGCGGGTCAGATGTGCCGCCCGCAACATTACACGACCGCGCGCCGGACGGATGAACGACAACTCACGCCCGATCAACTTCGGGTTCTCTTTCCCGTCGCGCTCCACGTTTAGAGGCAATGTTGATTGATCGCGCGGGCCACTTGTGCGGGGGTGTCGAGCGGCAGAAAGTGCGCGCCGTCTTCGATCAAGACGAGTTTGGATGATGCGATGAGTTCATGAAGCCGTGCGGACTGCGAGGTCGGGATGTACGGGTCGTGCCGCCCGTGCACAATCAGCGTCGGCACGGCAATCGAACGGGCGATGCGCGGGTAGTCTGCGAAGACATCGCGCGGACGCCCCCAACGGAGTAAACGGAGCAGCATGGCACCCCCTTCGGGGCCGTCGTAGGGGTCGGCGAAGGCGTCGAGCAGTTCGGGCGTCAGACGTTCGGCGTGAACCATCCCACGCCCGATGCCGATTTTGAAAAGCGTCCGTTTCATCAGTCTGACGGTCAGTTCGCCCAAGCCCGGCAGCCGCATCACCTTAACCAGCAGAGGCTCCTGATAATCGGGAAACACCGGCGGATTCATCAGCACCAACCGCTCGACGTACCGTGCGTACTCGCCCATGTAATCCATCGCCACCGACGCGCCGAGGTCGTGCGCGACGAGCACGAATCGCTCGACTTTCAAGTGTCGGCGCAGTTCGTCGAGCACGTCGGCGCGCTGTTGGTGCGTGATGTGCCGCGCGGTCTGTTCGGATTGCCCGTACTGATTCAAATCGAAGGCGACGACACGCAGACGCGCGTCGAGTCGCGGCAAAACCGGACTCCACAACTCCTTCGAGGTCGGCAGACCGTGCATCAGGAACAGCGTCGTGTCGCCCACAGACGTGTCGGTGTAGGCGACTTGGCCGCACGAGGAGTCGAATTTTTGCTGCACATGTACGCTCATGTTTTCAGACGGCTTGCTGTTTATTCTACAAGCATCTTCGCTTTTCGTGGGAACGCGCGCACGACAAAGATTGCCGTGCGCGCGTTGGTGTGCTCGACCTGTTTTGTCCGAGCGTGTTTAGACCGTGACGGTCGTCCCGTCAAACTTCCGCAGCGAGAATCCGTTGAAGTTTTCGTTGTAGGTGGCGCGCTGTTCCCTGAGCACTTGAATCGCGACCGCTTCGCCGAGCGCGATAGACTCCTTGCTGTCCGAGCGCCAGTGGACGCCGCCGATGTTGCGCCCGTTGGCGACGTTGTAAGCGATCTTGTTCAACTCGCCGCCGACGGTCATTTGCGACGCGCCCGCGCCCGTGTAAGGAATCAACGCGAGACCGTCGGGGGTCGGTTGCAAGACGTTGCCGCCCGGCGCAATGTCGATGATGCGCGTGCTCTCGTTGAACCACGCCTTGAGAATCGTCGTGCACGCCCCGGCGACCGTCGCATGACCTGCGCCGTAAGCCGGGTGCGTGGGCGAGCCTTCGGGGAACGCCATCGGCAGCAAGTACGTCCCGTTGCCGGTGCCATTGAACTGCTCGTTGTGTTGACTGACGGCGGCGAGCGCGGTTGAACTGTTGATTGAAGGATGGACGTTGAAACGTCCGGGGTGGGTGCGGTTGCGCTCGATACGACCGGCAAACGCCTCCGGGCGCAGTCGCCGATGCACCATCCACTTCTGATACCAGACGGCGTGCAACGCGCGTGTCGAAACTTCGCACAGGAGCGTCGCCAGGTGCGGGCCGCCGAAAGTGGCGAAGCCGTCCTGCGTCGGGTTGCCGTTGTAAGGGTTGCCCGCGTCGACCGGCGCGCCAATACCGGCGAGACAGAGGAACGCCTGAAAGTAACCCTGAAACAGCACATCCACATGAACCCACTGCGCGATGTCGCGCCCCATACGCATGTAGCGCAAAACGGGATCGAGGAGGTCTGGGCCGCTGCCGCCGCCGTTCTGGACGGCGAGCCAGTCCGAGTAGGCCGTCAGGTAGTCGCCGCCGCCGCCGCTGCTCCCGTTACCGACCGTGCTAAAGGGCGCGCCGGTGATGATCTTCTGGTCGATCTGATTCGCGCCGAAGAAGCACGACAGATAGAAGAACTGCGAGAGGTACGGGCCAATCCGGTCGCCCGGCGTGAGGCCGCGAAAAAGCAGTTGCGGCGTGACCTGATTGGAGTTGTTCTTCGGGCCTTTGAAGTCCGCGCCGAAGTTGGTCAGATCGGCGGCGGCGGCAATGGCCGTCGGGTGCGATGCATAGTCGCTGAAAGGCACGTCGCGCAGCAACGCCATCCAATAGTTCTCGGCAATTTCGGCGCACTCCTCGCGGCTGGCAAACGCGGGCGCGGGGGCTTGAACGAAACTGTGCGAGTCGCCGCCCTCGATCTCGAAGGCGAACCCCGCCTGCGGGCTAATCAACTTGCGCCCCGCACCGAGGTTGATCGCATCGAACAGCGCCGGGTCGCCTTCGCCGTTGGTCACGGCGTTGACGAGGGTCTGGTAGGCGCTCAAGACGACCGTCCCGTCCGCGTTGTGCGGGAGTCCTTTTGAAAAGTTGCCGCGCCGGTCGGCGTACCGCGATTCGTCGCCGTTGGTCGGATGTTGCAGGTTGTTGGGGGTGTTGTTGAAGTTATCCTGCGCCACATCTCTGCGAAGCTTGCGCGCCCGGTTGCGCCGCGAGTTGCCGCCGCCTGAATTATTGTCGTCGTCGTGCGCGAGGGCGATCGAGCGGGGCGAGCTGAGTAACGGGTCGATGGCGATGGCTCCGGCGGCGAAGGTGGCCGCCGTTGCCGCGTGGCCGAGGAAACGTCTCCGGCTTGAATTTGTCTGGTGGGGGGTATCACTCATGGGGGATTACCAAATCCTTTCTTTGATTTTGAAGTTGGTGCGCCCGGCCAAACTGCCCGGACGGTGTGTGTCAACGTGTATCGAATCTTATGCGGTCCGCACCCGGCAAAGATGTGAAGTGGCGAGCCGTCGGAGCACGACGGGACTCTGCGTTTGGCGTAGGGATGATGTCGTCAAAAGGGGAATCATCAGCATCAGCTTATGACATACCGCGCGAATCAAGGTGACGCAACTTGGAATGGATAATCTCGGATGGGGCTTATCTCAGTTCACGGCAGCAGTGCGACTCGCACGTCTTTAGAAGAGTTGACCGCCGTCATGCATCGCGCGATGCGTGTGAGAAGAGTCATCCGTAGCAGAACCTCAGCGAAGGCCAAATTTCGGCGCTTGGGAAATGACGCCGACAAGATACTCGCGCGGGCGGGGGCTGTCAAATTAAATTCTACGGGTGGAGCAGGAAGTTTTGACGAAACTCTGAGCGATTCGTCACCGCTCGTGCGAGATTCACACTGGTCGAGCCAAAGAAGTGTGAAGGCTCATCTTGAGCGAAGCGGGCGCGCAAAGTTACGGTTCAAACTTCCATTAGACCTCCTGCAAAAGTATTATGCGCCGGTGGTTGCGCCGTCGGTTATCCGACGGCGCAACCACCGGAACGACGCGCCACATCGTCCGGCCTTCCGGCGGGGGCGCGTGGCGAACCCAAACCAAATCGAGTTTATGATTCCATTCCTCTGACTTCGAGAATGTCGAACGCCGTTGATAAGGAGCATGGATGAAGAAAACCCTATTTTATCTCTCAGGTCTGTGGATGGCCGCCGCATTCGGCTACGCCCTCTACGAAAGCTTCAACGAGACGGGGTTGTACGCGGCGCTGCTCGGTTGGCAGTTGGAGACGTTCGGCAGCGCCGAACTCAAGCTAACGACGCTCGCCACCGGCATCATCTACGGCCTTCCCGCGCTCATCACGATGACTCTCACACGGTCTGCGGCGCAGCAGCGGACGCCCGACCCGGTCGCCGGTCAGCGAAACGCCGCGATTGTTTTTCTGACCGTCGCCGTGTTGCTCGTCGTCGCGGGCATCGTCGGTTACGCCGTCAATATGAACTACACCGCGCGTCAGCAGAGCGAGCCGGTCGCCAACGCAACGGCGACCGCGCAGCGAGTTGTTCCGGTCAACCTCGATGCGTCTGCCGCCGTTCCGTCTATGGACGGAGCCGACGGCGTCGCGGTCACGGGATGGCTTCGGCGAGACGCGCAATACGGGCTTGAGGAAAAAGGGTACGGCGGGAAAAAAACCGTCTACTGCCCGCTCGTCAATCGACGTTGGAAGGCTTCGGAGCAGGTCAGGATATTCTTGCGCGCCGACCCCTCCAAACCCATCGCGCTCTCGCGCGCAGGGGGCGGCGGCGGCGGCGGCGGGCCGTCCGGCATGAAACTCCCGAAAGGCTTCGTGGCGGTGGACTTTGAAACACCCGAGCCGGTTGAGGTGACCATCGAAGGAACGACGCGTCCCGGCGGTCTCCCGGATTACGTCGTCTCGTTCTTCAAGAAACAAGGCGTCACGCCGGCGAGCGACTACGTATTGCTCGAAGCCCAACCTTTTTACGACACGCCCCGTCGCTCCGGGTGGGATCAATTTGCGGAGACGAGTTACCTGCTGACCTACATTGCGCTACCCCTCGCCTTTTTTTTCGGCGTGTTCGGGGTCGTCTCCGTCGTGCGCTGGCGGAAGCTATTCGCGCAGCGTCAAGCGGCAGAAGGCTTCAACCGGGGCGATGGGTTTTGACGTGGTTTTTGACCTTGCGGCTTCCTATTTTTCTTTGGTGGCGCACTTCGCGTCGAGCGTTTTACCGAGCCAGACGGTGACATCACGCAGGCTCTCGGCGTTGACCTCATGTCCCATCGGATACTCGCGGTATGAGAGTTCGACCGGCAGCGTTCCAAGATACTTGTTCGCCTCGCGGCCATGCTCGACCGGCAGCACCGGATCATAAATGCCGTGCGTGACCAGCACCGGAGTGCCGTCTAAAGCCTTTACGTCGTGGGTTTGTTCCAACAACACGTCCGGGACGCGCCCGCTCATCGCGACCACCCCCGCGATTAGCTCCGGGCGCGTGAGCAGCAATCCGTAGCTCATCATCGCGCCCTGACTAAAACCCGCCAGATAGACGCAGCTTGCGTCAACCTCGTAAGCCTCGATCAATTCGTCGATGAAGACGGGTAGCATCTCAAGAGTTCGTTGCGCCTGTTCGAGGTCGGCGTTGATGCCCTCCGGCGTAAACTCTAGATTGAACCAGCAGTACGCGCCCGCTCCGATAGCGACGGGCGCGCGTGCGCTGACACAGAGAAATCTCTTGTCGAGATACGGCGCGAGGCTGAATAAATCTTGTTCGTTGCTGCCGAAGCCGTGGAGCAATAACAACAGCGGCGGCTTGCCCGGTACTCGCTCGCGCGGCGCTTGAACGACATGCACTAATGAAGAATTTTGGGTGTTCATAATCATCTTGAGGTGTCTCGGTTAGGAGTATAACGTGCTTGCTTGTCTCCACACAGTCGGCTTTGTAGTTTCGCTCCGGGTTGTGCAATATATGGGTTCGACACCAAGTTGCGGCGGACGGATTTCGCGCCGCCCGGCGCGCGACAAAAGAAAACATGGGGGAAAGAAGATGTCTGATGAACATATCGCAACGTATCTGAACGACCATCTGGCAGGCTCGGTGGTCGCGCTCGAACTGTTGGAACACCTCGCAGCCGCCCACGCGGGCACGCCGCTCGAAGCTTTCCTCGCCGAACTCCGCGCCGACATCATGGACGACCGCGCGGAACTCGAATCATTGATGAGCCGTCTGCACATCTCCGAGAGCCGCACGCGACAGGCGTCGGCCTGGCTCGCGGAGAAAATCACCGAACTCAAACTGCGGTTCGACGACGACGCGGGCGGCGCGCTCCGGCGGCTCGAAGTCCTCGAAGCGGTGGCTCTCGGCATCGACGGTAAGAAGGCTCTGTGGCGTTCGCTGGCCGCCGCGTCGGCTGACTCGCCCGCGCTTCAATTGGCCGATTATGCGCGTCTCGAACAGCGTGCTGATGAGCAGCGCCGCCGCCTTGAGTCAAAGCGTTTAGAGGCCGCCCGGAGCGCGCTGGTTCCGGGCGACGAAACACCGTCGGCGCGGTGAATCGTCTCCGGCACATAACACCGGCGCGCTTTTCGCTATTGACACCCACACCCCGCATCTTATATTTTGCCCGCTCCTGCGAATAGGTACGCACGCGCGCACGCATCTGTTGTGCGCGTCGTCGTTTTGAATGCCCGCCAACCCGCCTTCCCCCAGAGGGCGCACAAGGAGAGAAATGGCAAGATTCAGCGACCCGAACGTCCCCGCCACCGCCTTTACACCATATTTAGAACCGGGTGAACAGCTCCGCCATTGGGCTTACGGCGTCAAACAACCGAGTATGCTCTTGATACTTCCGCTTTACCTGCTTGCAATTCTGCCAGGCGCGATAGCCGTCGCGTTGCTAACGAAAGAATACATCGTGGGTTTGACCGACCGGCGGTTTATCGTGTTGCGTTTCAAAGGCAAGAATATCGATGTTCAGGAGGTTATCGACTATCCGCTGAACAGTTTGCCGCCGCTCAAAGCTTCAACCGGCGCGCTCTTTACGCACATCAAAATCAACGACCCGGCGAAGCCTTTCGTCGCCAAGTTTCACCGGCTCGGGATGCCCGGCAACCGCGAGCACGGGATGGCGATGGAAGCCGCTCTGACCGGCAAGACGGCCTGACTCTTTGGAGACGTGATGAATCTCGACGAGAGAGGTTTGCCAACCGCACAACCCGCCACGCATCAAGCCGTCCGGTTGTGCCCGTTTTGTGCCGCGCCCGCGCACGCGAAGTTTTGCGGTTCGTGCGGGCGCGACACCACCGCCCCGCGCCGACCGTGCCAGAAGTGCCGCCGGATGATGCCGAGCAACGAACCGGCGTGCAGACATTGCGGGGCGACTTACAAAAGCGATATGCGTTGGAAAGTGCCGCTCATCATCTTCCTGTTCCTGCTCGCCTTCGTCGTCAGTTTCATCATCGCCGTAGTGAGTTAGACGCGCTGCCGGAAACCGTTTGCAGTAGAACGCCGCAAGCGGTCAGATAGCAGGCGGGCGCGAAACATGTGGCGCGTGGCGGCGGGCTTTCGTTTAGATCAATTCAGCCAGTTCAGCCCATCGGTCGAGATCGGCGGCGAGCCGCGCGGTTAGCGTTTCACGCTCTGTGTAGAGACGGAGCACAACCTGCGAGTCGGTCGCGCCGGCAACCAATTCGGTTTCAATCTCCGCCTGCCGCCGCTCGTCTCGCTCGATGCGGGCTTCGAGTTCCGCTAATTCCTTCTGCTCCTTAAATGACAACCTGCGCCTGGCATTGTCGACGCGGTCGGCGCGGTCGGCGCGGTCG
>JBGTHJ010000498.1:0-10585 GCA_041746175.1 Pyrinomonadaceae bacterium
GCGCGCTCGTCGCCGCGTCGTCGATGATGCCCGTGTCCGTGCCGCCCGCCGTTTCGCCCGCTCCGTCGAACTCGATGGATTCGACATCTTCCATGTAGAGCGTGATGCGGCTGCGTCGGCCACGCGCGCCGCTGCCGATCAGCACCGTAAACTGCTGGTCGCGAAAAGACACGATCTGACCGCGCAGCACCGAGCCATCCTTCAGACGAATCGTGTCCGCCACCGCCGCCACGCCGAGCGCGAACACCAACACCACCGCGAGCAACGGCGAAATAAACTTCTGCTTAATCATTATCTCCTCCGGGAAGGCAAACCGCCGACGAACGAATGTTACGTGCGAAGTTAACCAAACAGATGCACGCTTGGCAAGCGGGAGAGGAGCGTCCACCTTGCGATGGATGTCCCGAACGCGCTCGCGGGTTGCCTTCCGACTCCGGTGTCCTGATCCGTCCGCGCATCACTTCGGGGGAGTCGGCGCGTCATCGCGATCTTCGGTCGTGAAGACCATCGAGAAGAGACGCCTCCACAACTTCACCAGTAAAATGACCATGACGACCGCCAGCAGCGGCAGGACGAGCCAGCCGAGCGGTCTGATTAACCAACCCATACTCGTCAGGCCGCCGACCGTCTCCGGTTTGACGGTCAGTGCAAAATAAACGCCCGCGATAATCGCCACGACCAGATACGTCAACCAGAAAACATCGCTCGCAAAAGCATCGCGTTTCTTCGTCTCCCACTCCGGCTTCAATTTTGCCGCGACCGCGTGCGCCGTCCACATCGTCAGATAAAACGATGCCAAGACCACTCCGGCAACGATGAATCCGAACCAGCCGATAGCGGGTTCGACGACCGGAAGGCTCAACACTCTGCCGCCCGCGTTCTTCCATTGCAGCCATTGCGCCAGCGACCCGACGCTGTCTAAAACAAGTCTGAGCACGACGACCCATCCCAGCAGCACGCAGAACGCCACCATCCCGACAAACCAATTCAATTGCAGCGTGAAAGCCCAGAGCGTGCCCCAGTCAGAGAAGAACAGGGCTTTGATCGTGCCGACGAATCCCAGCACGCCGCCGATGTCGCTGAGCAGTCCGAGGTGAGACTGGAACTTGGGGAAACTAATCTTCGCCATGTCAGCCGCCAAAGGTTATCCACCGACACAAGCGTCACGGCAGGACTAGACGTGGCGCCCGACACGCCTTCGAGCCAAACCGTCAACGCCCACCGGCGGCGGGAAATTATAGCAAGCCCGACCTGATGTCAACGCTCTTGAAGTCGGCGTCGATCAAAGCCCGCAGGTCATAATGACAGGTCAGAGTCGTTCACCCTGACCGGCAGCGGCGTCTTGAAAATCAATCCGGAGTTGATGACGGCTGACATCCGCCCAAAACATTGGTATTTCAGGCGAACAGTGTCGCCGCGACAAACGGCACATAGGTTGCCTATTTACGGCTCGCGCCCCTGCCGTTAGTCGATATTAGACGGTCGGCGTTGAAAAAAATATCCTCGCTGGAGATGATTAAAGAAGATGTTTACGAGTCGTCGAGTTATCAACCGGGTCACCACTTGTTTGCTGCTGTTCGCGCTCTGTTTTGGGGGCGGCTTCAGTGTGAGGACTGCCAAGGCGCAGGCCGGTTCCCCGGCGTCTGCGCCAAGCGGAGAGTCGGCCACGCGAGCCGCCCATTCCGGCGACAAGGTATCGGAGAAGCTGCGCACGCGCTCACGGCGGTGGCGCGCCGAGCGTGACCGCACGGAAGTTATTCTCAGGTTGAACGGCGAGATGAGTGGCGCGCTCAGAGCGTTGCTCAGACGTAACGGGGCGCGCATCAACAAAGAGTTGCAGCGCGTGGGCGTGGCCGTCGCCGAGTTGCCCGCCAGCGCCATCGAAGAACTCTCTGGATTCAGCGAAGTGTCGTACGTCTCGCCGGACGAGGAGACGCAGGTGCTCGGTCACGTCTCGAAGACGACCGGCATGGAGGCGGCGGTCGGACAGACCTACACCAACATCAGCAATCTCAACGGAACGGGCGTCGGCATCGCCGTCGTCGATTCCGGCATTTACGACGCGCACACGGCGTTTCTCAGCGAAGATGGCACCGCCAGCCGCGTGGTCTTCAATAAAAACTTCGTCGCCACCGAGACGAGAACCGACGATCCTTACGGGCACGGCACACACGTCGCCGGGTTGGCGGCGGGCAACAAGCGCGTCAGGTCGGGAGCCTACGCCGGCGTCGCGCCCGACGCCAAGCTCATCGACCTGCGCGTGCTCGACAGCAACGGCAAGGGGAAAACCTCCTGGCTGCTGGCCGCGCTCGACTGGATCGCCGCGAACCACGCCGCCTACAACATCCGCGTCGTCAATCTGAGCCTCGGCTCGCCGGCCATCGATTCTTATAAAAATGACCCGGTCTGCAAAGCCATCGAAAAACTTTACGACCTCAACATCGTCGTCGTCGCGGCGGCGGGCAATCACGGCAAGAACAGCTACGGGCAGAAGGTCTACGGGCAGATTCACTCGCCGGGCAACAGCCCCCACGCGATTACGGTCGGGGCGTCGAATAGTTTTGGCACCGACACCCGCACCGACGACAAGATTACCACCTACAGTTCGCGCGGGCCGACCCGGAGTTCCTTGATCGACGCGGCGGGGCTGCGTCGCTACGACAACCTGCTCAAGCCCGACCTCGTTGCGCCCGGCAACAAGCTGATCTCCGCCGAGTCGTCTCCCAACAAGCTCAGGACTCTGACGCCGTCGCTGAGCGCCTACAATTTTAACGACCAGCAAAACGCCATGATGTACCTGAGCGGGACTTCGATGGCGACGCCGAACGTGACGGGCGCGGTCGCCTTGATGCTCGAGGCTAACCCCCAACTTACTTCCGGGATGGTGAGGGCGATTCTCCAGTACACCGCGACGCCGATCAGAGGGTATAACTTGCTCGAACAGGGCGCCGGACAACTCAACGTCGCGGGCGCGGCGAAACTCGCCGATCTGGTGCGGCGCGACGTGACGGCGACAACCGCGGTCGGTAGCGCGCTCTTGACCGCCGCCGCTCCCGCTGCGCAGTCGTATCTCGTTGACCGGAACTACACGTGGGCGCAGGGCATCACCTTCGAGTACAACTTCGGCACCGGCCTCGACCTGATCGCCAAACTACAGGAGGGCTACCGCCCCACCTTCTTCATCCAAAACGATGTGTACGCACAAGCCAACGGCACGCTCGTCAAAGACGACGCGAAGCTCTCAGGCGGCGTCGCGCTCGGCAGAAACATCATGACCAGCGCCGGGGGCGTGCTCGGCACCGGCACGGTTATCCCTCTGTCCCTGAGAGGGAGCGGCACGCTGATGAGCGACGGCATGCTGATGAGCGACGGCACGCTGATGAGCGACGGTCTGCTCCTGAGCGACGGCATCCTGATGAGCGACGGTCTGCTCCTGAGCGACGGCATCCTGATGAGCGACTCGTTCTCCAGCATCTACCTGCTCGTCAACGGAGACCCCACGTCCTGCATGGCTATCGCTCCCTAGCCCGCCGTCGTCACCGCCGCTACCACAAAAAGCGGTTATCACCCAAAGCCGCGCCGCCGCGTAGAAAGTAAAGAGAGCGAGCCCGTCATCACGTGACGGGCTCGCTCTCTTTCCGGATGGGCAACCATCCGGCTTTTGGCAAGACAGACTTTATAGCGGCGCCGCCCGGCAGCGCGAGCCTTCGGCGCGTATTGAGCGTTCGCCGAACGCGGATCATTGAGCGTGCTCCGAGCACGCTTGCCAGCGGGACGCTGGCGCTCCCGGCACTCACCCAATTGCAAACCGCTATAGTCGGTCAACACACCGACCACCACAATGAGACAGGCAGTCTGTAGTTTGGACGGTCTTTCGGCGCGGCTATGCTACGGAGTCGCCCCGAAAACAAAAACGGCGGGAGCGGTCCCGCCGTCTTCCTTTTGATTTTATTGGTGGAGCAGAGGAGGGTCGAACTCCTGACCTCCGCATTGCGAACGCGGCGCTCTGCCAAACTGAGCTACTGCCCCACGCGGAAGGAAATGATAGGGACTGCGGGCGACGGTGTCAAGCGTCGAATCGGGGATTGAAGGCGGGCTTTTTTTGATGGCGGAAAGGCGTCGCGACGGGTAAGGGCAAGGAAAGAACTGCGTGCGGGTAAGGACAAGGGAGAGACGCACCATTGTGGCATCTCTCCCTTGTTCACGCGCGGAGGTAAAACTTTGCGCTGCGCTACATGTCTGGCCGGAGCCGCTCCGGCGAGTATCTCTTACGGCAACGCTTCAACGACGACGATGAAGCGGAAATAGCCCGACTGCTGGACGCCGAGCAGGAGGTTGAGGTTGATGGAAGTGCCGTCGGCTATCGGCGCGTCCACCGTGATTGTTCCGGCGGCGAGCGTCGAGTTCAGTCCGCCCCCGTTGGTAACGGCGTCGGACGGGGCTTCGAGTTGCAGGCTTTCGACGGTCACGTTGGCGCCGCTAGTGCTCACCATGAAGTTTCCGGTCGCGTTGAGCGCACGGACATCGGCTTCACCGGCGATGCGGTTGTTGAGCGTGGTGATGTCGATGATGCGGAAGCGCAGCCGGGTGACGGGCGCCCCCGTGCTGTTGGTATATCTCTTCCTGAACTCAATCGTGCCGAGATTGGACTTGGTGTTGTCGCACGTCCCGCACGAGGCGCGTTGAGTGCGCACGCGGTTGGGCGCGCCCGAAGCGGGCACGGCGGCGGGGTCGAGCACGTTTGAGGGGAAGAGGGCGTTGGCTTTGAAGCGGGGGCCAGCGAGATTCTCGGGCCCCGGCGCGCCGAGAATGGAGACTCTGGTGGTGAACGTCCCGCCGGTGGTTGAAACGAAGATGAAGTCGTTGTTGTTGTTGCCCGTGTCCAGCGGTGTTCCGCTGGTGGTCGAGAAGCGGCGAAGGAAGCTGTATTCGCCGTTGACGGTGATGCCGCCCGTGCCCGCGCCGCTCGGCGTGACGGCTGTGCCCTCGAAGAAGAGCACATCGCGCGTGTCGAAGCCGGCGGAGTCGATGCGGTTGGCGGCGGTCGGGGTCGCTCCGGCGAAGAAGCCGATGCTTGAGCCGTCAACGATGCCGGTGGAGAGCGCGCCGTTTGAAGCGGCGACCGCCGCGAGACTGTAGGCCGAACCCGTGATGAGATAGTGGCTGCGCGCGGGAATGACCGTCGTGCTGCTGGCGAGCGCGCCGGGGACGGTGTGTCGCAAATTCTGCGCGCCTGCTCCCGTCAGCGCGTAGAGCGTGTAGCCGCTGATGTCGAGGTCGGTGTTCGTGTTGTTGTACAACTCGACAAACTCGTCGCTCGCGCCGCCCGCGCTACGGAAGCGGAACTCGTTGATGAGCACTTGACCGGCGGTCGCGCCGGGTGCAACTACGGGGGTGACGGTGATGAGGGCGGTTCCGGTCGAACTCTGGCCGTCGGGGTTGGTGATGGTGACGTTCTGCGGCCCCGGCGTCGCGCCGACGGTCGAGACGTTGAGCGTCACCTGCGTCGGGCTGTTGTAGGTGACGCTGTTGACCGTGACGCCGCCGGTGAGATTAGCATGTGTCAAAGTTTCACGCGAAAGCGCGCGACTTTTGACACCGCCCGCGTGTGCGTCGATAATCGCGCGCGTTGTTGCTTGACGTGCTCGCACATCCCATCTCCGCTTCTTGGAGTCAACTACATGAAAGATTGCCCCCGTCCTTTCGGCCCGCGCGGGTTCGTCGCCGTCGCCGCCGCGCTGTTCGTCGTGCTGCTGCTGTGCGCGCTACCGGCGACGGCGCAGCCGCCGCAAACAACTTCCGGCGAGGCTTATCGCATCGCCTACAGTTTGGCGATGCCACAACCGGCGTCGCATCTCTTCGAGGTGCGCATCGACGTTGACGGTGTATCCACAGACGGTTCGGTCGAGTTCCAGATGCCGCGTTGGTCGCCGGGTCGGTACGGCGTTTTCGAGTTCGCGAAGAACGTGCAGGAGGTTGCGGCGACGAGCGGCTGCATCGCGCCGCAGACCGAGTGCCGGCGCACGTCTCTGCGCGTGATGCGCGCCGACACGCAGACGTGGCGCGTCAGCACGGCGAGCGCGACGAGCGTGACCTTCTCTTACAAAGTGTTCGCCGACGACCTTTCCGGCACCTTCTCGCAACTCGACGCGCGGCACGCCAACTTCAACGGCGCGTCCGTCTTCATGTACGTTGTCGGTCACAAGCCCGACCCGGTGACGCTCCGCATCGACGCGCCCACGGGCTGGCGCATCGTCAACGGCTACACCACGCGGCCAGACCAGCGCGAGTGGTCGTTTCCAAACTACGACGTGCTGATCGACACGCCGACCGAGATCGCGCCCGACTGGACGATGAAGGAATTCAAGGTCGACAGCAAAACCTATCGCGTCGTCGTCCACGCGTTCGGCGACGACGGCGGCAAGCGCGACGCGCTCGCGCGCGACATCGAAAAGATCGTGCGCGCGGAGGTGGCGATGTGGGGCGCGCCGGATTTTGAGAGCTACACGTTCATCATCCACTTCGACCCGACCGCGCGCGAGGGCGACGGCATGGAGCATCTCAACTCGACGCAGATCATCCACCCGGCTGCGCTCGCCGACGAAGACGCCGCCGCCGCCGCGCTCGACACCGCCGCGCACGAATTTTTCCACGTCTGGAACATCAAGCGGCTGCGCCCGGTCGAGTTGGGGCCGTGGGATTTCACGCGCCCGGTCAGCACGCGCGGGCTGTGGATCGGCGAAGGCATCACGAATTATTACGGGCATCTGATGCAGCGTCGCGCCGGAATCTGGGACGACCGGCAATTCTACGACAACCTCGGCGAGACCATCGCGACGGTCGAGAACTCGCCCGGCAGCCGGTTGATGAGCGCGGAGCAAGCGTCGCTGCTCGCGCCCTTCATCGACGGCGCGCGGCACGAACAGCGCACCAATCTCGATAACACTTCGATCAGTTACTATCCGAAGGGCGAAGTGGTCGGACTCGCGCTCGACCTGCTGATCCGCGGACGCTCGCGCGGTCGCGCCTCGCTCGACGACGTGATGCGCCGGATGTACGAAGAGTTCTACGTCAAGAGTCCGAATGCGACTTATTATCTACGGGGGCGCGGCTACACCAACGAGGATTTCGAGCGCATCGCCTCGGAGGTCGCCGGGACGCCGCTCGCAGACTTCTTCGACCGCTACGCGCGTCGCGCCGAACCGCCGCCCTACGATGAAGCCTTCGCGCACGTCGGTTTGCTTCTCGTGCGGCGACCCGACCGCGCGCCACACACGGCGGGCATCGTCATCGACGACGCCGACGCGCAAAGCGTGACCATCCGCAGCATCCGCACCGGCTCTGCCGCCGAGCGTGCCGGACTCAAACAGGGCGACGTGCTCATCACCATCGGCAAAACCTACGTCACGACCGCTTCGTGGCTCGCCGCACTCAACATCTTCAAGCGCGGCGAGCGCGTTCCGCTCAGTTTCCGCCGCGCGCGTCAGACCCTCAACGCCACGCTCACGCTCGACGCCCCTGACCGCTTCGTCTATCGTCTCGAAGAGATCAAAGACGCCGCGCCCGAAGCCCGCGCCCTCCGCGCCGCGTGGCTCAAAGGTCAGGGCTGAGGCAAGGCAAAAAGGTAACAGGTAAAAGTCGGCGAACAAGTTCTACATCTCCAAGTTTTACCTCTTGCCTTCTCAATCCGGTATAAGCTTATGACTTCCGCAAATGTGCGTGGTGCAGAAGCCCGCACTTCGTCAAGGGCGCGACCCTTCCGCCGCCACCACTAACACCCTGACGGCGTGCGGGCTTCCGTGAATTATTTGAAGCTATCACCATCTCACCGGAGGACAAACGACGATGAGCGAACTTCCCGACGACCCGGAGGAACCCGCGGCGGATGATGCGTCCGAAGTATCCGCTCGCATCGAAGGGGCCGGAAGAACTCAGGCGAAAGTATTGGATTTGTCACGTCTGGGCATCACAACTCTCCCCGATTCAATCAGCAAGTTGACGCAGCTTCAGGGGCTGAACCTCTCCGACAACCAGTTCGCGACGCTGCCGGAGTCAATCAGCAAGTTGACGCAGCTTCAGCGGCTGTACCTCTCCGGCAACCAGCTCGCGACGCTGCCGGAGTCGCTGCGAAAGCTCAAGCTTCTCGAAGAGCTTTACCTTCGCGGGAATGATGCGCTTGGCTTACCGGCGGAAGTTTTGGGGCCGGGGTGGGGTGAGGTTGGGGAGGTGGGCAAACCCGCCGCGATTCTCGAATACTACTTTCGCACGCGTGGCGGCGAGCGTCGCCCGTTGAACGAGGCCAAGTTGATTCTCGTCGGGCGCGGGGCGGTCGGCAAGACCTCGCTCGTCAAACAGTTGGTTACTAAGAGTCGGTTCGACCCCAAAGAGAAGATGACCGAGGGCATCAGGATTACCGGATGGGACTTGAAGCTCAACGGGAGCGAGGACGTGCGTTTGAACGTCTGGGACTTCGGCGGGCAGGAGATTATGCACGCCACGCATCAATTTTTTCTCACACAGCGCAGCCTCTACCTGCTCGTTCTCAGCGGGCGCGAGGGCGTCGAAGATGCGGATGCCGACTACTGGCTCAAACTCATCGAAAGCTTCGGCGGCGAGTCGCCCGTCATCGTCGTGCTCAACAAAATCAAAGAGTTTCCCTTCGACGTGAACCGTCGCGGGCTACAAGGAAAGTACCCGTTCGTTCGCAAGTTTATCGAAACCGACTGCGCGGACGAGACGGGCATCGAAGAACTCCGCAAAATCATCGAGCGCGAAACCGACGGCCTCGCCGATCTGCGCGCCGCCTTTCCCGCCGCGTGGTTCGACATCAAAGACAAACTGGCGGGCATGAAGCAGAACTACCTGAACTTCGACGAGTATCGCGCGTGCTGTACGGAGCACGGCGAGACCGACACCGCCGCGCAAGAGACGCTGGCGGGTTTCCTCCATCGTCTCGGCGTCGTTCTCAACTACCGCGACGACCCGCGAATGCAGGACATGCACGTCCTTAATCCGCACTGGGTCACCGAAGGCATCTACAAAATCATCAACTCGAAAAAGCTCGATGCACAACGCGGCGAGATTCGTCTCGGCGACCTCGCGGAGATTCTCGACACGCAAGTTTATCCCTCACACATGCACCGCTTCATCATCGACCTGATGAAGAAGTTCCGGCTCTGCTTTAGCTACCCCGACGACGACACGCACTACCTGATTCCCGAACTGCTCGACAAACAAGAGCCGCCCGCAACCGGGGAGTTCGCGCCGGAAGCGTGTCTGAACTTTGAGTATCACTACGCGGTGCTACCCGAAGGCTTGCTCCCGCAATTCATCGTCCGCACCAACGTGCTCAGCGAAGGCCGACTATACTGGCGCACCGGGGTCGTCCTCGACTTTGAAGGCTGCCGCGCGCTTGTCAAGGCCGACGTGCCCGACAAGAAAGTCTTTATCAACATCCTCGGCCCCGCGCAAAACCGTCGCCGCCTGCTCGCCGTCGTCCGCTCCGACTTCGAGCGTATCCACCGCGACATCCGTATGCAACCGCTCGAAATTGTCCCACTGCCCGACCACCCCGATGCGTCCATCGCCTATCAGAAGTTGCTTGTGATGGAGCAGAACGGTGTCAGGACATTACCGGAAGCGGTCGGCAACGAATTGGTCAACATCGACGTTTACGCACTCCTGAACGGCGTTGACCTCGAAGGCACGCGCCGGAAAGAACCGGCACGCGATGCCCGTCAAAGTTCCTTCCGCGTCTTTATCAGCTACGCCCACAAAGACGATACGCTGAAAAACAAACTCGCCGTTAACCTGAAAATCTTGCAAAGTCAGGGACTGATCGAAACGTGGGACGACCGCGACATCAACGCGGGCGACGACTGGAAACAGAAGATCGACGAAAATCTCGAACGCGCCGACATCATCCTCCTGCTCGTCAGCCCTGACTTCATGGCCTCCGATTACTGTTCCGAAATAGAGGGGAAGCGCGCCCTCGAACGCGACGCGAACGGCGAAGCGCGTGTGATTCCCGTCATTCTCCGACGCACCGGATGGAAACATGCTCCGTTCGCATATTTAGAGCCTCTCCCCCAAAAGAGTTCTCCCGTCACAGAATGGAAAAACAGGGACAAGGCGTGGCTCAACGTCGAAGAGGGAATCAGGCGCGTGGTCGAAGAGATGCGGAAGCGCGGTGGATGAAAAATTATGCCGGGGTGAGTGCCGGGAACTGGAAGCGTCCCGCTGGCAAGCGTGCGCAGAGCACTCTCGATTGTTCGCGTTCTCCGAACGCTCAATGCAAGCCGGAGGCTTGCGCTCCCGGGCGATGCCTCCATTTTATGTGCGACACGACTTACGCAGCTATGCGTAGTGCGGAAGCCCGCACTTCGTCAAGGGCGCAGTCCTTCCGCCACCACCACTGACGCCATGATTGTGTGCGGGTTTCTGCAAATTCGTCAAACCGGGTTCACGGGACGATGATTTCGAGCGGTTCGGGATGAATCTCGAAGGTCATCGGGAGGTGTCCGATGAGTTCGCCGTCGGCCTGAACGAGCGTCGCGGCGTCGCCTGTGGCGCGGACGCGCGTCGC
>JBGTHJ010000499.1:0-1876 GCA_041746175.1 Pyrinomonadaceae bacterium
CGTCGTCCCCGCGCAGGCGGCGATACAGCAGCGCGGGCGGACATTCGTTTTCTTCATCGACGACCTCCACCTCAACCCCGACAGCGCCGGACGCACGCGCAAAACCATCGAGCGTTTCATCGAGCAGGAGATGGGTTCGTCCGATCAGGTTGCGATTGTGACGACGAGCGGGCAACTGGGTTTTCTCCAACAGTTCACCGACGACAAAGAGATGTTGCGCGAAGCCGTCTCGCGTTTGAAGTACCGCGCGAACACCGCGCGCGATTTCGACCGCCCACCGTTGAGCGAATACATCGCCTATGCCATAGAACGCGGCGACCGCGACATCCTCAGTTTCTACGTCGAAAAATTTCTGCAAGACAATCCGGGACTTCCGCCGGAATCGGCGAGAAACATCGTCGAAGCGCGTGCGCGCAGCATCGTCCAGCAGTACAACCGCTCGGTCGTCGATCTTCTTTCGACGCTCGAAAGCCTGGCGCGGACCTCCGCGCAGTTGCCCGGTCGCAAGCTCGTCTTCTTTTTGTCAGACGGCTTCTTTCTCGACAATCAATCCGACGACACGCAAACCAGACTGCGGCGTGTGACCGACGCAGCGGCGCGTGCCGGGGTCGTGGTTTACGCCATCGACGCGCGCGGCCTGAGTCCGTCTCCATCGTTCGACGCATCCGACACGACCTTCGATTTGACGGGAAGGCTCGACCGCGCGCGGTCGGGCGAGATCAGCGCGTCGCAGGATGCGCTCCGCACGCTCGCCGCCGACACGGGCGGGCGCGCCGTGCTCAACACGAACGCGCTCGATGCCGGAGTCGCTAACATCCTCAAAGAAACATCCGTGTACTATCTGCTGGCGTGGCGTCCCGAACAGGCCGAGCGGCGCGATCAGAGATTTCGCCGCATCGAAGTCCGCATCAAAGACCGTCCCGAACTCAAAGTGCAGGTTCGTCGCGGCTATCTGGAAGGGCTGGCGAAGACGGAAGACGCCGCCGCCGCTGCTAAACCCGACTCTGCCAACAAGCCCTCGACCTTGAAGCCCGAAGAGCGCGAACTGTTCGCCACGCTTGGCTCGTTGATTCCAAAGAAGACGCTTCCCACCGCCGTCACGGTTGGATACGTGGATATGCCCGGACAAGGCGCGGTCTTGGCGGCATCGATGCAGGTTGACGCCGACCCGGTCGAAACTGCGGCGGCGCGGCGGGCCGGAGTGGACATCGCGGGCGCGGTTTACGACGACCGGGGGAAAGCCGTTTCGACCTTCAAAAAAGGCTATTCGCTCAACCCACAAACCGTTTCGGCGACCGAACCGAACCGGCTCGTCCACGCGCATCAGGCACGTCTCCCACCCGGCCTCTATCAGGTGCGCGTGGCGGCGCGCGACCGTCTCACGGGGCTGACCGGCAGCGCTATCCAGTGGGTGAGGATTCCCGACCTTGCCAAAAGCGGATTAGTGTTGAGCAGCATCTTCGTCGGCGAGCCTCCCGCCCCCGGCGCAGAGACCGCCGGTCAAAACGGAAGCGAACCGCCCATCGAAATCAGCATCGACAGACGCTTCCGGCGAACCACGCCGCTCCGCTTTCTGACCCTCATCTACAACGCCGCGCGCGGCAACAAGCCGCTCGACGCGACGATCCAGATGCAGGTTCTCCGCGACAATCAACCCGTCATCACGCCGCCCGCGCGACGCATCGACACGACGGGCGTGGTCGATCTTTCGCGCATCCCCTACGCGGCTGATATCCAACTCGCGACGCTCGCTCCCGGTCGTTACACTCTCCGGATTACGGCCAC
Source organism: Pyrinomonadaceae bacterium (assembly GCA_041746175.1). Classification (GTDB taxonomy): domain Bacteria; phylum Acidobacteriota; class Blastocatellia; order Pyrinomonadales; family Pyrinomonadaceae; genus JBGTHJ01. The sequence continues at coordinate 1,786 of JBGTHJ010000499.1, forward strand.
CGACAACGCCGCCAAAAAGTCTTCGACCCAGCGCGTCAATTTCACCGTCGAATAAAAAACACCGGCGCGCGACTTGTTGACCGTCAGCAAC
>JBGTHJ010000500.1:0-10173 GCA_041746175.1 Pyrinomonadaceae bacterium
AAGCAGAGGCGGTCGCTTAAAGACCGGCCTCTGCTTTCGATTTTTGCGCCGCCGGGAATTTCCCGGAGCCACACGCGTCGCTCCCCGACTTCAGGCGCGTTTGAGATTGCGTGCGGGTTGGGATTTTGAAGACGCGGCGTCGGCGGTCGTCGTCGCCGGCTGCTTCGACGTGCCGACGGTGGTTGTCTCCGGCGTCGCGGCTTGCGTCTTCTCGACGCGGGCGGTGATGCGCCGGTCGAGGTCGGCGATTTGTTCGGGCGTCAGACGATAGATGTTGGGCTGGCTGTGATAAACCTTCGCGCCGGTCACAACATCAGCCTGTTTGAAACCTAACTTCTCGGCCTTGACGATGAGTTCTTGAACGGTCATCTGCGGCGCGACGAGCGAGAGCGGCGAGGGCTTCTCGTCGAGCGTCTCCGGCACGGGCGAGGGTTGCGGAGCGTCAATGGACAGGTCGCCGCCCGACTCGCGCATCATGTGGTCGAGGAAGTCTTTGAAGGTCACATCGCCGACGAGTTCAAAACCGACTTCAAAGGCCGCGCTGTTGGATTTGACCACTTGAAAAACGCGCACGATCTCGCCCGCGCGCTCCTGCAAAGAAACCTCCACCATCACATCGACGAAGTATTCCAGACCGCTCGCCGTCATCGGCAGGACACGTCCGATTTCGTTGTCCTCTTTGGCTTCTTTCCCCTTCGCCGGAATCTGGTCGACGATGACGACCGACTTGCCGCTCTCGATACACAGGCGGCGCAGCACGCCCTGCAAGACCATCTGGTCGGCGGCGAGTTCTTCCGCCGACGGTTGCGCGAGCGGGTCGCCTGTGCGTTCGCGCACCGCCGCGACCATCTCGCTATGCTTCGCGCTGAAGTAACCGGCCCACGAGTCGAGCGCGTAGCAACCGTAGTTTTGCTCGCGGCCTTCGCCGGAGAGCGCCCAGTCGATGAACTCCGGCAACTCGTCGGGGTGCTCGATTTCGAGACCGTCAAACTGCGTCCCGACGCCCTTCAACAGACGCGACTTGCGCTCGACATCGAAGATGCAGAGGCGTCCCATCCCGGCTTCGGACATGCTGCGGATGAAGTGGCTCTTGCCCGCGCCCGCCCCGCCTCTGACCGCCATCACCAGCCGCTGCTGCCGTGGACGGCGGCTAAGCGGATTCACTCTCGGTCGCTTCGTGTTGCTCATCTCTCTTGTCTCCTTCGTGCTGCTTCCGGCGGCTGCCCCCTACAGTGAAGCGCACACCGTCGTGAAATTTCGTTTCTGCTCCGCCAAAAGTGCGAAGGCGCTCTGACTTGCCGCGCACTATAGCATCGTTTCGGGCAAAGGTAAAACAAAATTTCACCGATGAAACACGGCGGGCGCGGCTTTTTTTGAGAACGGTGGCAGATCACTTCGGAGACGCGACTTCAAAAGCCCGGTTCATCGTGGGACGTTCGGAGCGTGCGGGTCGTGTTTTCGGTGACGCTCGAAACGGGAACCGGCTGTGGCGTCGGCGCGCGTATTTGGGGGGGCGGTTGGGTGTTGGCCGTGAACGCTTTCGGTTGAGTCGTGTTTGCGGCGTTGAGCGAGTGTTTGATGATGCGTGACATCTGCCAGATCAGCAGGATGTCGATGGCGGTAATCATCATCATGCCGGCCATGATCATCGCCATCACGGGGTCTGTGCCCATTTTGGCGGAACGCACCAGTTCGCTCGCGGCGAAGATGAGGAGGACGAACCCGCCGAGCGTAATCACACTCATCAACGCGCCGATGGCGACAATCGGTTTGGTCAGACTGATCTGCGTCGGGCCGGTGTGGTGTGCGAGCGCGACGTTCACATTCGCGCCGCAACGCTTGCAGTAGCTCAACTCCGGCGCAGTCTCAGCGCCGCAATTTTGACAAAACATTGAGTCCCTCCGATATTGGGTCAGAAACAGGCGAGCGACGTTACACTGGCTAGAACGTCGGCGTACGACGCAAAGTTTCGTCGTGGGGAAAGGTGCGTGCCTGTGGGTTGCAACATCGGCGCGTGGTGCGTTAGGGCAGGAGATTCTTGAGGAGGTCATTGAGCCAGTCGAAATCAATTGGCTTGGTGACGTAGGCGTTGCATCCGGCGGCGAGGGCTTTGGCGCGGTAGTCCGTCTCTTGATGCGCGGTGACGGCGACGATCACCTTATCTTTCATGCCGGGATTTTCGCGTATCCGTTTAACCGCGCCGAGTCCGTCCAAACCGGGCAGGCTGATATCCATCAGAATTATGTCGGGGAGTTCGCGCGTCGCGACTTCGACCGCCGTCTCGCCGTTGCCCGCTTCGAGTATGCGATAACCGTGATTCTCCAAAGCGAGGCGCGTCGTCAAGCGCGTGTCTTCGTAATCTTCGACAATCAGGATTGTCGGGTTGGGTAAGCTGTTGTCAGTCATTTCGTTAAAATGTAGCGCAGATGGTCAACGCATTATTTCACACTCGCGCGGATTTTTCCCGCCGGAAATTCGGCTAACTAAAAACATTCAGACGATGCGGCATCAACATAACGACATTACCATGCGTTTGCAATGCAACGGCGCGGGCTCGCATGTTTTTTGGACGTTTATTGTCGGGCGCGGGTGACGGGAAGTAACGCGGTTTAGTCGAACTCGGTTTCGTCCGTCGATTTGAGCGTGACGACGTGGCGGTCGTTGCCGAAATCGGCGAGCGTCGAATTGTGATGAGCGATGATTTGCGCCGCCGTCAGGTGGTCGCCGTCGGTCGTCGTGTGCGCATCGCGGACGAGCGTCACATCGTAGCCGAGCGAGACCGCCTGACGGCACGTCGTATCGACGCAGTATTCCGTGCGACACCCGACGATGACGAGGCGCGCGATGCCCCCGGCGTCGAGAAGGCTGCGGAGCGATGTTTCGTGGAACGAATCGGCGGCGCGTTTGTGAATCACCGGCTCGCCGGCGGCGGGGGCAATCGCGGGATGAAGCCGCCAACCTTCCGAGCCGAACGCGAGGGCTGAGCCGTCGTCTCCGTCGTGCTGCACGTAGATGACAGAGGTCGTGCTCGAAGCCCGTGCGCGTTCGATGAGAGTCTTGACGCGTGCCACGACATCGCCGCCCCGATAAGCCTTGCGCGGTTCTTCAATTTGCCCCACCTGCACGTCGATGACGAGCAACGCCGTCCGTTGATTCATAGTCGCATCTCCACAGTTGGAGACGCGGCAGGAGCAAGAAGAATATCCTTGCGCTTGCCACTCCCGACGTGAGAGTTGGTGAATGAACGCATCTACTTGTGTTTGGCGACGTACTCTTTGGCTTTCTCAGGGGTGCTGACTTCGCGGATGAAGTCGGCGTTCTTAATCGCCCAGTTCATGTGTGCTTTGACGAAATCCTGATAGCTATCGCTCGGCATGTTGTTCTCGTTGGTGAGACCAACCCGGCGTGTGACTTCGAGAATAGTCGCCTGATCGCGCGTCATTCCCGCCGCTTGAAAAAGCTTGTGCTTCTCGTCTTCGGACATGGCGGTTGAACTACTGCCGCCGCCCGTTGTCGTCGTCGTGGAACTGTTCGCGTTGCCGGAGTTGCTGTTGGTGTTCGACTGGCTCGTGTTCCTGTTCAGCATGTTGCACAGAGACATGAACAGAACCAGCAGGGCGAGCACGGGGAAAAGTTTCATGGGATCACAACTCAATTCATCAGGGTTGATAAAGCACGGGTGTTCTATGACGATTCGCGCGGCGTGTCAAGAGACAGCGGCGAGCGACTTGTGGCGGGGGGCTAGACGTTGATGGGAGCGTGGCGCTCGCCAGTCATTAACCGGTCTCCGGCATCAAGTCTCCAACACCGGCTCTTATGTTGAGAGTGGTTTGCCGCAGCGGTTGCAGAAGCGTGCGGAGGTATCTTTTTGCGTGGCGCCGCAGGAGTTGCAAGCGAGTCCGATGCGGAGGTCTGAGCCGCAGGTGGAACAGAAAGTCGAGGCTGAATTAGTGACCGCGCCGCACGTCCCACAGCGTCCGGGCATCGGCGGGACGTAGCCGCCCGCCTGTCGCGTGATGTGGGCTTCGATAATCTTCCATGCGTCTTCGGTGATCTTGTATTGCCAGTACGCGCCGAGCGCGGGCAACGCGAGCAACGCGCCCATCGAAAGAAAGACTGCGACCGCCGCGACCGCCGCTTTGTCGAACCACTTCTGCATCCCGATTTCGACACGCGTGCCGCCGTGCTCCGGCGTAATTTTGATGGTCAGCGCGGCGGACAGCCCCGTCAGGTCGCGGAGCGTGCCCGACTTGCGCGCCTGGAGCACGGTGGCCGTGCCGACCTGCATGATCTGTAGTTCGTAAGCCTGTTTAGAGTCGAACAGACGACGCAGTTCGGTCGCCAGTTGGGTCGCGTCCGCTTCGACGCCGGGATAGTATCGGTTGTCCATGTCAGCTCTGGCTTTTCCTTCCTTACCTTATTCGACCGCTTTCGCGTACACTGATTCTACGTTGAAACACCCGGAGCGGTTCACAAACGTCCAATAACTGTAAATGGAGAAAGCGGATGAAGAGAATCACGCGCAAGGCGTGCGCGCTCGCGTTGGCGGCGACTTTTATTTTCGGTGCGGGCGATGCGCGCTCGCAGACGGGGGGGACGGGCGACGAGGTTGGCGCGCTCGACGGGTTCACGACCGCGACGGCGGCGGCGCAACGACAGCTCGAAGAAAAGTTTCGCAGCTACCCGTCACCCGCGACGGCGCGCGAGCACCTGCGGCGTCTGACCGCCGAGCCGCACGTCGCGGGCACGCCCGGCGATTACCGGACGGCGATCTACGTCCGCGACCAACTACGTCGCTACGGTTGGCGTGCCGAACTCGTCGAGTATCAAGTGCTCCTCCCGTACCCGCGCCAGCCGAGCATCGTCGAACTCATCGCGCCGCGCCGCGAGCGTCTGCGTTTGCAAGAACCCGTACTTGCTCAAGACCCGACATCGGGACATCCGAACATCATCCCGCTCTTTAACGGCTATAGCCCGTCGGGCGACGTGAGCGCGCCGCTCGTCTATGTCAATTATGGTTTGCCGGACGACTACGCAGCGTTGCAGCAGTTGGGCGTGGACGTGCGCGGCAAAATCGTCATCGCGCGTTACGGGCGCTCGTTTCGCGGCGTCAAGGCGAAGGTCGCGGAAGAGCGTGGTGCGGTCGGCTGCATCATCTATTCCGACCCGGCGGACGACGGCTACGCGCAGGGGCTTGCGTACCCGGAAGGCCCGTGGCGTCCGGCGCAGTCGGCGCAGCGCGGCTCGGTGCAGTATCTGTTCGAGTATCCGGGCGACCCGCTGACGCCGGGCACGCCGTCGATTCCCGGCACGCCGCGTCTCAGCCGCGACAAGGCGACCAATATGCCGCGCATCCCCGTTCAACCAATCTCCTACGGCGACGCGCAACGTCTGCTCGAACCGTTGCGCGGGGCGGTGCGTCCCGAAGGATTTCAGGGCGGGCTACCGTTCGCGTATCGCGTCGGCGGAACGTCGGATGTCCGCGTGCGTCTGAAGACCGACATGGACTACGCGACGCGAACCATCTGGAACGTCGAGGCGCGTATCGACGGCGCGGACGAACCCGACCGCTGGGTCATCCTCGGCAATCATCGTGATGCGTGGGTGTTCGGTGCGGTCGATCCGAACAGCGGCACGACGGCGATGCTCGAAGTCGGACGCGCGCTCGGCGAATTAGTCCGCGCGGGATGGAAGCCGCGCCGGACGATTGTGTTGTGCAGTTGGGACGCGGAAGAGTACGGCCTCATCGGCTCGACCGAGTGGGTCGAGCAGCACGCCGCCGAGTTGAGAGAAAAAGCGGTCGCGTATTTGAACATGGACGCGGCGGTATCGGGTGCCAACTTCGGCGCGGCGTCGGTGCCGTCGTTCTGGCGTCTGATACGCGGGGCGGCGCGCGACGTGCGCGACCCGCGAACGGGCAAGAGCGTCTATCAGGCGTGGCAGGAACGCACGCGCGAGGCGCAGCCCGAAGCCGGATTAACCGCCGCCACCCCCGCCGCCGCCACGCCGGTCGCCGAAGCACGCATCGGCGCGCTCGGTTCGGGTTCCGACTACACACCGTTCCTGCAACATCTCGGCGTGCCGTCGCTCGACATGGGGTTCGGCGGCGATTACGGCGTCTACCATTCCATCTACGATTCGTTCAACTGGATGGAGAAGCATGGCGACCCGACCTTCGGTTATCACGTCGCCGCCGCGCAGATTTGGGGCACGATTGCCCTGCGACTCTCCGAAGCCCGCGCGCTGCCCTTCGACTACGCCGACTACGCGACGCAGATTCGCGACTTCGCCAACGAGACGCAGCGCACCGCGCAGCGTCTCCGTCTCGACGATTCTTACGACGCCAAAGCTCTGCTCGAAGCCGTCAAAGACTTCGCCGACGAAGCCGCGCGGCTCAACGAGCGACGGCGCGAAACGCTCTCCGATTTTGACTCGACGCGCACCCGTGCCGACGACGCGCACGCGCGCGCCGTCTCCCGTCTCCGACGCATCAACGACGCGCTCATCAACGCAGAACGCGCGCTCACAGACGCGCGCGGTCTGCGCGGTCGCACGTGGTACAAACACCAGATTTACGCGCCCGGCTTCTACACCGGCTACGCCGCGCAACCCCTCCCCGACCTCCGTCAAGCCATCGACGACCGCAACACCACCACCCCACGCGAAGCCGCCGCGCGCATCATCGAAGCCCTCCGCCGCGCCACCGATGCGCTTAAGCAAGCGAGGGAATAAACAACCGGGCGAGAAGTCAAAAACGAATACGGGGAAGACGGGAAAACCAACCGCAGGCTGACCGCCGACCGGACGCTGATTTGCAAACCGCTTTAGTTTTTACCTTTGGCGTTTTTGCCTTTGTCGTCTTCGACGACGGGGTGTTTGGTCGCGGCGGCAACGATCTCTTCGGCGGCTTCGATGGCGAGTTCGAGTTGGTTGCGTTCGGCTTCGTCTGCGGCGCGTTCGCGCAGGGCGGCGAGTTGAGGAAGGAAGCGCGTCGCGGCTTGCGCGAGCTTTTGGAGCGACTTGGCGAGCAGCGCGGTGTTTTGAGTTTTGAGCGCGGTGTCGTCGATGTTGGTGACGGCTTCTTCGAGAATTTTCGCGAGGTCGGAGATGAGTTGCGGGCGCGTGCTCGCGGCGAGGTCGCCCCAAATTTCAGACTCCTTCTGCGCCTGCTGTTGCATCGCCGCGCGGTCTGTGAGCGCGAGCACCCGACGTTCGGCGGCTTTGATGAAAACCTCTGTGCGCTTCGAGAGTTGTTGATTGTTGCGCACCTGTTCTATCTCCGGCGGCGTCAGGTGCTCGCGTTGAACCGCGCGCGACGCGGCGACGGCGGCGAACGACGGAAGCAGCGCGCGGAAGAGAAGCGCCGCAGCGACGAGCGCGACGAGACGTGCGCGACGAGTTAAAGATTTGGACATCATTTCAGAGAGTCGGTCGGGCTAAGGGTTTTGACGGCTGCCGGGTGGCGGGTCGGATGCGCTTTTGTTGCGTTGGTCGCCGGGAGACCTGTCTTTCTCTTTGGGGGTGTTGCGAATCACCGTGTCATCGTAGAAAGAGTTGAGGGCTTCGGCGCGCGCATCGCGGACGAACTCGTAAGCCTCTCTGACGTTGTAGGCTTCATCGGAGGGCGTGATGCGTCTGATCGTCTCGATGCGCGGGGCGTGATTGCGGAGCGTAAGTTCGAGACGCTTGAAGAGGTCGCGCGTCTTGTTGTCTATCGCGCCGTTGCTTTTGCGCGTGCCCTTCTGTTGAAGAAAATGAATCGCGTCGGCGATGACCGCCTGATAGATGCCCAACTCTCTTCCGGCGGCGATGTGGTCGCCCGCGCTTGTGCGCCCGGCGGCGCGATGCAGGCGCGTTTCGGACAGTTCGATACTAAACTTGGTGCGTTCTTTGAGGTCGTCGCCCACGGCATTCAAACGCGCGATGTCTTCCGCCGGGATGTACTTGACGGGCGGCGGCGCGGCGTCGGGCGGGCGGTCTTCCTGCGACGGCTGAGCGCGAACGCCCGTCGGCGTACACGCGAGCGCCGCGAGCACGCACGCGACGCAAAACACGAACATGCGCGCACGGTGTCGTGAGATGAACGGATGGGTGTGTCGCGGTCGGTTCATCACGAGCGGCTCAGTCCTTTCCTTTGTTCTTCACGCCTTCTCCGCGTTTGATCTGGTTGCGCAGAGTCGGCAGACGGAGGTTGACTTTGTCGATTTCCAGACTGTTCGTTCGGGCGTCGGCGCGTGCAAGGAATGCTTCGTAGGAGGCGAGTGCCGCCGCGTATTCGCCGAGCAGGTCGTGCGCCCGCGCGATGAAAAAATAGGTGACGGCGAGTTCGGGCCGCCGCTGGTTGAGCCATTTGTATTCGGCGAGCGCGGCGCGGTACTGCTTGAGTTCATCGAGCGCGGCGGCGAGATTGGCGTGCGCGGCATAGTTGTCCGGCGCGGCGGCGACGACCTGTTTGAGCACGGCTGCCGCGCGGTCGAAACTGCGCGACTGGACGAGCGCCGCGCCGTAGCCGGTCGCATATTCGACGTTGCGCGGGTCGATTTCCACCGCCTGCTGGTACAACTGAAGCGAGCGCGCCGCATCCACCGTCCGATACAGCGCGCCGAGTTGGGCGAGCGTCGCGGCGTTGCGCGGTTCGCGGTCGATGATCTTTTCGAGCGTCGCGCGAACTTCAGGATTGTCGCCGTCGGCAGCCGAAAGGATGATCTTCTCGCGGAGCGCGGTCGCTTCGGGCGTCTCGGTGTCGAGTCTGCCGAGCACCTCCAGCGCGTAATCTCGCTGGCCGGCGCGGGCGTACAAACTCGCCAGCGCGAGCACGTGTTCGAGAATGGTCGGCGGCGGCACACGCTTGTTATGCCAACTCGCTTCGACCGCGCGCAAGTCTTCCAGCGCGGCTTCCCGGTCGCCAGCCTCGATGCGCAACTCCGCGCGCTTCAGACGAGCCGGAACGAAGTCCGGGTCAGCCGCGATCAAACGGTCGTAGCAACCGAGTCCGGTTTTAGCATCGACCGCGCTTTCGATTTCGCAACGCCCGCGCCACAGTTCGACGTTGGTATCAACGTCGAGGCTCTCGCCGGTCGCCCGTCGCCACAGTTGGAGCGCGCCTTGTTTATCGCCCGCGCGCAGGCGGAGGTCGGCGAGCGTGTTCAGCGCAGAGCGGTTGCCGTCGTCTAATTCGAGCGCGCGGCGCAGGAGCGGTTCGGCGTCGGCGTCGCGTTTCTGTGTGACGAGCATCATGCCGAGCGCGGTTGGCGGCAGCGTCCAATCGGGACGCAGTTGCGCGGCGCGGCGATACGCCTGTTCCGCCTCCGGCTCGCGTTGCAGCCCGCGCAACGCCTGCGCTCTCTGGAATTCGGCTTCGGGAAATTCGGGGCGCATCCGCAGCGCTTCCTGATAGAACTCAAGCGCGGCTTGCAAGTCGCCTTTGTCGTGCGCGTCCTGTCCGCGATTGAAAACTTTGACGGGGTCGGCAGCGTCGTCGCCAAACTCGTCGTCCACCTCCTGCGCGCGTACCGACCACGCGCAGACGAGCAACAACGACACGGCGAACACGTAGATGATGGCGCGGGAAAGAGAGCGTGCAGGCATCGAAAAACTACTTCTGTAAAACCGCCGAATACCGGCCAAAACATTTGGGGAGACAGCAAAAATCGACTGCGGCAAAATCATAACATGCGTTCCCACGCGAGTCTACGAAGTCGGGGGCGGAGCGCATAACGGACGACCGATGAGCGAGCCGGTGTCGGATGTCGGGGGCCGCACGTCATGATTTTGTCGGCTACGGCTGCCGGCGTCGAAACACGTTCATGCGAATCAGTGTGTTATACGAATCGAGCATCTTGAGCTTTTGGTTCAACGCTCTTCATCGTCGGCAAGCCTCACCCTTCTTTCTTTGAGCGCACGAAAAAATAGACCGGCGGCAACCCGAATCGCACGGACGGATTCCAACCAGCAACCCAGACGACCAACCCCTAGCGCGCCTCGCATTCGCGCAACCTCTAGCTACGGCTTTGTCCTCAGGAGGGATCATGCAAACACGTATAAGTTTGTCCACAGGTCTGCTGCTGGCGACCGGTGTCGCCGTGTTGTTCTTGTTCGCCGCGTCGCACGACTCGCGCGCCGCCAACGTTGTCGCCCACGCCGCCGCCGCCGGGTCTGCTCCGAAACCCGCGA
>JBGTHJ010000501.1:0-14853 GCA_041746175.1 Pyrinomonadaceae bacterium
CAACACGACGACGAGTCGCGACGGGTTGCGCACTCTCCCGGAGCGTGTCGCGGCGTGCGGGGCGGGCGGGCTGAGCGGTGCGCCGCTGCGCGCACGCTCGACGCGGGTGATTGCCGCGCTCTATCAACTGACGCAGGGCACGCCCGCGATTATCGGCGTCGGAGGGATTTTCGACGCGGCTGATGCGTGGGAAAAGATTTGCGCCGGGGCATCGCTGGTGCAGGTTTATACGGGTCTGGTTTACGAGGGCGTCGGCATCGCGCGCGACATCAACGACGGGCTGGCCGCGCTCGTCGATAAACACGGACTGCGCACGCTCGACGAAGCCGTCGGGTGTCGCGCCACAGAGTTCGACGCTGCATGAGCATCAACAGAGCCGCGCCGTTCAAACATAGATAGACTCAACCGCTACCCGCCCCGAACAATGGAAGATTGAGGCAATGAAGCCGCCACCCCACAACTTCGACGAATCATTCGCACGGGTCAAGCAATTAGCCGATGTTTTCCAGCGAAACGAAAAGCAGTATTTATCCGCCTCGTATTCGGAAGCGCAGGCGCGGCTGGATTTTATAGACAAGTTCTGGATTGCGCTCGGCTGGGATGTCAACCATGAACAGCAAACCAATCCTTACGAGCAGGAAGTAAAAGTCGAGCGTGGCGTCAATGTCAGTCAGGCGAGGAAGCGCGCCGACTATGCTTTTCTCGCGCCGAATTTTCGGGACGTTCTTTTTTACGTCGAAGCGAAAAAGCCGCGCGCGGATATCGACACGCGGGACAATTATTTCCAGACGATCCGCTACGGTTGGAACAGCCAGACGCCGCTCGCCGTGCTGACCGACTTCGAGCAGTTCCGCGTGCTCGATTGCCGTTATAAGCCGGACGTTGAAACCTCGCTACAGCGCGCGGTCAAAAAGTTTGCTTACACCGACTATGCGGACGCGGAGAAGTTTAAGGAGATCTATTACTTGTTCTCGCGCGAAGCCGTGACCGGCGGTTCGCTGGAAAAGTACGCGGCGACATTGCCCCGGCCAAAAGGCAGAGGCAAACAACAAAGCGCGCTCGGCGGCGGTTATCAAAGCATTGATGAATCATTCCTCCACGAGCTTGACGGATACAGGGATGAGTTAGCGCGTTCTTTCAAAAACAGAAATCCGCATTTGAACAGCGAGGAGTTGACCGAGGTCACACAGCGCACGCTGGATCGTCTGGTCTTTATGCGTTTTCTGGAAGACAAGTTGGTCGAGCCTGAACCGATTGTCGAAAGGCTCGGCACGAAGGGCGCTGTCTGGCAGAGTTTCGTCGCGGCTTCGCAGCGGCTCGACGGGATTTACAACGGGATCATCTTCAAGCGACACGCCTTGCTCGACGCGCCCGATTTTCAAGTTGATGAGCGGGTCTTTGCCGGCATCCGCGAGAGCCTGGCGCACACCAATTCGCCTTACGATTTCAACGCGCTGCCCGTCCACATTCTCGGCAGCATCTACGAGCGTTTTTTGGGCAAGGTCATCATCGCCACCGACAAGCGGGCGCGGATTGAAGAGAAGCCCGAAGTCCGCAAGGCGGGCGGCGTCTATTACACGCCGCAATACATCGTCACCTACATCGTCGAGAACACCATCGGCAAGCTCGTCGCGGGGCGGACGCCGGAGCAGATTGCCGGGATGCGCTTTGCCGACATCGCGTGCGGGAGCGGTTCTTTTCTGCTCGGTGTTTACGATTATCTCTTGCGCTACCACACCGGCTTTTACAACGAAGAGAAGAACCGCGCGCGGGCTGTCAAGCGCAAGGTTGTCGTCGAAGCCGCAGACGGCACGCTCCGTCTTTCGCTGCGCCAGAAGAAAGACATCCTGCTCAATAACATTTACGGGGTTGACCTCGACGCGCAAGCCGTCGAAGTGGCGCAGCTCTCGCTGTTCCTCAAACTTCTGGAAGACGAGACGACCGCGAGCGCGCGCGGGCATCAACTAGAGTTTCGGGAAACGATGTTGCCCTCGCTCGACAAGAACATCATTCACGGAAACTCTCTCATTGGCTGGGACATCCTCGACGGACAACTCTTCGACAGCGACGAAGAACGCAAGCTCTATCCTCTGGATTTTGACGACAAGTTCAAAGAGATTATGAAGCGCGGCGGCTTCGACGCGATTGTCGGCAATCCGCCTTACATTCGCATTCAGACATTGCAAGAGACGACGCCGCTTTCAGTCGGTTACTTCAAAAAGCATTACGCGGCGGCGAGCAAAGGCAATTATGACATCTACGTTGTTTTCATCGAACGCGCCTTGCAGCTTTTGAACGAACGCGGGCGACTCGGCTACATCGTGCCGCACAAGTTTTTTAACGCGCAGTACGGCGCACCGCTCCGTAAACATTTGTCCGAAGGCAAACACCTTTCACAAGTCGTCCACTTTGGGGATGCACAAGTCTTCAAAGGCGCGACGACTTACACGTGCTTACTGTTTGCTGATAAATCAGCGAGTGATGAGATGCGTTTTGTGCGCGTGAAAGATTCAGCCGCATGGCGTGAATCACAAGCGGGCGATGAAGGCACAATTTCAGCTTCGCGTATCACCTCCGACGAATGGAATTTCACCATCGGCAAAGATGCTGGACTTTTTGAAAAATTAAGCGGGATGCCCAAGAAGTTAGGTGATGTCGCAGATATTTTCGTTGGACTTCAGACAAGCGCAGACGACGTTTTCATCCTAGATTTCGTTGCGGAAGATAGTAACGCTTTGCAACTACGCTCGAAATCTCTTGGCATCGAATGGTTATTCGAGAAGGATTTGCTTTTTCCAGTTGTAAGCGGAACAGACGTTAAGCGTTATACGGAATTACCTGAACGACAATTTATTCTTTTCCCTTACAGTTTCAAAGATGAAGTAGCAAGACTGATCCCATTCGAGGATATTTTAAGTAAGCAAGCAAAGACGGCAGATTATTTACTTGCTAACAAAAAAAGACTCGAAGAGCGCGAGCGGGGGAAGTTCAAAGGTAAAGACTGGTATCGTTTTGGGAGAAGCCAAAACTTGGGGATTCAAGAACGCATCAAACTGTGTGTGCCGCGCCTTGTCGAGTCGCTTTACGCCGCTTTTGATACTCATGGCAATCATTTCTTAGATAACGTGGACGTTGGCGGAATCACTTGGAAAGTAAACTATCAAGAACAAAGCTTGAAGTATTTGCTGGCGACACTAAATTCAAAAATCCTGCGTTGGTTATTCCCTTTTGTCAGCGCGCCGTTTCGCGGCGGTTGGTTGTCTGCAAATCGTCAGTTTCTCTCACAACTGCCAATCCGCACCATCAACTTTTCCGACCCTGCCGACAAAGCGCGGCATGACCGGATGGTGACGCTCGTCGAAGGGATGTTGCAGGCCAAGCAGCAACTCGCCGCCGCGCGCTCCGACCGCGACCGGACGTTCGACGAAAACAAGTGCGCCGCGCTCGACCGGCAGATTGACGCGCTCGTCTATCAACTCTACGACTTGACGCCCGACGAGATTGCGATTGTTGAAAGCACGGACGGATGAAACTGCCGAACGCACATCTCGCTGTGGTCGAGCGCGCGAAGATTACAGAATATCTGCTCAACCCGGAGCATTTGTATGGCGCGAGCAAGGCGCGGTTCTTTAGCCAGTTTGGATTCCATCCGGCAGACTGGGAGATAATGGCGCAGGCGCTACATGAACACGCGCAGCGTTACGAAGTGAGTGGAAGTAATGAGACCTCTTTCGGACCAAGATTTGAAGTGGATGGAGAGTTAAACACACCGGACGCGCGCGCGCCTCGCGTTCGCACAGTCTGGCAATTGGATCACGGAGAGTTTGCGCCACGCTTCATCACAGCTTATCCTTTGAGGCCAAGTTATGATTAAAGAACATGAATACGCCGTCTTAACCGAAGACCTCCCGGAAGCAGCGCTCAAGGCGGGCGACATCGGGACGGTTGTACACGTCCATCAAAACGGCGCCGGCTACGAAGTCGAATTCATGACGCTCACCGGAGAAACCATCGCCGTCGTCACGCTGATGGCCGCCCAAGTCCGCCCACTCGCACGGCGCGACATGGCTCACGTGCGCGAACTCCAAACGGTCTAACTCCCAATACTTCTATCTACGAACCAAAGCGCGCCGCGCCCGCGACCGGCAGATTGACGCGCGCGTCTATCAACTCTACGACTTGACGCCCGACGAGATTGCGATTGTCGAAAATTGCTGACAGGATATTGGTAATTTGAACCGAGACCCGAAGGGAGAATCGTGCGATGACCAGACGAGTTATTTTATATCCCGGCGAAGACGGCTATGTGGTCGCCGAAGTTCCCAGTCTGCCCGGCTGCGTCAGTCAAGGAAGGACGCGCGAAGAGGCGTTGGTGAACATACAGGAAGCCATCGCGCTGCACATCGAAGTCTTGCAAGCGCGGGGCGAGCCTCTACCGGATGACCGGGTTGAGATGGTCGAGGTCGCCGCATGAGCAAACTGCCCGTTGTCTCAGGCGCGCAATGCATCAAGGCGCTCGAAAAGGCGGGATTCGTTGTGTACAGGCGACGAGGCAGCCATGTCACGTTGACACGCGCTGACCCGAAGGCGCAAACCACCGTTCCCGATCACAAGGAACTTGATCGCGGCACACTCCGCGCGATCATCCGGCAAACCGGCCTGAGCGTGGATGAGTTCGTCGCCCTCCTCTAAACTTCACCGTTGCCGAGACAGACCGCGACCGGACGTTCGACGAAAACAAGTGCGCCGCGCTCGACCGGCAAATTGATGCGCTCGTCTATGAGTTTTATGAACTGACGCCCGATGAGATTGCGCTGGTGGAAGCGCCGGGCTAAAACCGTTAAGATGCAAGGACAATACTCGGGAAGGAATCAATCATGGACGCGATTTATCATGTAAAAGCCGATGAACTCGACGAAAGTTTTCTCGACGCGCTCAAGAAGCTGTTCAAGGATAAGGAGATTGAAATCGCCGTCTCTGTGCGCGACGAAACCTCGTATCTCCTGCGCTCTCCCGCCAACCGTGAACGCCTCCTGCGCGCCGTCGCCGATGTCGAAAGCGCGCGGAACATCATTACACCCGAAGAGGTTCACTTCCGATGAAACGACATTTTAACGCAATTGTCTGGCAGGAGGGCGTGTGGTTTATCGCGCAATGTCTGGAGGTGGACGTGGCTTCGCAAGGCGCGACGGAAGAAGAAGCCTTGAAGAATCTAAGCGACGCTTTGGAACTTCATTTCACGCCACCCGTCGCCACTATCGCGCCGCATGTCCGCACTGTCGAAGTTGAGGTTGCGGCGTGAAGCCGCTGCCCTACCGTGAAGTCAAGCGCAAGCTTGAGGCCGCTGGTTTCACGGAAGCGGGTCAGAGCTGAAGTCATGTCAAATTTGCCAAGTCCACCCGCGAAGGTATGCGCACTGCCACCGTTCCCAAGCATAGAGAAGTCGCCGCCGGAACGCTTCGCTCCATTTTGCGGCAAGCCGGATTGAGCGAGAGTGAGTTTGAAGGATTTTGAGAACTAACCCATCAACTTTTCGACCCTGCCGACAAAGCGCGGCATGACCGAATGGTGACGCTCGTCGAAGGGATGTTGCAGGCCAAGCAGCAACTCGCCGCCGCGCGCTCCGACCGCGACCGGACGTTCAACGAAAACAAGTGCGCCGCGCTCGACCGCCAGCTTGACGCGCGCGTTGCTGAGTTGGACGGGATGACCGTTGAGGAGATCGAGTTGATCGAAGTGCAGTCGAGCAAAGACCGTCGAGCCGGGACGAATGGCTACTTCAAAAAATCAACGTCGCCACTCGAACCACGCGCGCCGCGTGTCAGTGCCGAGTCGCTCATCGCTCATCGCGCCGCCGTCGAACCATGTTTATTTTTCCGTCTCCCGCTGCTCCGGCTTTATTTTGAGATGAACGATGCCGACTGATTCGATACAAGCAAAGTTGATCGTCGCGCTCGATGTCGAGACCGCGCGGGAGGCGCGCGAGCTTTTCGCGGCGCTACGCGAACACGCCGGGATGTTCAAGATCAACACGCAGTTGTTCACCGCCGCCGGACCGGATTTAGTGCGCGAAATCACCGGCGCGGGCGGGCGCGTCTTTCTCGACTTGAAATTTCACGACATCCCGAACACGGTCGCCGCCGCGTGCCGCGAGGCGGTGCGTCTCGGCATCTCGCTCTTCAATGTTCACGCGGCGGGCGGCGGCGAGATGATGCGCCGCGCCGCCGAAGCGACCGCCAAGACGGCGGCGGATGAAGGCGTCGCTTCTCCGAAGTTGATCGCCGTGACGGTGCTGACAAGCGCCGACGCCGCGACGTTGGCGGAGGTCGGCGTCGGCGGTGTCTCACCCGATTCACAAGTTGCGCGGCTCGCACGTCTCGTCGCCGCATCGGGTCTCGACGGCGTCGTCGCGTCGCCGCACGAAATCGGTCTGGTGCGCGGCGAAGTGAGGCGCGAAGGTTTTCTGATAGTGACGCCGGGCGTGCGTCCGGCGCGGGCGGCGCACGACGACCAAAAGCGCGTGATGACGCCCGCCCAAGCCATCCGCGCCGGGGCTGACTACATCGTCGTTGGTCGTCCGATCCTTCGCGCGCCCGACCCGGCACGCGCCGCCGTCGCCATTCTGGAAGAGATGGAAGAAGGAGCCAACGCGGAGTAGCGTCAACCGTCAATGATTCCCAAATATCAGATCGAGGGCAGCGGGCCGCCGCTCGTGTACGTGTCGGGGCTGGATGGGACGGGCAAGCTTTTTTACAAGCAAGCCGCCGACCTCCGGCGCGACCACACCGTGATAAGCTTTCCGCTGCGCGGGATGGGGCGTTACACGATGCGCGAGTTGGTCGATGACCTCGCGTGGATCGTGCGCGATGCGGGCTTTGAGCGCGCGACCGTGTTGGGAGAATCTTTCGGCGGGCTGCTCTCGATGGCGACCGCGCTCGCGCGACCGGAAATTTTCGAGCGGCTGATTCTGGTCAACACGTTTCCTTTCTTCACCGAACGCCTGAGAATCAATCTGGGCATCGCGCTCTTTTCAATATTGCCGTATCCTCTGATGAAGGCGTACCGGACGCGCGCGGCGCGACATGTGCTGTTCAGCCCCGACGTGACGGACGTTGACCGACGGCAGTTTCACGAGCACACGACGGTGGTCGAGTTCGAGGGCTACGCGTCGCGTCTGCGCATTATCCGCGACACGGATTTGCGTGCGCGTCTCGGCGAAATAACCACGCCGACGCTCGTCGTCGCGGGAACGGTCGACCGCCTGATTAACAGCGTCGGCGCGGCGCGCGTGCTGGTCGAGAAGATTCCACACGCGCGTCTCAAACTGCTCGAAGGCACGGGGCACACCGCGCTGCTTTCGGAGCGCGTCAGGGTGCGCGAGTGGCTCAAGGAATTTGACAACCTTTGACCCGTCGTCCGAAGCTTTGGGAACGAAGCGGCGGCGTCCGGCGTGTAACGCCCGGAAGCGGCGCGCCCTGGCCGCGACGACCTTGCGCGCTCCCGAAGACTCAGACGTACCAGAAGGGGATATTACTTTTGTATCATCGAAAACGGCTGCTGCTTTTACTCGTCGGGCTATTCGTGTCTCTTTCGCTTCAGACGACGCCCGTTCGCGCGCAGCGGCAGAACGAACTCGTCGATGGCGGCTTCTCCCCCGCCCCGTACCGCACCGGCGAGAAACTAACCTACAACGTCTCGTTCTCAAACTTCCCGACCGCCGGTCACGTCGAACTCATGGTGTGGGGTCGCGGCGCGTACTTCGGGCGCGAGGGGCTTGAACTCCGCGCGCGTGTCGAGACGACCGGCATCGTCAGCGCGGCGCTCTACTCGCTCAACAACAACTACCTCGCCTACGTCGATCCGGCGACCGGGCTGCCGTTTCGCACGCAGCAGGTGATCCGCGAAGGCTCGCGGAGCGACGACGTTTCGCTCGACTACAATCAGCCCCTCGGAGTTTCCGCGCTGCCGTCGAAAACGACGCCGTTCGGGGCTTCCGGCACTTACGATTTTCTCTCGGCCTTCTACCGTCTCCGCGCGTTGCCGCTCGCGCCGGGCGCGGCCTACCGCGTCGCTGTCAGCAACGACGGCGCACAATATGATGCCGTCTTGCAGGTGACCGGGCGCGAACTCATCAAAACCAACGTCGGCTCTTCCAACACCATCGTCACGCAACTGCGCGTGCCCGGCAATAAGGCGATCAACGCCTACTCGATTCGCGTCTACTTTACCGACGACGCGCGGCACGTCCCCGTGTTGATGACCCTGCGACTTCAGGCGGGCGAGATTCGCGCGGAACTCGCCAGCGCGGAAATCCTGACCGAACCCGCGCCCGGTACGACCCCGGACGGCAATCTCCCGCGCAACCCTTCGACCAACGCCCCGCTCGTCGCTTCGAGTCCGTCCACCGTGCCCGGCGCGACCAACCCCGGCGGCGATAGCGCGTCTGCCGCCACCGCCGACCTGCCTTTCAAAGTCGGCGAACAACTCAACTTCAACTTCTTTCTCGGCAACGCCGCGCAAGCCGTCGGCACGGCTTCTTTTCAGGTTCGTGCGCGCGACAGATTTTTCAACCGCGACGGCTTTTTCCTTTTCGGGTCGATGCAATCGAGCGGCGCGTTGCAGAGTTTGTTCCCCGTCAACGACCGGATAAGTTCCTACGTCGATGCTTCGACGCTGCTTCCCTTCCGCACCGAATTGCGTTTGCAGGAAGGCAAACGCAACACCAACTGGGTCATTACCAACGACCAATCGAGCGGCACGGCGACCTTTAACGACGGGACTCGCCTCGACGTACCCATCGGAGCGCACGACCTGCTCTCCGTCCTCTACGCGCTCCGTTCTTTCGACCTCACGCCGCCGAAACGTAGCGCCGTCGCCATGCTCATCAACAAACGTCCGCGCACGCTCTCCATCACCGCGCTGCGCCGCGAAACCATCGAACTCGGCGGACAGAGAATCCCCGCCGTTCAACTCTCGCTCGTCACCGACGATCCGCAAGGCGACCGCTTCAATCTACGACTCTGGGTCAGCGCAGATTCGCGCCGCCTCCCCTTGCGCCTGACCGCGATAACACCGCTCGGCACCGTCCGCGCCGACCTCTCCATTCTCCCCGTCGGCAATCAATAAGCTCCCGATTCTTTTAATTTCCCCGTAAACATCTCGGCCTACATGAAATTGGAATTTATTTTCAATTAGCGTACAATCTTCGCTCGGCAATTATCAGGTGGTCGAAAGGCTGTAAGCGTCTCGCGCACGGCGAAGTTTTGGGTGGTGCGGGATGTCGAAAATTAGGGCGCCGGATGAAATTTTTCAACGCAGAAACAGAGTCGCCGACATCGCCGACAGTAACTCCGGAGCATGATGACAAGGTCGCGATCGTGCCGGGACGCCCGCGCGTTTCGTTGACGCTCGACGCGCTTGCGATTGGCATCCCGGCGCGCGTCGTCGCGGTGCACGGAGCGGGTGCGGTCGCGCGTCGTTTGATGGAGATGGGGGTCGTGCCGGGCGCGCCCGTCCGCGTCATCAAAACCGCGCCGCTCGGCGACCCTCTGGAGATTCGCGTCCGCAACTATCATCTCGCCGTGCGCCGCGCCGAAGCCCAGACGATACTCGTACATCGTGAACCGTAAATAGACCGGACGATGAACCGAGGCGCTCTGCTTTTTCTAATCACGGGTGGACGACTTTTGCATTTCGTACGATGAGCACACTTCTCGAAGACGCCACTTCCCCATCCGCCGCCGCCCCGCCGACGGAGCGCGACGCACACGCTGCGCGGTCGTTGACGATTGCGCTGGCGGGCAATCCGAACGCGGGCAAGACGAGCCTGTTCAACGCGCTGACGGGTTTGCGGCAAAAGGTGGCGAACTATCCCGGCGTGACGGTGGAACGCAAAGAAGGCACATGGGCGATTTCTTCCGGGTTGCCGCCCGCGCGCTTGATTGACCTGCCGGGACTCTACAGTCTCGATGCCGCTTCCATCGACGAGCAAATTGCGCGCGACATCATCACCGGGCGCAACGCCGACGTTCCGCAACCGGACGCCATCGTCGCCGTCGTCGATGCCACTAACCTCGAACGAAATCTTTATCTCGTCACGCAAATTCTTGAGACGGGTCGCCCGCTGGTCGTCGCGCTGACGATGGTCGATCTCGCCGAACGCAACGGCCTACAAATCGACGCCGAAAAACTCGCCGAAGGGTTGGGCGTCCGGGTCGTGCCGGTCGTGGCGAGGCAGCATCGCGGACTCGACGCGCTTGCTGATGCGGCGCTCGGTGCGGCGACCGAGCCGCCGCGGACGGGCGCGGGCTGGCGTCTCTCAGAGCACGCCGAGCGCGAGGTGGCGCGGCTTTCCGCGAATCGCGACGACGGGATGCCGGGCGGCAATAACGGTGCGCCAAACGGAAACGGCGGGGCGAGATTTGCGGCATTGCACGACCTCTACGCGGAGGAGTTGCCGGAAGACGCGGCGCGGCGCGAGGAGGTGGAGGGTGCGCGCGTGCGTCTCGCCCAATCCGCGCCCGACTGGTGGCAGGAACCCTTGCGTGCGCGTTACGACTGGATCGAGCGCATCGCGGACGGGACGGTGCGCGGCAACCGTGAGCGACCGGGCACGACCCACCGCATCGACGGATTGCTGACGCATAAAATTTTCGGCCCCGTCTTTTTCCTGCTCGTGATGCTCGTCGTCTTCCAGACGATTTTCTCGTGGGCGAGTCTACCGATGGATTTGATCGACGCGGGCTTCGGCGCGCTCCGCCAAACCGCGCACGGCGCGCTGTCGCCCGGCTTGCTGACCGATTTGCTGGCCGACGGCATCATCGCGGGCGTCGGCGGGGTGCTCGTTTTTATGCCGCAAATCCTGCTGTTGTTTTTCTTCATCGCGCTTTTGGAAGACAGCGGCTACATGGCTCGCGCGGCGTTTCTGATGGACCGGTTGATGCGCGGGGTGGGGTTGCACGGCAAAGCGTTCATGCCGCTCTTGAGCAGTTTCGCGTGCGCGATTCCGGGCATCATGGCGACGCGCACCATCGAGAATCCGAAAGACCGTCTGGCGACGATTATGATTGCGCCGTTCATGAGTTGTTCGGCGCGGCTGCCGGTCTACACGCTGATGATCGCGGCGTTTTTCGCCGACCAGAAAGCGTTCGGCTTCATCTCGGTGGGCGCGCTGCTGATTATGGCGATGTACTTTCTGGGCGTCGCGGTCGCGATCATCGTCGCGTGGATTTTGAAGCACACGATTCTGAAAGCGCCATCGCCGCCGTTGGTGCTCGAACTTCCGCCCTACCGCGTCCCCAATTTTCTCAACATCGCGCAGACCATGCTTTCGCGCGCCGGGCTGTTCGTCAAGCGCGCCGGGACGGTGATTCTCGCGATTTCGATTTTGCTGTGGGCGCTCGTCACGTTTCCGCGCCCGACGCCGCCGCTTCCCATAGAGACGCAGTCGGCGGTCGCACAGGCGACGCGCGAGACGGGGGCGGAGGCGCGTGGCGAACCGGTTCCCAACACCGACGCCGCGCCCGAACAGTCGGCACAGGCGGGCGAGCAGTTGCGCAACAGTTTCGCGGGGCGGATGGGACGCGCCATCGAGCCTTTCATCGCGCCGCTCGGCTTCGACTGGCAGATGGGTATCGCGCTCATCGCATCGTTCGCCGCGCGCGAAGTGCTCGTCTCGACGTTGAGCATCATCTACAACGTCGGCCCCGACGCGACCGAAGAATCGCCTTCGCTCATCGACGCTGTGCGTGCCGCACGACGCCCCGACGCCTCGCCCGCGTGGACGCCGCTCGTCGCCGTCTCGATGATGGTCTTCTTCGTGCTCGCGCTCCAGTGCATGTCAACCATCGCCATCGTGCGGCGCGAAACCAACTCGTGGCGCTGGCCGCTTTTCATGACCGTCTACATGCTCACGCTCGCCTACGTCGCATCGTTCATCACTTATCAGGGCGGGCGCTTGCTCGGCTTCAGTTGACGCGCAACATGTTCGACTGGCAGACGCTCATCGTCGCGCTCATCATCACCGCCGCCGCTGCATACGTCGCGCGGCGCGGCTGGTCACGCCTCCGCTCATTCCGTGCGGGCGGCGCAAGCGTTGCTTCCTGCGCGACCGGCTGCGGCAAGTGCGCCGACACGCAAACGAAACCCACTCCCGCAACCACGCTCGTCCAAATCGGTCGCCCGCACACGCCGCCGCCGCCGCATGGCTAGCCACAAGAAAAGAAGGCAGTAGGCAGCCAAGACACCGTGTTGTTTTGACTGCTTACTATTTTCTGATTTCCGTCTTCTACAGTGAGAAATTGAAACTGATGAAACCGGCGCTGCGGACGGGTTGGCCGTCAACAATGTGCGGGCGGAATTTCCAGCGGCGGGCGGCGTCCATCGCGGATTGTTGGAGCAGAACGGGGCCGGCGGCGCGCTCGACCGCTTCGACCACGCCCTTTTCGTTGACGACCATAAAGACCGTCACGATGCCGGAGACGCGCGCCGACCGCGCCGTCGAAGGATAGGTGGGCGCGACCTTTTGCGTCGCCTTCTCGACGAGTGAGCCGACGGGGACGGGGGTGTTGTCGCTGGCGGGCGTGGATGCCGCCCCGCGCGGTGAAGTAGTTTGCGCGGAGGCGTTGTTGCCGGTCGTCGTTGCTTCGGCGCGGGCGGGGCGCGGCGCGGCGGCAGAGGCCGGAGCGTTCTTGCTCGCGGGTTGTCCCGCACGGCGTACGTTGGAGGTCGTCATCGAAACATTCGCCGGGGCGGTAGTCGAAGCGGCGTTGAGCGTCTCGCCGTTGACAAGCACGCGCGTGTCCGAGAAGGCGAGCTGTTGACGCGCATCGGTGATTTCGCTCTGCCACGCCATGCGCTCCTGCGCGTTGCTCGCAAGACCGGCGCGGACGCTCGCCGCATCTTCGATGAGCGCGGCGGCATCAATCGTGCCGGCCTTTTCCACGCGAATCGCTTTCGCCTGTTCGACCAGTTTTTCGAGCACGCGGCGCAGTTGGTCGAGGTCGGCACGCGCTTCGACCGACAGGTCGTCGCCGTTGACGTGGAAGCCGAATTCGCGGTAGCGGTCGAGGCGCGAACGAACGCCGTTGAGCATCTGCCCGGTGAGCGCGAAATAAACCCGCGTCGCTGTTTCATCCTGCGGCGAGCGCGCGTCGAAAGCCTCTTTGAGCAGGGCTTCGGCGCGGGCGTAGTTGCTCTGCCGGAGGTAAATGCCCATCAACATGACGCGCGCCACTTCGCGCGTCGAGGCGTCTGAGGTTTCCGTGCGAATCGCTTCCAACTCGCTCGCGGCGACGGCGAAATTCCCAACCACCGCCTGCGTGCGCGCGCGCACCATGCGTTGCTGTACGGCATCTTCGGTCGTGTTCGGCGGGGCGGGTTGGGCGTGCGCGGCGAGCGTAAAGACGAGCACGCAACCGAGGCTCCCCAGCCGTTCGAGCGTCCGGCGCGCTACGCCGTCAAGATTAAATCCCTTCACTATTTTTGTTACTCCATAAACGTCGAAAGCGAGCGTTGAGGCTCGCTTTCGCACTTCATACATTATTCAGCGAGTCATTATCCCCTGTTTACGCGCTTCTATCAACCCGCCGCGTCCGGGGTACTGCCTCACGGCGATGCGGCGGCGGTCGCGCTCAAACTCCGCGTGATGCGTTCGCGGAAGAGGCGTGCGCGTTGTTTGATCGACGCCTCGTCGAGCGTCAGCAGGCGACGATCAAGCATCACCACCCGTCCCTCGATGACGACCGTCCGCACATCCGAGCCTTTGGTCGCGTAGACGAGGTGCGAATAGATGTTGTAGCGCGGCGTTTGGTGCAGCGCGTCCAGATCGACGATGACCAGATCGGCGCGCTTGCCCGCTTCGAGCGAACCGATTTCGCGCTCCATGTGAACCGCCCGCGCTCCGCGCACGGTCGCCAGTTCGAGCGCCTCCTGCGCTGTTACGACGCGCGGGTCGTTGCTGTTGAGTTTGTGCAGTTTGGCCGCCGTGTCGATTTCCTGCCACATGTCGAGGTCGTTGTTCGACGCCGCACCGTCGGTGCCGAGTCCGAGATTGATGTCGGCGGCGATCATTTCCGGGACGGGCGCGACGCCGGAAGCGAGTTTCATGTTCGACTGCGGGCAATGCACCGCGCCGACGCCCGCGCGCTTGAAAATCGCGATCTCTTCAGGCGTGACGTGGACGGTGTGCGCGGCAATCACGCGGTCGTTCAGGAATCCGATGCTCGACAGATAATCGACGGGACGTTTGCGCTTGGTCTTCAGGATGTCTTCGACCTCTTTGCGCGTCTCGGCGACGTGTATCACGATGGGCGAATGGTGGCGGTCGGAGAGAGCGAGCGCTTCGCGCAGATGTTCTTCGGCGACGGTGTAGGGCGCGTGCGGAGCCACCGCCGCAGTGATTAGTGCGTGCCCGCGCCACTTCTTGAGGAAGCGGTCGGTGTAGACCATCGCGTCGGCCCACGTCTTGTTGTCGGCGACGGGAAAGTCTATCACCGTCTCGCCGAGCACGCCGCGCACGCCCGCCCGCGCCGTCTCGTCGGCGACGGCATCCTCGAAGTAATACATATCGACGTAGGTTGTCGTTCCGCCCCGAATCATCTCGGCGAGGCCGAGCCGTGTGCCGACGCGGACGAACTCTTCCGTGACGTTTTTCGCTTCCGCCGGAAAGATGTATTTGGTCAACCACTCGTTGAGGTCGAGATCGTCCGAGATGCCGCGAAAGAGCGTCATCGGGATGTGCGTGTGCGCGTTGATGAGACCGGGAATGACCGCACGACCGCGCGCATCGATGATCCGCCGCGCGCGATACTTCCGCGCCATCCGCGCCGTCTCTCCGACCTCGACGATGCGCCC
>JBGTHJ010000502.1:0-1514 GCA_041746175.1 Pyrinomonadaceae bacterium
GCGGATGGTGAGCGACGCGCACCGCTGGGCGTTGCTCGGTTTGGGCGAGCGGGATTTCGGTGCGGTCATCGAGTGGCGACGCGACCCGGTTTCGGGCGAGACGTGGCCGCCCGTCTATCACGCCGACGTGCGGCTGGTGCGCGGCGACGGCTCGGACGTGCGCGTCTTGTGGGAGTTGAACCGGCTCGGTCATCTCATCACGTTGGGGCGCGCGTACGCGGTGACGGGCGAAGGGCGATTCGCCGGAGAGTTCTTCGCGCAGTTGGACGGCTGGCGCGAGCAGAACCCGACGGGGCGCGGGCCGAACTGGGCGTGCGCGATGGAGGTCGCGCTGCGCGCGATCAACTTGCTCGCGGCGTTTCAACTCTTTCGCGGCGCGCCGGAGTTGACGGAAAGCAGGCTCGCGGCGCTGCTCGCGATGTTCGACGCGCACGGCGCGCACATCCGTCGCCATCTCGAATTCTCGTATGTCGCGACGAGCAATCATTATCTTTCGGACGTGATCGGGTTGTTGTGGCTCGGCGTGTGTCTGCCGGAGTTGCGCGCGGCGCGCGAGTGGCGCGAGTTTGGTTTGCATGAAATGCTGCGCGAGTTGGACAAGCAGACGCTCGCCGACGGCGCGGACGGCGAAGCCTCGACCGGATATCATCGCTTCGTCCTTGAACTCTTTCTCTATTCGTTCATCCTGTGCCGCGCGAACGGCATCGAGATCGACGCGCGACACTGGCGGAGGCTGCGCGCGATGCTCGAATACGTCCGCGCTTATCTGCGACCCGACGGACGCGCGCCGCTCGTCGGCGACACCGACGGCGGGCAGTTCGTGCCCGTCACGAAACGCGCGGCGGATGAACACGCGTATGTGCTCGGCATCGGCGCGGCGCTGTTCGACGAAGCGATGTTCAAAGTTGAAAGCGACGCTTCCGAAGAACTGCTGTGGCTGCTCGGCGCAGACGGCGTGCGCGCTTTCGACGCGCTGGCACGCGAAAGCACGCCCGCGCCCGCGTCGCAGGCTTTCGCCGACGCGGGCGCTTTCATCATGCGCGAGGGCGATCTTTATCTGCTTTTCAACGCGAGCGGGGCGGGTCTCGGCGGGCGCGGCTCGCACGCGCATAACGACGCGCTCAGCATCGAAGTCGCGGCGTGCGGCGCGTCGTTCATCATCGATCCGGGGACGTACGTTTACACGTCGGACTTCGGCGAGCGTCATCTGTTTCGCTCGACCGCGTTTCACTCGACCGTCGAAGTTGACCGCGCCGAGCAGAACACGACCGACGCGCGGACGCCGTTCGTCATCGGCGACGAAGCCCGCCCGCGCGTGCTGCGTTGGGAGTCGGACGCGGAGCGCGATTTCGTCCTCGCCGAACACGACGGCTACGCGCAACTTCCGGCGGGCGGTGTCACGCATCGTCGCGCCGTGTTGTTCGACAAACGCGCGCGTCTGTGGTTGATTGAAGACGCGCTGCTCGGAGCGGGCGCGCACGAGTTTCGTTTTCGCTTCCACGTCGCGCCGGGGA
>JBGTHJ010000503.1:0-2029 GCA_041746175.1 Pyrinomonadaceae bacterium
CGCAGTGCTTTCGCTACGATCTCCTGCGCCGCGCGCACGAACAGGCGCGGGCGACGGGCGCCGACGCGACCGACGACAGCGCGCTCGTCGAACAGTTGGGAGGGGCGACCATCGCCGTCGTCGAAGGCAGCCCGCGCAACGTCAAAATTACGCATCCCGAAGACATCGCGCTGGCCGAAACGCTCTTACGACACATGCCGGACGCCGGAGATTATAGTGAGTTGCAATAGAAAGTAGCACCCAAAAGAGAGTCGCCGCCAAGGGGCGCGAGCCTCCGGCTCGCTTTGAGCGTTCGCCGAACGCGAATCATTGAGTGTGCTTGGGGCACGTCTGCCAGCGGGACGCTGGCGCTCCCAGGAATCATTGAGTGTGCTTGGGGCATGTCTGCCAGCGGGACGCTGGCGCTCCCAGCATTCACCCATTTGCACGGCACGATAGCCGTCCGTTTTTTGAGCTTCGCCAGCGGGAAGCAAGTCTTTTGACTGATGCCTGAAGACGGCTGATATCTGACATTTGACATCCAAGCTCCGAAATCTGTTCTTATGTTTCGCATCGGCATCGGACACGATACGCACCGGCTGGCAGCGGGACGACCGTTGGTCTTGGGCGGCGTCCGTGTCGAATCGGAGCGGGGCGCGGAGGGGCATTCCGATGCCGACGCGCTGACCCACGCGATAACCGATGCCATCCTCGGAGCGTTGTGCGAGGGCGATCTCGGCGTCCATTTTCCAGACCGCGACCCGCGTTGGAAGGATGCCGACAGCTTGCAACTTCTGGCTCGCGTGATGTGGTTGGCAAGCAAGGACGGGTATCATGTCGTCAACGTCGATGCGACGGTGTTGCTCGAACAACCCAAACTCCGCCCCTACGTGCAGGAGATGCGGGAGAAGTTGGCCGAAGTGCTCGGCGCGGAGATCAGTTGCGTGAGCGTCAAGGCTAAGACGGGCGAAGGGCTTGATGCGGTCGGCGAAGGCCGCGCGGTGACGGCGCAGGCCGTCGTGCTGTTGATGCGTGCGTAAAGAAGATGTCGGACATCAAAGAAGGGGATGTTAGACATCAGGATTCTTGATTGGCATTCTTTATGTGATGTCGGATTCCGACATCCGACACCCAACATCTTTGTTTATGAGACCGCAGGACGTGATACGCCGGAAGCGCGACGGGGGCGAGTTGTCGCGCGACGAGATCGCCTTCTTCGTGCGCGGAGTGTCGCGCGGCGAGGTGGCCGACTATCAGGCGTCGGCCTGGTTGATGGCGGTTTTTCTGAACGGCATGACCGATGCAGAGCAGCAGGCGCTGACCGAAGAGATGTTACTGTCGGGCGAGCGTCTGGATTTTTCGGACATCGCGCGACCCAAAGTCGATAAGCATTCGACGGGCGGCGTCGGCGATAAAACGTCGCTCGTGCTCGCGCCGCTCGCGGCGTGCGCGGGTGTGTGCGTGCCGATGATTTCGGGGCGCGGTCTGGGGCACACGGGCGGGACGCTCGACAAGTTGGAAGCGATTCCGGGCTTTCGCGTCAACCTCTCGGTCGGGGAGTTTAGAGACATCCTTGAGCGCGTCGGCTACGCGATGATGGGACAGACGGCGGCGATTGCGCCCGCCGACAAAAAGCTTTACGCGTTGCGCGATGCGACGGAGACGGTCGAGGCGATTCCGTTGATTGTGGCGTCGATCATGTCGAAGAAGCTGGCGGCGGGGCTCGACGCGCTCGTGCTCGATGTGAAGACCGGAAGCGGAGCGTTCATCAGCGAAGAGTCGCGCACGCGCGAACTGGCACGCGCGCTCGTCGCGACCGGCAACGCTTTCGGCGTCCGCACCGAAGCGCTCATCACCGACATGAGTCAGCCGCTCGGACGCGCGGTCGGCAACGGTCTTGAGACCAAAGAGTGCATCGACATCCTACGCGGCGACGTGACCGAAGCGACGCGCCCCGTGCTCGAATTGTCGTTGGAGTTAGCCGCGCGCATGGTTGCGGCGGCGGGCGTCGAAGCGTCGCTCGACGCGGCGCGGGCGACGGTGCAGCGGG
>JBGTHJ010000504.1:0-3615 GCA_041746175.1 Pyrinomonadaceae bacterium
ACGCGAACGCGAGCGCGCGGCCATGATCGAACGCGAGCGGCAGGAACTCGAACGCGCGCAAGCCTACGCCGCGCAGCAGGCGCAATCAGCCCGACGCCTGCGCGGGATGCTCGTCGCGTTGTTCGCCATCTCGCTGCTCGCCGCCGGAGCCGCGGTTTTCGGATTGACGGCGCGGGCGCAGGCAAAGGTCAGTGAAGCCAGAGCTATCAAAAACGAGGATGCTGCCGTCCGCGCCAAGTTAGAGACGGACAAACAGGCCGCGCGCATCGCCGAACTTCTCAAAAACGAACGGGTCACTCTTGCCAAAGTGCAGCAGGCCAAAGTCGATGCCGACGATCAGCGCATCAAGGCGAACGAGCAGAAAGACAAAGCGGTACAGGCGACCAGAGCCGCGCTGCTGGCGAAGTCCGAAGCCGAAGCGCAAACACGCCGCGCCAATCAACTGAAAATCGTCGCCGACACCCGCGCACGCGAGTTGGGGGAGTCGAATAAGGCCATGATAGTGGTGCAGACGCAAAGGGACGCGGCTGAGAGTGAGCGACAGCGGGCGCAGGGGCAAATCATCAAGTCGCAGGTTGCGAACAAAGCCTTCCGCGACGCCGCCGCAACCTATCAGCGCGACCCCGACCAGCACACCGACGAAAAGTTTATCGAGGCGGTCAAGAGGTTCGAGGAGATCGGCGAAGCCGATGGCGTCGCGGCCAGTTATCTCCAACTCGGCTACGTCAACCTCAACTCGAAGAGGCCATCCAGTATTGTCGACGGAGTCAGGTATTTCGACGAAGCCGCCAAGAAGTATCTCTCGATGGGCGACCCCGCGAGCGCCGCCGCGACCTACGAATCATCGGGCGACCTGCTGCTCAAACCGCTGGCAAATTCCTCCGCGTCCGGCGACGACTCTCCGTCCACGCGGTCTTTTCAAGTCGCTCAGTACCCGATCAAAAGGGAGCTGAGCGTAGAGGAAAAGCAGCGCGAGGCGGAGAGAAAACGGCAGGATGAGACGCGGGTAAAGCGTCTGGCGGCGGCGCAGTACAGGCAGGCGCTAAAGTATTACGGCGAAGCGGGCGACAAATATTCCGAGAATGAAACATTCGGTAAACTTCTTGAATTTTACGGCGGTTGGGACGACCCGAACGACAAGCGCGAAGCGATTGAGTTTTACGACCAACTGCTGGGATCGCTGAAGGACAAAAAAAGCGCCGGCGAACTCGGACTGCTGATTAAATTAAGAGTCGGATTGTTGTATTACGACCTGAACGAGGATGGCAGCGGCGACAAGTACTTCGATGAAATGGTCAGCGAATTTGTCGCCGCACAGAAAGATGAGAAACTGCCGGAAGCCGAAGCGTTTGACGCGATAGCTTCTTTCGGTTTGGCGACCGCTCAATACCGGGTGGCGGATAAATACGCCGAGAAGGTTGCACAGATTTACCAGCGAGAACGCCTCTACGCGAAGGCGGCAGAGATGTTCAGAAACAACGCGGAGTTCTACCTGCGACTAGAGCCGGCCAACTACGCGAAGACGTTGGAAAATTATGAGAAGGCACAGGCGCTCTACAAAACCGCGGGCGAAGCGGGACGACAGGCCGACGTGATTTCCGACATCGCCGCCGTCCATCAAGCGCAGGGCAACAAAGAGTTGGCCGTAGCGACCTACAAGCGTTCGCTGGCGCTCTACCGCGCGCTCGACGATGCGATGAAAAGTTCCGACAACCTGACGAAAGCCGCAAACGTGCTCAAAGAGATTAATGAATACGGACTCGCGCTCGCGTATTATCAAGAGGCGGCCAGGGCTTCCAAAGCCAACGGCTCTCAGCAGTCGCAGGCTTACGCCTTCACGAACCTCGGCGGGATGCACGCGCTGATGAACCAGCCGGTCGAAGCTATCGAAGCCTACCGCCAAGTCGCCGACATCTACCGGCAACTGAATTACGCGGTGGAAGCCAAGAAAATTCAAGAGATTATCGACGCCCTCAAGAACACGTCGCCGACGCCGTAACCCTCTCACGTCACGGCGTGCGGCCTCGCGCTCTCGTCGCCGCTCCATGACACGAAGGCTTTTTTCAGGTAGTTTATTCGCCTCCAAACCGTACGCGTTCTCGACGAGATTTCGGGCGTCGCGGGGGTGTGCGAGAATCCTGAACAGCTACCCGTTTGACGCGAAAAATTGATGGACTTATCCAACTATCGTTTACTAACCAAGGCCGACGAACTGCGCGAGGCGGTCGAAGATTTACGGAAGCACGCGGCCATCGGTTTCGACTCCGAGACGACCTCGCTCGATCCTTACGGCGGGCGGATGCGGCTCGTCCAACTCGCCGCGCCCGACGGGTTCGTCTACATCGTCGATTTAGACCGCTTCGCCGAAAACGGCGACGCGGCGCGGGTCGAGTCGCTGGCTCCGTTGCGGCAATTGCTCGGCGCGGCGCGTCCGGTCAAGGTCGCACACAACGCGAAGTTTGATGCCAAGTGGGCGCGTCATCATCTCGGCGTCGAGGTGGGCGGCATCTTCGACACGCTGCTCGCCAGCCAGATGGTTTCGGCAGGCAACCCGGACGACCGGCACGGACTCAACGTGGTCGCCTCGCGCTACCTCGACGAACAGATCGACAAGGCCGAACAGTTGAGCGATTGGAGCGGCGAACTCTCCGCCGCGCAACTCGAGTACGCCGCGCGCGACGCCGCGGTGATGCTGCCGTTGCGCGACAAGTTGATCGCGCGTTTGCGCGCCGACGATCTGGTGCAGTGCGCCGCGCTCGAATTCGAGTGCGTGTTGCCGGTCGCCGCGCTCGAACTGGCGGGCGTCTTTCTCGACGCGGCGCGCTGGCGCGAGCAGATGTCGAGCGTCGAGAAGCGGCGCGCCATTCTCGCCGAAGAACTCCAGGAGATGCTCGCGGTCGAATCCGCGCAGCAATCCTTCTTCGGCCCCGTCCGCGAAGACATCAACCTCGACTCGCACACGCAACTGACCGCCGCGCTCAAACGTCTCGGCGTGCCCGTCCCCGATTCGACGCGCAACTGGAAACTCCAACCGCTCGCCGCCGCGTATCCGGTCGTCGAAAAGCTGCTCGAATATCGCACCGTCCAGAAGTCGCTGACCAGCTACGGCGCAAACATCCTCAACGACATCAACCCCGTGACGGGTCGCATCCACGCCAACTTTCACCAGATCGGCGCGCCGACCGGCAGATTCGCGTGCACCCAGCCGAACATCCAACAGGTTCCGCACGCCTACGAATATCGACGCTGCTTCCGCGCCCCCGAAGGACGGAAACTCCTCATCGCCGACTATTCGCAAATCGAACTCCGCATCCTCGCCGACTTCACCAAGGATCAAGGGTTCATCGATGCGTTCAACTCCGGCGCCGACCTCCACCGCGTGACCGCCGCGCAGGTCTTCGGGGTCGCGCTCGACGCGGTGACCGCGGATCAACGCTCGTTCGCCAAGCGTCTGAATTTCGGCGTGGTCTACGGCATCGGCGCGCAGCGTTTTTCGATGATGACGGGGTTGTCGCTGGCCGACGCCGAAGACATCCTGCGCCGCTACTTCGCGACCTATCCCGCGCTCGACGCGTGGCTCCGGCAAGCCGCGCAGATCGCCGTCCGCCAACGCGT
>JBGTHJ010000505.1:0-5024 GCA_041746175.1 Pyrinomonadaceae bacterium
GCCGAATGGATCGCGGCTTGTGCGCGCGACCTCGCGGCGCATCGCGGGCGCAGCATCGTACTCGCCGGAGACGAGCAGTCGCCCGTCGTCCACGCGCTCGCGCACGCGTTGAATCAGGCGTTGGGCAATGTCGGGAAGACCGTCAACTACGTCGAGCCGGTCGAAGAATTCGCGGTCGATCAAATCGAAGACCTCCGCGCGCTGGTGCGCGACATCGACGCCGGGCTGGTCGAGATGCTGGTCATCGTCGGCGGCAATCCGGTCTACAACGCGCCCGCCGATTTGCGTTTCGATATCGACCGGCTCTCGAAGGTCGCGCTTCGTATCCACCTCAGTCTCTACGAAGACGAAACCTCGGAGCTGTGTCAATGGCACATCCCCGAAACCCACTACCTCGAATCGTGGGGCGACGCGCGCGCCTTCGACGGTACCGCGACCATCATTCAGCCGCTCATCGCGCCGCTCTACAACGGCAAAAGCGTCCACGAATTTCTCGCCGCGTTCACCGACCGCCCGGAGCGTTCGAGCTACGACATCGTGCGCGACCACTGGCGCACGCAGAACATCGGCGGCGCCGGGAGCGACTTCGAGGCGAACTGGCGACGCGCCGTCCACAACGGCGTCGTCCCCAACACCGCGCGCGCGTCGAAGACCGTCGCGCTCAATGCCAACTTCGCGGCCAACATTCCGCCGACCACCCCGCTCAGCGGCAACGCGCTGGAGATCGTCTTTCGTCCCGACCCGACGATCTACGACGGACGCTTCGCCAACAACGGCTGGCTCCAAGAGTTGCCCAAGCCGTTGACCAAGCTGACGTGGGACAACGCGTTGTTGATTAGCCCGGCGACCGCCCATCGGCTCGGCATCGGCGTCGCGTCGGATGAAGAACAGAAGAACCGGAACGATTACACCCTGAAGGGCAAAGAGGGTTACACCGAAGTGGTCGAGGTGCGTTACAAGGGACGCGCCGTGCGCGCTCCGGCGTGGATCATGCCGGGGCAGCCCGACGATGTCGTGACGCTCCATCTCGGTTACGGACGCTGGCGCGCGGGTCGCGTCGCCGAGCAGGTCGCGTCTCCGGCGACGCCCGAAGAGCAGTCGGCGAACTTCCAGAACGCCTACGCGATTCGCACCTCCGACGCGTTCTGGGCGGACGGCGGCGTCGAAGTGGTCAAGACGGGGGCGACCTACAAACTCGCCTCGACGCAGATTCACTTCAACATGGAAGATCGCGAAATCGTTCGTGAGGGAACGCTCGAAGAGTACAAACAAGACCCCACGCTGCGCCCGCACCGCGACGAGCAGAAGCAGCCGCCCGACCCGGCGGGCGAGAACCGCCAGCCGCTCGAAGGCGAGACGCTCTACGACGGCTTCGACTATTCGGAGAACGAGTCGCGTAGCTCGCGCGGCTACAAGTGGGGGATGGTCATCGACCTTTCGACGTGCGTTGGGTGCAGCGCGTGCGTCGTCGCGTGCCAGTCGGAGAACAACATCCCGGTCGTCGGCAAAGAGCAGGTCGCGCGCAGCCGTCACATGCACTGGCTCCGCATCGATGCCTACTTCAAAGGCTTGAAGGAAAACCCCGAAGGCGTCTACTTCATGCCCATCCCGTGTATGCACTGCGAGAACGCGCCGTGCGAACCGGTCTGCCCCGTTCACGCCACCGTCCACAGCGCCGAGGGTTTGAACGACATGGTTTACAACCGCTGCATCGGCACGCGCTACTGCTCGAACAACTGCCCGTACAAAGTGCGCCGCTTCAACTTCCTGCTCTATCAGGATTGGAACACGCCGTCGTTGAAGATGCTGCGCAACCCGGAAGTTTCGATTCGCAGTCGCGGCGTGATGGAGAAATGCACCTACTGCGTCCAGCGCATCGAGGCCGCGAAAATCGAGTCGGAGAAGGAGGGGCGCAAGGTGCGCGACGGCGAGATTCTGACCGCGTGTCAGGCCGTCTGTCCGACCGAGGCCATCGTCTTCGGCGACTTGAACGACTGGAACAGTCGCGTCGCGCAGCGCGCACGCGAGCCGCGCACCTACGGTTTGCTGGCCGACTTGAACACACGCCCGCGCACGACCTATCTGGCCTCCGTGCGCAATCCGAACCCGGAACTTGAGAGCAGGGCATAAGCGATATGTCGAAAGTTGATAACCCACACGACGACGCCGGCGGCGGTCACGACATCCACGTGACGCCGACTCCGGCGGTGATCGGCCCCGGCCACACGTTCGGGTCGGTGACGGATAAAATCAGCGCGCTCGTCCTACGGAAGCGGACGCCCTTCGGCTGGTTCATCGGCTTCACCATCTCGTTCGCGCTGATGATGATGTTGATGGCGACCATCGGGCATCTGGTGACGACCGGCATCGGCATCTGGGGTAACAATCAACCCGTCGGCTGGTCGTTCGACATCATCAACTTCGTCTGGTGGATCGGCATCGGCCACGCCGGGACGCTGATCTCGGCCATTCTGCTCCTGCTCCGTCAAGAGTGGCGCACCTCGATCAACCGCTTCGCCGAAGCGATGACGCTGTTTGCGGTCGCGTCGGCGGGACTCTATCCGCTCCTCCACACGGGGCGTCCGTGGCTCGCTTACTGGATGTTTCCGTACCCGAACACGATGGGGATGTGGCCGCAGTTTCGCAGCCCGCTGATGTGGGACGTGTTCGCCGTCTCGACGTACGCTTCCGTCTCGGCGCTGTTCTGGTTCATCGGCCTGATACCTGATTTCGCGACCCTGCGCGACCGCGCACGCAACAAGTTCAGCCGCATCCTCTTCGGGATGCTCGCGCTCGGCTGGCGCGGCTCGGCGCGACATTGGGCACGTTACGAAGCGACGTATCTGTTGCTCGCCGCGCTTGCCACGCCGCTCGTCCTCTCGGTGCACACCATCGTCAGTTTCGACTTCGCCATCGGCATCATCCCCGGCTGGCACGCGACGATCTTTCCGCCTTACTTCGTCGCGGGCGCGATCTACGCGGGCTTCGCGATGGTGCTGCTGCTGACCATTCCGCTCAGAAAATTCTACGGGCTGGAAGATTTCATCACGCATCGTCACCTGCGCAACATGGCGAAAATCATGCTCGCGACCGGACTCATCGTCGCCTACGGCTACATGATGGAGACGTTCATGGCGTGGTACAGCGCGAACACCTACGAAGAGTTTCTGACCAAGAACCGGATGACCGGCGACTATGCGTTTTATTACTGGGCGTTGATTTTCTGCAACGTGCTCGCGCCGCAGTTTTTGTGGATCAAGCGCGTCCGGCACAGCACCGTCGCGCTGTTCGTGATGTCTCTGGTAGTGAGCATCGGGATGTGGCTGGAGCGGTTCATCATCATCCCGATCAGCTTGACGAAAGACTTTCTCCCGTCGTCGTGGGGCAACTACACGCCGACGATGTTCGACTTCTCGATGTTCATCGGAACCATCGGCATGTTCTTTTCGCTCCTCTTTCTCTTCATCCGCTTCCTGCCGATCATCTCGATCTTCGAGATGCGGACGCTCGTCCCGCAGGCCGAGATCAAAGAGGACAAAGGATGAGGATGAAGCACGCCGGGGAAGCGGGGAAAAGGTTTTGAATGGGGAGAGGCTACGAGATGTCGTGTTTTCAGGTTGATGTGAAGCACCGCGAGCGGGCGATGCGTGACGATGGTTTTTTTACCCGTGCTCTTTTTGCCCGTTGCCCCTTTTTCCACGTCTTGATCGAGGTGGGCGTATGAAGAAATCGACGAGACCGCCGGTTTATGGATTGATGGCGGAATTTGAAGACCCGACCGCAGTCGTCGCGGCGGCGAACCGCGTCTACGAGGACGGCTATCGACGCATCGACGCCTTTTCGCCGTATCCGATTGAAGCGCTCTCGGAGGCGATTGGCGTCCACACGACGAAGATGCCGCTGCTCGTCCTCATCGGCGGCGTTATCGGCGGGCTGGCGGGTTACCTGATGCAATATTACACGCTCGTCATCGACTATCCGTTGAACGTCGGCGGCAAGCCCTTTCACAGTTGGCCCGCGTTCATTCCGATCACGTTCGAGTGCGTCGTGCTCGGCGCGTCGCTGGCGGCGGTGTTCGGGATGCTCGCGCTCAACGGTTTGCCCGAACCGTATCATCCGGTCTTCAACACGCCGAACTTCGCGCTCGCCTCGCGCGACCGGTTCTTTCTGCTGGTCGAGGCGACCGACCCGAAATTCGACGCCGAAGCGACCGCAGGTTTTCTGAAGAGTCTGGGGGCGCGCGAGGTAACACATGTGGAACACTGAACAGAACGCGGCGCAGGCGGCGACGACGGACGGAAGACCGCAAGGCTTTCCGTCGAGCGTGTCGCGCCGGAGGCGGCGACTTGTGCGCGGCCTGCTGCTCTCCGCGTGCGGTCTGCTGCTTTTGGGTTGCCGGCAGGACATGCAGGATCAACCGCGTTACGAGGTCTACGAGGCGAACCAGTTTTTCGCGAACGGTCAATCGTCGCGTCCGCTGGTCGAGGGCACGGTGGCGCGCGGTCACCTCAACGAAGACACCTATTTCTACACGGGCAGGACGACGGCGACGGACGGCGGTCAGGGCGGCGCGGCTTCGCAATCCGGCGCACAGCCGCAGCAGGGTTCGACGAACATCGCTGCGCCGCGTACTGACGGCGCAAACATACCGGGCGGCGGCGCGACGACGACGACGGGTCAGCCGGTTGGTGGTGGTGGTGTTGGTGGTGCGGATCGTTTTCCGTTCACCATCACGGCTTCTGACCTCGCGCGCGGGCAGGAGCGTTACAACATCTATTGCACGGTCTGTCACGGGCCGACCGGCGAAGGCGACGGCATGATCGTCCGGCGCGGTTATCGCAGACCGCCCTCGTTCAACGAAGACCGTTTGCAGGAAGGTCAAGCGGCGGCTTCGCACTACTTCGACGTGATTACCAACGGCTGGGGCGCGATGCCCGACTACGCCGCGCAGATTCCGACCGAAGACCGCTGGCGCATCATCGCCTACGTCCGCGCGCTCCAACTGAGCCGCCGCGCCAACGCGG
>JBGTHJ010000506.1:0-10930 GCA_041746175.1 Pyrinomonadaceae bacterium
GAGCCGTCCGGCGTTCCACGTCGCGCCGCCGTCGGCGGTTTGGAGGATGGTTGCGCCCGCGCCGACGAGCCAGCCGCGTTCGGCATCGACGAACGCGCCGCCGAGCAGGAGATGACGCATCGGCGTGCGTTGTCGCGTCCACGTCGCGCCGCCGTCGGTGGTCGTATAAAGCGCGCCCGCCTCGCCGAAGACCCATGCGCGCGAGGCGTCGGCAAAGATGATGCGGACGAGTCGCGCATCGACATCCTTGCCAGTCGCCAGAATGCGCTTCCACGTCGCGCCGCCGTCCGTCGTCTTGAGAAGATAGGCGCGGGGTTCGTCGTTGGTCTTGAGTAGATAGATGCTGCGCTCGCAGACGAGCCAGCCCGTCGCGGCGTCGGCGAAATAAACGTCGCGGAGAATATCTTCGGTCGGGCGTCGCAGCGGTTGCCAGCGTCGCCCGCCGTCCGTCGTCTTGAACAGCGCGCCGCCTCCGCCGACCGCCCAACCCGTCTCCGCGTCGATAAAATAGACCGCCCGAAACCACGCCAGCGTCCCCGTCGGTTGCTTCGTCCAACCTTGCGCGCTTGCCGTAAAGCGAAAGGCGAAGGGCGAAAGGCAGAAGGCGAAAAGCAGAAGGCAGAAAGCGGTCGGGCGCACGATGCGATGCGTCGTCGGGCGGCTCGCGCGGTTCGGCTCTCGCATATCGCGCGTCGGGCTGTTCGTCGTCACACGCATTCGCTCTCGACCGACTCCGGCTCTCTAATTTCGCTCTCTACCAGCCGCCCGTAAAAATCCGCGCGAAGCTGACGACCTGGAAAAGATTGACGATCTGTTGGAATTTCTTGAGCTTGTTGCCGGGGACGACGACCTGATCGCCGGGCGCGAGGAATATGTTGTCGAGCGCCTTGCCTTTTTCGATCGAGGCGACGTTGACACGAATCGGCGCTAGTTGCCCGTCGGCCTGACGGCGCAGCACGAAGACTTTTGATTTATCGCCGGTCGTGAGCACCCCGCCCGCTTCGGCAACCGCTTCGTAGACGCTCAGGCGTCGCGTCATCAACCTGATGCCCGGCTGCCCGACATCGCCGAGCACGCTGTAGCGCGCCGATTGCGCCTTCTCAAGCGAGACCGTGACTTTCGGGTCGATGATGTATTCGTCGAGTTTTTGGGTAATCTCTTTGGCGACTTGTCGCGTCGTTTTGCCGACGACGAGGATGCCCTCCGGCACGAGCGGATAAGCCACCACGCCGTCGGGCGGGACGACGATGTTGCCGCGCGAATAACGCTCTTGCCCGAACACCGAAACCGAGATGATGTCCTCGGGGCCGAGCCGGTAGGTCGTCATGAAGTTGTTGTAGTAGGGGACGATTCCGGCTTCGTCTTCCGCCGGCGACGGGCGACGCTTTGACGACTGAACGTCAGGAGCGACACCGCCATCGGTCGCCGCCGCCTCGGACACCACCATCGCATCATCCTCGTCGATCACGGCCTCACCGGTCTTGACGCGGTTGTCGATGCGCGTGTCGAGCGGTGCGGTGTTGGCGGCGGGGTCGTTCGGCGTGGCCGGCGTAGTCGTCGTCGTGCGCGGGCGCGTCTGTTCGGCGTCGCGCTTTTGTTGCTGCACCACCATCGCGGCGGCGGGCGCGGTCGTTTGTTGCGAGAGGACGACGATGCCGCCCAACGGCGAAACGACGAGCAGCGCGGCGAGCAGCGCGGCGACCGGCGTGTTGGTTTTCTTCATGACTTCTATCTCCTGACTTCGGACGCGCGAACCCGCGTCGGCTTATGTCCCGCGACCAAAAAGAATCGTCTTGACCGTCTCGAAAAGGATGACCGCATCGAGCACGAGACTCT
Organism: Pyrinomonadaceae bacterium; assembly: GCA_041746175.1. GTDB lineage: Bacteria > Acidobacteriota > Blastocatellia > Pyrinomonadales > Pyrinomonadaceae > JBGTHJ01. The sequence continues at coordinate 1,837 of JBGTHJ010000506.1, forward strand.
GGTTCTTGATGTAATAAAGATCGTACTGAAGTTTTTGCCGCGCGTCTTCGATCGACGCGCCGTACGGATATTTGATCTGCGCCCAGCCGGTCAAGCCGGGCGCAATCAGGTGACGCTGTTCGTAGAACGGAATCTCTTCGGCGAGTTGCGCGACGAAGTGCGGGCGTTCGGGTCGCGGCCCGACGAAGTTCATCTCGCCCTTCAGGATGTTCCAGAACTGCGGAATTTCATCGACGCGAATTTTGCGAATGATGCGCCCGATTCTGGTTACGCGCGCGTCGTCGGTCTGCGCCCAGACGGGCAGCCCGTCCTTCTCGGCGTCGGTGCGCATCGAGCGAAACTTCATGATCGTAAACGGTCGCCCGTTCATCCCGACGCGCTCCTGACGATAGAGAGCAGGCCCCGGCGATTCGAGTTTGATGAGCAACGCGGTCGTCAGCGCGACCGGCAGCGAGACGACCGCGCCAATCAGCGCGACGCCGCGATGCAACAACGTGCGCGCGACGCCGCTCAGGCGCGCCTGTCGCCCGCGCCCCGAAAAAATCAGCCACGACGGACGCATCATGTCGAGATTGACGCGCCCCGTCAGCCGTTCGTAAAACGACGCGCATTCCTCGATCGCGACGTTGCCCGACAAACTCAAATCGAGCAGCTGTTCAACCGGAAACTGCCCGCGCCGCTCGCCCATCGCGACGATGATGCGGTCGACATATTCGCGCTTGACGATCTCCGCCATCTCGGACGTGACGCCGAGCACGCGCGGGTTGATGATGCTCTGGCCGACGAGTTCGGGACGGTTATCGACGAAGCCCGCGATGCGATAACCCGCGTCGCGACGTTCGAGCACCTCGCGCGCGATTTCGACCGCGGTCGCGCCGGAGCCGACGATCAGGATGCGCTCGCCGACGTTCGGGTGGCCGAGAAACCAGTGAATCGTCACGCGCCACCCGACCATCAGGACGAGCGCGAGCGGCATCGCGATGAGCGAGATGCCGCGTCCCAGCATCAACTGCGGCAGAACGTAGAACATCACCGCCAGCGCGATCCACGCCAGACCGAGCGCCTGTAGCAAACGCAGCACGAGTTCGCGCCGGTCGTGCATCACGACGAAGTCGTAGAGGTCGTAGAGATAAAACGCGCTCAGACAAAACAGCGCGGCCAGCGCGGCTTTGTAATAGCCATGTTCATCGACGAGTTCGCCGTAAGCATCGACCGCGCCGAGCCGCACGTAGGCCGCCGCCACCACGCTGCCGAACAACAGCAGCGCTTCGGCGATTATCAGCAACGCCGTTCGTGCATTGATGCGCTGTGCCAAACTCAAAAACTTCCTCCGATAAATCGACTCGTTAGATCGTAGGACTTACTCAGCTATGCGAAGTGCGGAAGCCCGCACTTCGTCAAGGGCGCCACTCTTCCCCTACCACTGCCACCCTTACTGCGTGCGGGTTTCCGCAAAGTCGTTCAATCATTCCGTCTCCGCTTCCGCATCGCGTGCCGAGTACCGCTTGCGTGTGTAGTAATAATTCTGCTCGTTCATCTCTTCGTCCGAGCCGTTGAGCACGACGCCGAGGATGCGCTCGCGGGGCAGCGGTTGAAGCAGGCGGTCGAGCGCGCTGTAGCGCGTCTTGCCGGAACGCGCGACGAGCAGCGCGCCGTCGGCGCGGTTCATCAAGACGGTCGCATCGGTGAAGATGCCGAGCGGCGGCGCGTCGATGATGATGTAGTTGAACATCCGGCGCGCTTCGGCGAGCACCGCGCTGAAGCGTGGCCCGGAGAGAAGTTCGGCCACGTCGTCGCGCGCCGCGCCGCCCGGCAACAGGTGGAGTCCCGCCGGTTCGAGACGCACGATCGACCCGTCGAGCGTGGCTTCGCCCGCGAGCACTTCGGAGAGTCCGACGGGCGCGTCGATGCCGAGATACTCCGCGACGCAGGGCTGGCGAAGGTCGCCGTCGATGAGCAGACATCGCACGCCGTCGGTCTGCGCCAGCAACCACGAAAGATTGATCGAGGTCAGCGTCTTGCCCTCCATGACGTTCGCGCTGCTGATGACGAAAGCCTGCATCTTGCGCCGCTCGCCCGCGTGGAGCACGCGCGTGCGGAGTGCGCGAAAGCGTTCGGACTGCGGCGAACGCGGCTCGGTGATAGCAACGAGATGTGGTTCGACGCGCGCGACGGAGATGTCTAAAGAGACAAATTCCGGCGGGCGCGTCGAACCGGCAGCGTCCACAGTTGCCCCAGCAACACGCGAAGTCTCCATGCCGGAGAGTGCCGACCCGGCATGTCTTTCGGTGCGCTCAGCGGACGCTGAAACGTGCGCCGTCTCCGGCGCGTTGAAGAATTGCGAGCCGCGCAGCAGCTGCTCGGCGACGACCGCCGGGTGTTCGCCCCCGACGACTTTGCCGTGACCGTTGCCGCCGCCGCCGTTGCCCGTCGCCGACGGTTCGACCGCGCCGCTCTCAGCGGCGACGTTCTTTTTCCCGGCGGCCTTCTTCTTGGCGGCGTCGTTTGTTTCGGCGGCGCGTTTCAAAGCTTCGTGAACCCTACCCATCACATTTCTCCCACATGATCCCACCGGCGGAAGGCCGTGCCGAGGTCGTCTGTTGTGTCGGGCGCAGACTGCGCCGACGTTTCATCCAACTGTTTTCCATGCACGTCGTCGATGTCTGCTTGCTCAAGCGCTACGGCTGACGACGAAGAAGATGGTTCTGTTGACGCCCCGCTGCCCGCTCCGGCGGCCCACAGTTCGGCGCGCCCCGTCGCGTTGAAGATGCGCGCGGGGGCTTCGCGCTCATCGCCCAACTGTCGCCCGCGCCCGGCGTTCGGCAGCATGTCGAACGTCTCGGCCACTTCCTCGACAATGGCGCGGCTGATCGATGCGGCCCCGGCGGAGAAGCCCGTCAGCAGCGCGTTGTCGCAGAGGTTGTTGATCTGGCGCGGGATGCCTTCGGAGCAACGAAAGATGTAGTCGATCGCGCCGGGCGAAAAGATGTCCGTGCGTTCCGCGCCCGCGACGAGCAGCCGCGAGGTGATGTAGCGTTCGGTCTCTTCGATGTTCGGGAGCGGTTTGATTTCGCAGCGCAACGCGACGCGCTGTTTGAGTTGGCGCAGGTCTGGATTATTCAAGACGGCGCGCAACTCCGGTTGACCCGTCAGGATTATCTGCAACTGCTTGGCCGAGTCCGACTCGAAGTTTGAGAGCAGGCGAATCTCTTCGAGGACACCGGTCGAGAGTCCGTGCGCTTCGTCGATGATGAGCACGGTGCGCAACCCGCGCGCGTGTCGCGATTCGAGCGTCGCGCCGAGCCGCAGCAGCAGTTCGGATTTGTTTTGCCACTCCTGCACGTCTAACAGCGTCGCGAGGTGTTGATAAAACTCCGGCACGGCGAGGCGCGGGTTGAAAATGTAGGCGACGAGCACCGTCCGGTCGAGCCGGTGGAGCATCCACCGCAGGATGGTCGTCTTGCCCGTGCCGACCTCGCCCGTCACGACGATCAAACCCTTGCCGCTCTCGATGCCGTAATGGAGGTTCGCCATCGCCTCGGTGTGCGACGGCGTGAAATAGATGAAGCGCGGGTCGGGCGTCAGCGCAAACGGCAACTCCTTCAAACCGTAAAACTCGATGTACACTCTTCAATCTCCAAAACCGTGACGGATGACAAGTGACGGGTGACAAGGTAAAGACAAGCTTTTCCCGCTACGTGTCACCGTTTACGCATCACGCTTTCTCTTATCCGCGTGACGCGAAGATTTCAAAGACGCGCGTCAGTTTCAATATCAAGGCGAGCGCCGGGATGCTGGCGATGGTGACGACTACTCCGGCGGTCGCCAACAAGAGGCGACGCGCTTTGAGACGCCGCTCCTCTCTCGGCGTCAACAGCATCGGCAGCGTCACCAGCACGGGCAGCCCCGTGTAGTGTTCGGCGTCTTCGGTGGTTTGAATCGTCAACATGCGCGGCACCTCGAAGAGCGCGACGAGCGCGACGCCGATGCCCAAACCGAGCGCCAGCCCCAACAACATCAAGAGCGGGCGTTGCGGCGCGACGGGCTGCTGCGAAAGGTTGGCGGGGTCGATCACGCCGATCGTCTCGCCCTGCTGGTTGACGTTTACGTCGGCGATGAGTTCGGCTTGCTGCTTATCCTTTAGCAGGTCGTCGTAGATCGTCTTCTTCGACAGGTATTCGCGGTTGATGGCTTCGAGTCCGACCTCGGCGCCGGGCACGCTGCCGATGCGCTGGTCGATGGAGGCGATATAGCCGCCGGCCTGCGCGAGTTCCTTCTCTTGCCGCGTGATTTCGCCTTTGACCAGATCGAGATTGTACTTGATCGAGTTGACGCGCGGGTCGGTCTGGGCTTCGAGTTGTTTGCGCTTCTCTTCGATGCGACGCTTGTTGTCGTCGAGCATCTCGTTCATCTGCCCCTGCACCGAGCCGATCTGGTTTTGCACCGAGACGACATCAGGGTGCTTGGGGCGAAGCGTCGTCAAGAGGTTTTGCTTTTCGGCTTCGAGTTGGGCTTTGCGGTTGACGAGTTCGGCATAACCGAGCGTCGCCTTGGGGTCGCCGATGGCTTCGGCGATGTTTAGAATCTCCTGATCGCGCTGCTTCGAGAGGTCGCCGAGTTGGGTGGTGAGCATGGTGCGCTGGTCGCGCAGTCGCCCGATCTCGTTGATGAGGGCTTTCTGCTGTTCGCGCAAGCCCGCCAACTGTGCGATCAGTCCCGGCGCGGTCGAAGGCAACGATTGCACGTTGCTCATCATGAACTGCAACCGCTGGCGGTCAATCGCGTCGAGTTCTTCTTTGGCCTGACGAAGTTTCTCTTCAAAGAACTGTTTGGTCTGCGCCGACTCGTTGGTCGTCGCGGCGGTTTGCGCGTTGACGTACTTGGTCGCTAGTTCAGCGGTCACGGCTTGCGTGGTTTTCGGGTCGGGGCCGCGAAACGAGAGGAAGAAGCCGTTGGTGATGTCGTCGCGGGTGGTGTTGATTTTGACGCTGATGTCGAGCGTCCGCATATCCTCGACGAGCGATTCCATCGGCACGCCGCGCTGCCGCTCGACGCGGTAAAGGTTGTAGCGCACGATGAGCGGTTCGAGCGAGGTGCGGCTGACGACCTCCTGACCGATGTTGTTGATCCGCACGGTAAGGTCGTCGTCGCGGAGTTGCGGAACAGCCGAGGTCGAGATGGTCGCGGGACGGACGGTGAGCAGCGTTGTCGATTCGTAAACGTCGGGCAGACGCCACACCACCCACGCCACCGCGCACGCGACCGCGATGGTCGGCAGGATAATCAGCCACTTGCGTCGCCACAAAATCTGCGCGTACTCGCCCGGCGTCCGCTGGCGAAATTCAGCACTCATGTTCGGCACTCCTTACTCATCGCCGGCGGGTTGTTGAGAAACTCGCCTCCGTGATTCGTTGCGTCGTCCGCCTCCGGCATTGAACACTCCGCATGTCCGTTTACAGTTCCGACAATGCGCGGCGCGCGTCGTCGGCTTGCGCGAAGCGGTGACCCGCGCCCGCGTTCTTTTCCGCCACGCGCAAAGCCTGTTGGAGTTCGCGTCGCGCGCCCGCCTTGTCGCCCTTGCCCGCGAGCGCGAGTCCGAGGTGATAGCGGTAGAGCGCGCTGTCACCGCCCCGTCGCGTGACCATCGTGACCGCCTTCTGCAACTGCTCGACCGCCGCCGCGTGGAGTCCCTTTTTGTAGTAGACCCAGCCGAGCGTGTCGGCGTAGCCCGCCTCGTCCGGGAACTGTTGGACGACGCTCTGCGCGAGTCGCACCGCTTCATCGAGGTTGCCCTTGCCGTGATCGGCGTAGAGCATCGCGAGGTTGTTGGCGGCAAAGGTCGTGTTGGGGTTGAGTTCGAGCGCGCGGCGATAGTTCTCGGTGGCGGCGTCGATGTTGTTGCGGCTCGATTCGACCATCCCCATCAAAGTGTAAGTCCCGGCGTCGTCGGGGCGACGCTCGGTGATTTTGCGATACTCGGCGAGCGCGCGGTCGGGCTGCTGCGTGTTGTAGTAAAGCTCCGCGAGTTTGGAATAAGCCGCGAGATAGTTCGGGTCTTCCTCGATCGCGCGGCGGAGCGAGGCTTCGACCTGCGGCGGGTCGGCGCGGCGCGCGTCGTTCTGGAAACTGTAGGCGAGTGCGCGCAGGTAGTGAAGCGGCGCGCTCTTGGGACGCGCGGCGAGCGCGCCGTCGATGCGTGCGCGGGCTTCGTCGAGACGACGCTGCGAGACATAGACTTTAATCAAGCCGTCGAGCGCGTCGAAGTTGGTCGCGTCAATCGCGAGCGCGCGTTCGTAGTTTTGCAGCGCGAGGTCGGCGCGACCCTCGCTGAAGGCGACGACGGCGAGATTGACGTACGAGCCGGGCGAATCGGGCAGCACCTCGCGCGCGGCTTCCATGTCGGCGCGCGCCGCCTTCAAATCCTTCAACTGAAGATTCGCCGAGCCGCGCGACGTGAGGGCTTTGACGCGGAGTTCGGCGAGCAGTTGTGGTGAAAGCTGTGCGCCCGGCGCGGTCTTCAAGAGACGGTCGAGCAACTCCGTGGCGAGACGCTGCGCGGTGCGCGCGTCGCCGGTCGCGAGACTGATTTGCGTCTGCATCAACTTCGCGGGCAGTAGCGCGGGCGGATACTCCGGATAGAAACGCTCCAACTCTCCGGCGAAGACGCGCGCCTGTTCAACCTGTCCGGCGGCAAACTGCGCCTCGGCCATGTAGTAGAGTCCGCCCTGCGAGCGCGGCTCTTGACTGAGCACGTCCTTGAGCTTTTCGATGGCCTTGTTCATCTCGCCGCGCTGCATGTCGAGACGCGAGCCGAGAATCAGTCCGTCCATGTCGCGCGGATTCTTCTTGAGCACCTCCGCGACCTGTTCGGACGCGCCCGCGAAGTCGCCGCGTTGGAGCAACATCTCGCCCAGACGGTAGCGACCGCGCGCGTAGTCGGGCGACTTCGCAACGATCTCGCGATAGATGTTCGCCGCCTCGTCGAAGCGCTCGACGGATGAATAAAAATCGGCGAGTACGGCGCGGCCTTCCGGCTTGTCGCGGTCGAGTTCGGCGAGCGCTTTGTAGGCTTCTTCGGCCTTGTCGAACCGCTTTTCGACGAGGTAGAAACTGGCGAGAATCAACCGCGCATCGCGATTCGACGGATCGACTTCGACCGCGCGGGCGAACATCCGCTCGGCATCGTCGCGGCGTCCCTGCTGGATGAGAAAACGACCGTACTCACCGTAGCCCGCCGACGCGCGTTCGTTGACCGCAATCGCACGGCGAAACGTCTCGTCGGCTTTGGCGGCGTCGCCGTCGAGCGTGTAGAAGCGCGCCAACGCGAGATGCGACTCGACGCGCTGCGGATTCAGTTCGATCGCGCGATTGAGACGGGCGAAGGCTTCGTCGCGCTTGCCGCGCAGATAAAGCACGTTCGCCATCAGGATGTGGCCTTCGATGTGATTGGGGTCGCGTTCGAGAATTTCGGCGGCGAAGCGTTCGGCATCGTCGATGCGCGGCGGCTTGGGGAGGAGATAGAAGTTGCCGAGTTTGATCCGGGCGTCGAGGTTGTTACGGTCGAGCGTGACCGTGCGGTTCAACTCTTCGACGACATCGCCCCAACGCTGCAAGCCTTCGTAGGCGCGCGCCAACCCCCAGTGCGCGTCGGCCAACTGGTCGTCAATCTGGATGGCGTTGCGAAACTCGATGGAGGCTTCCTGAAACTTCTTCTCGGTCAGGTAAACCTCGCCCTGTCGGACGTATTCGGCTTTGGCTTTTTCGGGGTTCGAGCAGGCCACGGAGAGCGCGGCAACGGCGAGCACGACGAGCAGCGTCGCCCGGACACGTCCGGGACGCAGACACTTTTGGAGAAACATGAATCGGCACTCCTGGCTAAGAGTCTTTATTCTCCGCACCGGGGCAACGGGCGGCGAATCAACTCTGCATCTGGTTCAGCGTACCAACATCGAAGACGGTGGGCAAACCGCACGCGATACGGGATACGCTCGCATGATAAGAAACAAGCAATCCCGGCTTGTTTCCGAAAAACAGCGGCTTGAGATTAGAGGCTTGTGGCCGGTTGGACACCAGACCTCCGGCAAAACTATGATGCGCCGGAGGCGTGACGGAAATTAGACGAGACATGCGCCAACGGACTAATTTCCGTCGTCTCTCTGCCGGGACTTTCGCCGGCAGTCCGCCAATGTTTGACCCGGCTTCCATTCTCTAATCTCCAACCTCCCAAACTTACTCCGGGACGAAGCCGGACAACTGCGGCGCGGCTTCGGCGGCGAGCGCGGTCGCGGCGCGCAACGCGTCCTCTTCCGACCCGCTGACCGGAACCAACACACGCACCATCGCGCCGTCGGAACGCCGCCGGCGCACGCTGTCAAACACCGTGTAGACCTTGTCCCAGTACTCGCTCGCGACCGCCCGCCCGCGACCTTGATACCAGTAGACGAGCAACTGTTTGTCGCTGCCGTTCTGGATGATGTAGCGGTTGGCTTCAAACGACGCGCCCGTGGCGGGCGTGATGGCGATGGGAGCAGCCGCGTTCATCGTCCAGCCCGAACCGGGCAGACAGTTGAGCGGGCTGTGATAGGTCGCACCGCTGCGCTGCGTCGCGTAATAGCCGACGTAGAAATTGGCGGTGCGTCCATCCGGCGCGGCGTAGTCGCGCATGACGTAATCGCTGGCGCGCAAGACCGCCTCTGACGCGGCGTCGAAACGTACGTCCGCGCCGCGCTGCCGCCACGCTCCAAGCTCGGACGGAAACTCCTTGAGCGCGCGTCGCTCGACGTGCGCCTCGCCCGAACGCTCCCAAAAGTTTATCACCGCCCCGCCTGCGACGAGGATGATGAAGAGAACCCAGAACCGCCTGTGTTGCGTTTTCATTTTTCGGTCGATGAAACTAACCCTGAGCAAAGAGCCGCGAACAAACGCATGTTGGCGCGGGCAAGAGAAATTATAAATCCGTGCACGTCGGCCTTCATCCGCGACTGATATTTTCCCGCGTGTTTATCAAGCAAGTATCCGCCGTCTGAAGTTTACCGGAGCGAACCTTCCGTGCCGCCCGCGTGGAGCGCGGCAGACGGCGCGGCGACGATGGCGC
>JBGTHJ010000507.1:0-25036 GCA_041746175.1 Pyrinomonadaceae bacterium
GTCAGTCGTGTAATCGTGTGCCCGCTATGCCTGTTGTCGCGCATTGGGCACGACTTCTATCATGCGGTAGAAGTGGGTAGCAACTGAAAGTCTTGCACCGAAGGTGCATAGTTTTGCACTAGCGTGTCTGGGACAATAAATCAACTTCACTTCACCAGCAGCCGGAACGGTCGCAGCAGATAATAGATGAAAGAGAGGGACGCGGGAAGCCGCAAAGCCGTCAGGTCGGCGTCGGTTGGCATGAAGATGTGCCGGAAGTAACTTAGTTTGCCGCGCAGACGTTTTCTCGCGCGCATGTGAAAGCGGATGTCGGCGAGCATCCCCGGCGCGGCTCCCGGCGCAGCGAAGAGTCGCCCGTGCACGTCGCGCGCCAAACTCAAGACGTGTGGGTCGACCGCCGCCGTGCTCCTGATCTCGTCCGGCAAACGCGCGCCGAGCAGGGTCTGCGCGAGGTGCAGACCGAGGTAGAGCATCCGCTCCTCACCCGTCGTCGAAGCCTCTGCGACGACTTGCGGCCAGTCGATTTCGTGTTGCGGGGCGCACAGTTCGGCGATGTCGCTGATCCATGCCAGCCGTCCCCAACAATGTTTCGTCCCATGCACGCACAGCGCGAGCAGGAGGTCTTGCTTGGCGAGCGTTTTGAAGGTCTCACCGCCGAGCGTGACGGTTTCCAATCTCGTCCACATCCGTTCGGGGTCGAAGGCGGACGAGAACTTTTTGGCCGTCACCTCCCAGTGAAGCTCGACGAGGACGCGCCCCTCATCACGCGCGAAAGGCAGATTGTGTTGCGTCCGCAGCATGATCGCTTCTTGCGTTTGGGTGAGCGGCGGATTTGCATTATAGCCGAGCGCGATGAGCAACTCTTTGGCGCGCAGCACGTCACGTTTGCGCACCATGATGTCGAGATCGACGAATCTTCGCAGTGACAGGTGCCCGTAGGCGGCGACGGCGAGCGCCGGGCCTTTGTACGGAATCACATCGACGCCTTCCGACGTAAACAGTTTGACGATCCGGCTCAACTCTCCGGTCAATAGAATATTCCGCGCGACGTTGCTTTGAAACCGTCCGCGCAACTCTTTGAGATATTCCGGCGGCACAAGCTCCGCCCGACTATCTTTCAGATTCCAGTACAGCAGCGGTAGCACGCCGTGCCATTGTGAAATCTCCAGCAAATAATTCCAATCGAGCGGCTCGCGCAACAACCCGTCGAGGCGCTCGGAAGTGACCGCATCGATCGAAGTCCGCGAGCAGCAAAGCAGAAGCCGCTGCTCCGCCCCGAAGGTCTGCGCGTGTGTGTCCATTTCTGTGACGGGGCGAGAATCCATCGCGCGGTCTTCGGTCGCGTGCAATTTCGTGTCGGTGGTCAACTGTTTGAGGGTCACGGATCGGGTCAGGTTCGGAAGGCAGCGGCGCGGGGTCAGGCGATTTTCACGGCGTAACCGAGTCCGTCGCCGACCGGCAGCACCACCGCCCGCAACTGCGGGTGATTCACAAAGCGCCGGTTGAATTCGCGTAGAGCCTGCGTCGAAGCGTTTTGATCGGGCGCGCGTGGTTCGCCCGCGACCTGCCCGCCCCACAGAAGATTGTCGGCGATGACGACGCCGCCCGCGCGGAGCAACGGCAACCCCGCTGCGAGATAGTCGAGGTACTCTTCCTTGAGGGCGTCGAGAAAAAGGATGTCGAATGTTTCGTCGAGGCGCGGCAGCACTTCGAGCGCCAGCCCGCGTTCGATGCGGACGCGCGACCGCAAACCGGCACGGGTTAAAAATTCTTCGGAACGGGCGATCATGTCATCGTCCGGTTCAATCGTCACGACGAGCGCGTCTTCCGCCATCGCCCCGGCCAGATGTATCACGGAATAGCCTATCGCCATCCCGATTTCGAGGACGCGTCGCGCGCCCGTCGCACGCGCCGTAATCGCCAGAAACTGCGCGACCTCGCGATCAGCGATCGGGACATTGTGCGTCGCCGCATACTCTTCCATCTCGGCCATCAAACCCGTGCTGAGAGGCATCAAGCGGTCGAGGTACTCGGCCTGTTCGGATTTGAGGATAGCGTCGATGCTGGCTTTCATGTGTGTTCGTTCCGCTGTTCAAGATTCATGACAAAGAAAGCGGAGAGTTTACCGCAGACACAGAACAAAAGGAACGTGACGGGGGCAAAGCATGGAAGCGACGACGCGCGCAAACCGTCCACGCCGGTTCGCGCGTGTCGTTCCGTGTCCCGGTTTTAATGCCCGGCGCGCGACACAGTTTTTTTTTCAGCGCGGGCGAGCCAATAGCGTCCCACACTTCTCCGGCGCGGACGTATGCAGGCATTTCCCGGCGCGTGTCCATGACGAAGCCGAAGGTTTGCTCGCGTCCAAGGTTCCCGTGTGTCGCTTGCAGGAAGGCAAAGATGTCGAGCGTCGAACTGCCTGTATAAAATCCGTCGGCGAAGTTGACGATGACGTTGGCACGGTTGCCGACGCCCGCCGTCGCGCCATCGTAGACGCGACGCACCGCGTCGGGTCGCCCGCCCGCGCGCGTGGCGGCGAACCAATCGGCGTCATCGATGAAGCCGTCGGCGTCAGCTTTGCCCCGTGCGGCAAGCTCGCGCATCGTCGCGGCGATGCCGAGCGGGTCGCCTCGTTCGATGATATAGCGATAGCTTCCGCCGCTTCGTTCGATCCGCGCCGCACCATCGCGCGAAACGAGTTGAACTATTCCGGCGGTTTCGTAAGCGATGAAATCCACACCTGTGACGCCGGAGAGTGCCGTCGCCAGACGCGCTTCGTTGCTCTCGCGTGTGAACAGCACCGCGCAGCCGACCAGCCCGAATTGCGGGATGACGACGCTCCGGTCGTCTTTGATACGCGAGTCGAGACGAAACCCCGCGCGCTTCAAAGGCGATTTCAGTTTCGCGCGTCGATAGCCGCGATAGTGGTTGCCGTGATCGGAGAAAATCGTGACCTCGATGGGAGCGGAGCTATCGCGGATGATGTCTGTGATGCTTTCGTCGAGTTGTTTGAGAAAGCTGCGGACGAGTTTCTCGCCGCCGAGATGAGCCAGCGAATCGGTCGCCCCCGTGTAGGCAAAGAAGACCGGCTCGCGTGATGTGCGCGCTTTCTGACGCAGACGCACGAGGTCGCTCAAGGCTTCGACGTAGGTCGAGACCGGCGGGGCGGCGTAGCCGAGTCCGCTCTTGATGGCCGAAGGGTGATAGTCGAACAATTCTCGAAACGTCCCGTCGATAAACTTGTCGCCGCGCAGTCGGTTCAAGATGCCGCCGCGCATCTTGTTGGCGTTGACATCGAAAAAGTTGTCCTCGTAACCGGCGGGCGCGCTCGCCCCGGCGGGTCGCAGTATGTCGGAGAGCGCGAGATTGGTCAGCGTCGGGAACGGCGCAATCATCCGCGACGGTTCGCGGAAACTTTTGAAGCGACCTTCGGCGCGCATCTTCTGAATGGTCGAGAAGCCAACGCCGTCGACGCAAATGATGATCCGACGCGTGTGCGTCGCGGTGGGTTGCGCCGGGGTTGCCGGGAGCAAGCAACCGCCGCCGACGCACATCAGAGCGAGCGAAGTCAGCCATGAAAGAATCGAGTCGATGCGTGTTTTGTCCATAAACTCTCCGGTCGAAGAATACGCGCCGGGAGTTGCAATGAGCGTTCCATCTGGAAACGTCGGGTGCGCGATGGAGGTTGAGAGGAATGGTGCGTGGAAGTCTCTTTGATGAGGTAACGACGGAGTGAAATTGGGTGTCAGGTGTCGGATTATTCCGGCGTCCCGTCCTGTTCGACCGAGACGTAGCGGCGCGCTAGTCCGAGTTCGCGGAGTTTGTGCTGTAGCGATTGACGGTGCATCCCGAGCAACGTCGCGGCGCGTGTGACGTTGCCGCCGGCTTCATCCAGACAGCGAGCGATGTAGCGTCGCTCGAACTCGCGCCGGTCCTGGCGGAAGTCGGTGGTGAAGGGTACGGCGAGCGCGTCGCCTTCCCCGTTCGCGTCTGAAGTTTCAGTGGCGGCACTTTGCGACAGGATTTCGGGTGACAGGTCGCGTGCGGTCACTTCAACGCCCTCCGCGAGAATCATCGCGCGTTCGATGGCGTTGCGAAGTTCGCGCACATTGCCCGGCCACGCATATTCGACGAGGCGACGTAGAGCCGACGGCGCGATGGTGCGGGGCGTGAGGTTGTAACGCTCTGCGACGAGCCGCGCGAAAGTTTCGGCGAGTGCCGGGATGTCTTCGGTTCGTTTGCGCAAGGGGGCGACTTCGATCGTCACGACCTGCAAGCGATAAAAGAGATCGGCGCGAAAATTCCCGTTGGTGATCTCTTGTTCAAGCGGGCGATGCGTCGCGCTGACGATACGTACGTCAACCGGAATCGACTCTGAGCCGCCGAGCCGCTCGATGCGTCGTTCCTCAAGCGCGCGGAGCAACTTGGCCTGCACGGTCGCGCTCATGTCGCCGATTTCATCGAGAAAGAGCGTGCCGCCGTCAGCCTGCTCAAACTTGCCGCGCCGCCGTGAGGCCGCTCCCGTAAACGCGCCCTTTTCGTGTCCGAAAAGTTCCGACTCGATTAACTCAGAAGGCAACGCGGCGCAGTTGACGGCGACGAACGCGCCGCGTCGGCGCACGCTGCTTCGCTCGTGCAACTCGCGCGCGACGAGTTCCTTGCCTGTTCCCGATTCGCCACGCACAAGCACCGTCGCATCCGTCTCCGCGACTTTTTCAACCAACGCGCGGACGCGCCTGACGGCTTCCGAATCGCCGATTATCGTGCCGCGCCGTTGCCCGCCCTCAAGTTCGAGGCGCAGACGCAGCGCATCGTTTTCGCGACGCAACCGGACGGTTTCGAGCGCGTTCTTGACGACGAGCCGGAGTTCGTCAATCTCGAACGGTTTCGACAGGTAATCATACGCGCCCGACTTGATGGCTTCGACCGCCATTCGCTCCGAGCCGTGCGCCGTGACGAGCACGACGAGCGGCGCACTTTCGTCCATGTCCTGCAACTCACTGAGAAATTCCAGCCCGCTCGCGCCCGGCAGATTCACGTCGAGCAACACGAGGTCGGGGCGGCGTTCTCGCAACGCATCGCGTGCGGCGACGACGCTCGCAGCCTCCGCGATGTCGTAATCGAACCCGTCGAAAGCCCGTCGCATCCCGTAGCGCGAGGCTTCCTCGTCGTCAACTATCAACAAGCTCGCCTTCCCGATTTTTTCTTTGCGAGGCATTATTATGGTTTCCATGCCGGACGAAAATCAGCACGCGGCGTGCCGGAGTTTTATTTTCTTTTCAACTTCAGTTCAAAGCGCGCGCCGCCGTCGTGCGTGGTTGAAAGCAAACGCGCCGAGCCGCCGACATCTTCGATGCGCTTGCGCACAATGGCGAGACCCAACCCCGTGCCGCGTTGCCGCGTGGTGAAAAATGGCTCCCAGATTCGTTCGCGGAGTTCATCGGGGACGCCCGCGCCGTCGTCGGCGATTGTTAAGGTCAACGCTTCTCCAAGCAACCCGACTTCGACCGTGACGCGCCCGCCGCTTGAAGTGGACTGTACCGCGTTGAGCAACAGGTTCGAGAGAGCATCGCGCACCGCCGCCGCGCGTACCCCGTCGAGTTCGCCGCACGCCGCGTCAACTTCCGTTTCGACCGTAACGCCGCGACTCTCCGCTTCCGTGCGGAAAAGTTCGACCACATTTTGCAGCAGTTCTTCGACGCCGCGCGGGGCGTCGGTCGGCGGTGAACTTCGCGCGAAGTTCAACATTTGCACGACGCTGTGATTGAGACGGTCTGTCTCGCCAACAATCAAGTCGAGGTCGCGCGTCGGCTCGCCGCTCCGCCGCGCGTCTTCGCGCATCACCTGCGCGATGGACTTTATCGCCGAGAGCGGATTCTTGACCTCGTGCGCGACCGTCGCGGCCATTTGACCGAGCGCGGCGAGACGTTCGCCCTGCGCGACGCGACGCTCAAGTCGGACATTTTCCTCGACCAGACGACAATCCTCGACCGCGATGGCGACCTGTCCGGCGAGTATCTCAAGCACCGCGCGCACCTCGTAAGTCAGCACGTCGGGCGCGGCATCGACCAGCATCAGACCGACCACGCGACTCTCACGCCGCAGCGGATAGGCGATTTCGTAACCCCGACCACGCAAGCCCGGCTCGCCCTCAACCGGCAGCCATTCCCACTCCCGCGCGAGATTCAAAATCTTTTCTTCCCACTCCCGCGCATCGTCGCGTGTGCGCGCCTCATTGCTGTTAGCGTCGAGCTTATCCAGCGGCGTCGAGTCGCAGTTGTCATCAAGCATGACGAAATGCACGCGCCGGAGTTTGAGCGCGTCAACCGTCCGCGCCTCGATGTAGCCGAGCAAATCCGGGAGCGATTTATACTGCCCGGCGTGCGCGCTGATATGCGTCACCACGTCGCGGTAGAGCGCGGCTTCGCGTCCGAAGAGTTGATGATAACGACGGTCGAGCCAGCGTCGCAGCGGCGCGGCGGCGATGGCGAGCGCGAGAATCAAAATCGACTCGACCGAACCCGCGCGCAAACCGTACCGCGCGGTCAGCCATTCACCCGCCGTCCGTATCCCGTAGAGATAAACCACCAGCACGACCACGCCGAACGACGCGATGATAAGGCTTTCCTTGATGATTAACTCGAAATAGCCGTAGCGATAAATGTGATACGCGAGCAGCGCCGTCGGCACCAGTGAGCCGAGGTTAGCGAAGGCTTTAAGATACGGACCGAACACCGTCCCGTCGCCGACGCGCAGACCGTAAACGAGCAGAATCAGTGCGCCGATTGAGACGAAACACGCGGCCAGAGTCCACATCAAACGCCGTTCGCTCGGCGACTTGGAACGCCGCGCGATGAGAAAGTCAGTTCCCGCTACGAGACACAAAACGTACGCCGCCCACAGCGCAAACGGCCACACCAGAAATGACAACTTCTCGAACATCGGGGCGTAACCCGATGTCCAGATTGGCGGAACAGCGACGACGAGAAATAGCGCCGGGATGTACGAGAGATAGACGCGCCAGCGTTCGGTGCGCGTGAGCGCACGCCCGCGCGTGCTCGCCCACAGGTGCAGATGGACGTGGAGCAGCAGCGAGTAGGCGAAGGTAATGCTGATGACCGCGAACGTGTCGGCGAGTCGCAAAAGCGTCGTCCATCGTTCGCCGTCGAGACCGAGCATCGCGTGCAGCGCGACGACCAGATTGCTCGCGTGCCAGCCGCCCATCCCCACCGCCAGCGCCAGCAACACACGTTCGATTTTCCCCAACGAACTCCGCCGCGCCCACCACAACAACGCGAGCCAGAAATGCAGCGCCGCCGCCGTGCTGTACCCGACCAGTTGTAGAATTTCAAGCGGCGACATCAAAAGCCATTACAAGCAACCGGCGACGCATGACGGACGACAGGCAAGAACAAGCGCTCACCCTTGTCACCCGTCACACGTCATGCGTCATCTTTCACGCTCGTTCAGTTTTGGCTGCGGTCAGCGGTGTCGGTCGTGTCCGACGCCGTTGGGACGAGGATGATTTCGACGCGGCGATTGCGGGCGCGTCCCGCCGGTTTGGTGTTGGGGGCGACGGGCGTCGCCGTGCCGAGGCCGGTGGCCTGAATCCGCGCGCTATCAACCCCGGCGGCGACCAGACGCCCCGCCAGCGCGTCGGCGCGATCCTGCGTCAGCGTCTGAAGTTGTGCGGCGTCGCCCTTGTTATCGACGTGAGCTTCGATGAAGATTTGAAACTCCGGATTGTTGGCGAGCAGCGCGGCCAAAGGTTCGACGGTCGAAGCGGAAAGCGGCGCGAGTTCAGCGGCACGCACGCCTGACCAAATTGTTTCGGGCAACACCAGCGCCAACCCGCGCGAGGTTTCGCGCACCGTGCCGAACCGCGCGAGGTTTTGCTTGAGGGCGTTGGCGGCCTCGCGTTGTCGCGTGGCGCGCTGTTCGGCGATGCGTCGATTCTCTTCGGCGGCGCGTTCACCCTCGATGCGCGCGAGTTTGATTTTTGCCGATTCGGAATCGGAACGCACCGACTGCATCTCGTCGCGCAGACGTGCCACTTCGGCGCGCATCTCGCGCAACTGTTGATTGTAATTCGCCGCATCGCGTTCGGCGGTCTCGCGTGCGCGCATCTCGTTGTCGAGCGCGGAACGAAGGTCTGCGATCTGTTGTGAGGCACTCGCCGCCGTCTCTTCGGCTTCGCGGACGGCGGCGTCGCGGCGCGCGATCTCATCACGGCGCTTGCGTGCCGCGACGCGTGCTTCGGCGGCTTCTTCGGCCTTCGCGCCCAAACTCGTCGCGCGTCGCGCCAGCGCATCAATCTCCTCGTCGGGCTGTTTCAGACGCCACGCATTCTCCGCCTCTTCGAGCGCTGCCGCAGCTTCCTGCAACTCGTTCGCGGCGTCGCGCGTCGCGCCCGCGAACCGCGCGAGTTTGAGAGACTGCCGCGCCCCAAGCAACGACGTGGGCGTCCTGACGTATTCCTGATCGGCGACTTCGGGGACGCGCGATTCGTTG
This sequence comes from Pyrinomonadaceae bacterium, assembly GCA_041746175.1. Taxonomy (GTDB): domain Bacteria; phylum Acidobacteriota; class Blastocatellia; order Pyrinomonadales; family Pyrinomonadaceae; genus JBGTHJ01. Next base: position 8,509 of record JBGTHJ010000507.1, read on the forward strand.
AAATAGTCGCTGGTGTTGCCAATGTACTGGACGTTGGCGGTGGTCACGGCGGCGCTGCCGGGGTCGCGCGGCGGCAGGTTTTCGAGCACGACCATGCGGCTTGGACCGCGCACGAGGAAGTGCGGCTCGGCGGTCACGATGAGCGCAAAATTTTGCAGCGGGGTCGTCACGTCGATTTTCGAGTTGACGATAAAGCTTCCGCCTCTTTTGATTTCACCCAGATTGTCCGCACGGCCTTCGGGCGAAATCGCCCACACGACGAAGGTCGAATAGATGCTGCCGAGTTCGTAGGCGCGCGGCAGATTTTCAATCTCCATTTCGACGCGCGTGCCGCGCCGACCGCTCCGTCGAACTTTGGCTTCGCCCTTCAGACGCGGCAGACGCATCGTGCCGCGAAACTTGAGGTTGACCGTTTCGTCGAGCGGGTAAGTCACCGCGACGGTCTGCCGGTTCAGGTCAGACTGCGCGCGTGCGACCGGGGCGGAGAGCATGAGCACGCCGACCGTGAATACAATAAGGGTGCGAAATAAAGGAGAGCGCAAAGTTTTCATACGGCCTTGCTCCTCGAAGGATGACGACGGATGTTGACGCACGAAGCCGGAAACGCAAAAGCGCGTGCGAGAGTTTTTGACCACTTACTTGATGCGGCGTGCGCGCTCATTGTTGCCGCGTCGTCGTTTCAAGCGGCGCGGGAAATATTGACCGCGACCGAAAGTAGAGGCTGCGCGCCCCAGATGCCCCCGGCTGGTCGCCTCAAAAACCACCTTGCACTATTCCGGTGTTCACCGCCGCGCCGCGCGCCGCTCGGCGACCAACTGCACGACCCCGACCGCCACCCCGCACAGCAGCAAAACGTGGACGAACCCGGTCGCTTTGAAGCCCTGCCAGGCCCAAACGACGAACCATGCGACAAACAGGATGAGCGCAACCAGCCTGACCATTCGACGCGGCCTCCTTGATCATTCAACAGAGCGTGGTGTTGCCGGGTGAATACGCTCGCCTCGAATTCTCATTTGGACGCGGACTTGATCGCGCCTTTCGGCAAACCGACCGCGCGGATGTTGACGCGTGACGGATCGCTGCCGTATATCAACCCCGCGTCGCCGACCGGCGCGATTGAAAGCGAACGGATTGTTCTTGCGGCGGGCTGCGCCGACGGCTTGCCGCTCTCGTCAGCCCGCCAGAGCAACGCGCCGTCCGCCCCCGAAAAACCGAGCGCGAAGGTTGTACCCGCCGGGACGATGACATCGAGCACGCCGTCGGCGTTGAGATCCGCGAACTCGGCGGCGGCGGCGTCGGTCGCGCCTTCGGCGAACCACCTGATTTTCCCGTCGGTCGTATCGGCGACCGCGACGCGACCGCGCTTCGTCACCATGATGATTTCCAGAGTGCCGTCGCCGTCCAAGTCTTTCGCCGTCAACTTGCCATGCGGCATGTCGTTATCGGTGACGATGCGTCCGAGCGGGCGCAATTCCTTGGCGTCGAAGGCGACGAGTCCCTGCTCGGTTCCGACGAGCAAAATCGTCGTCGTTCCCGTGACCGATTTTTCGTTGCCCGCGATGATGAGCGGAGCGGTCGTAATCCCCGCGTTGAGTTTGATGCCGCGCACGAGCGCGCCGCTGATGTCGCGTAGGTCGAGCGCGCCGCCGTTGAGCGACATGGCGACCACCGCTTTCCCATCGAGGAGATACGGGAACGGCGCGCCAATCGCGGGGGCGTCGAGTTTGGTGCCGGAGAACATCCGACCCGTCGACCCGTCGAGCACGTAGAGCATCGCGGGTTCGTTCGTCACGACGACCGCTTCGGTTGCGCCGTCGCCGTTCAAATCGGTCGCCACGCCGCTCACCGCGCGACCCGCCAGCGCGACTTTCCAGACTTCGATTCCGGTGTCGCCGCGCAACGCCCTAACGCCGCCCTCCATCCCGACGATGACGTGGAGCGCTCCGGTCGCGCCACGCAAAACGAGCGGGGTGAGCGGTTGAAAACGCGCTGTTTGTGGCTCGCCGCGTCGCGCGTTGGGCTTGTAGCGAGCCGTCCACATCGCGACGCCGTTGGCCCCATCGAGCGCGTAAACCTGTCCGTCGGTGTTGACGGCGATGAGATCGAATTGTCCGCCCGCGCGTAATTGCACCGGAACGGGGGCGGCCACCTCGCCCGTCGCCGTTCGCCAGCCGACATCGTCAGATGCCGACAGCACCTCCATCACGACACGTTGCGAACCTTCGACGATGCCGACGGGCGCGGGCGTCGTGTACGCGCCCGTCTCGACGGCGGCGGGCGCGACGCGCCAGAAATATTCACCCCCGGCAAGCCCGGTCACAACCTGCTCGCGTCCCGTCACGGCGCGGTCGAAAACGATGTCGCTGAACGCCTCGTCGCGCGACACTTGGAGCCGGTAACGATCGATGCCCGGCTGCCCCCGCCAGCGAATCGTAATCGCGGTCGGCACCTGCGACGCCTGCGGTTGCCCCGCCGTGGGCGTCGGCTGTCCGGTAGGCGGCGCGGGCTTTCGCGGCTGGCTTTGTTGCGCGGGTGGCTGGGGAGTGGCGGGCGGTCTGCGACGACGTTGCGCCGAAGCTGGCGTTGCGTTCATCGCGAGGCCGAGACAGACGAGCGAAAAACACTTGAGCAAGAGGGGCAAAAGGCGACGAGATTTGTGCATCATGGCGTTTCGTTTAATTTGTAGCCGACGCCGCGCACGGTCAAAACGTAACGCGGGTTCTGCGGGTCAGGTTCAATCTTTCTGCGTAGGCGGTTGATGTGGGGATCGACGTTGCGCTGATAACCTTCATATTCCGTACTCCAAACTTCATCGAGCAGAGCGTTGCGCGACCACGCCCTGCCGGGCTCGCTGGCGAGACGTTCAAGAATGTGGAATTCGAGCGGGGTCAGCTCGACAGGCGCACCGCCGAGCGTGACCTCGTGACGCCGCTTGTCGATGACCAACTCGCCGACCTCGAAGCGTTCGCCGTTGGCCTCGCCCCCCGCTGCCGTAGGCGACTGCTCTAGTTTCGCGCCGCGCCCAGACCGCTTGAGTAAAGCCTCGACGCGCACTTCGAGTTCCTTCGGGTGAAAAGGTTTTTCGAGATAGTCGTCGGCTCCGGCCTTAAAACCCGCGACCTTGTCTTCGATGTCGTCGAGCGCGGTCAAAAACAACGCGGGCGTTTTGTCGTCACGCTCGCGCACGCGCTTGAGTAGTTCGAGACCCGTCAGGCCGGGCATCGTCACGTCGAAGATGAAACAGTCGTACTGTCCCGACAACGCGGGTTCAAGGGCAGCTTCCCCGCTCTCGTGTGAATCGACTTCATAACCGAGTCGGCGCAAATACTCTGCCAGCAGCAGCAGCATGTTCAAATCATCGTCGGCAATAAGTAGTCGGGCGCTCAATTGATTATTTTATAGTGACGGTTCAGTGTGAATTTGGAACGACCCGTGCTGCAAGTGCCGGCGCGGTCAGCAGGATTATAACGCAAGTGTGCTCCGGGGTGGATTATGAATTGTGCCGGAGTCCCGGTGCGCCGCGCCACCCTCTTGACGCCCTCACGCACGGATAAGTATAGTCTCGGTTTACCGGCACAACGCGAAACCATCCCGCCAGCCAGCAGACCACGAATGCGCGATTGATAATGCACGATTTACGCCGACTACTGGATTATCTGAAACCACACTGGGGAAAGTTCGCGCTCGCGACCTTTGCGATGCTGGCCGTCGGGCTGTTGGAAAGCGCCATCCGTGCGCTCGTCGTGCCGATTTTCGATCAGGCTCTGCGTGCGGGAGGCGATGCACAGCGTACCCCGACGCTCTTTGGTTTGCAACGCCTCATCCCTGAGTCGGGTCTCTCGGCGTGGAGCACGATTGCCGCGCTACTCGTCGTCTTCAGCATCGGCAAGGGCGTCGCGGAATATTTTTCCACATACCTGATGGCGCGTGTCGGGCAAGAGTCGGTGCTCTCGCTCCGCGAGAAATTATACGCGCATCTCCACGCGCAGTCGGCTGACTTCTTCGAGCGTCATCGTTCAAATTATCTCGTCTCACGGTTGGTCGGTTCCTCCGCCGCGATCGAGGTCGCTGTCTCGCACACCATCCGCGACATGCTCCGTGAGAGCATCACGCTCATCGCGTTTCTCAGCGCGTCGTTCTACTATTCTTGGCGTTTGACGCTCGGCTCGCTCATCATCGCGCCCGTCATCGGCATCCTCACCGCGCGTTTCGGACGCTCGCTCCGCAACCTTTCGCGCGAGACGTTTGAAGGCGGCCAGCGGCTCGTCGATACCGCGCAGGAAGCGCTCGCCAATCAAACCATCGTCAAGGCGTACCGCGCCGAAGAGCGCGAGCAAAATCGTTTCCGCGTGGTCGCGCGCGAGATCATGAGCGCCAACCTGCGCACCGCCAAAATCAACGGCTTCGCCCCGCCGACGATTGAAATCATCGGCGTCTTCGCCATCATCGTGCTGCTTTTTTTCGGCCAACGCGAAATCATCGCGGGGCGGATGAACAGCACGCAGTTCTTCACCTTTCTCTTTTTTCTCTTTAGCAGCTACGACCCGATGCGCAAACTCTCGCGGCTTCACAACGGCATGGAGCAGGCGCTCGCCGCCGTCCGTCACGTCTGGGAAGTGATGGACGAACACCGCGAGATACGCGAGCAGGAGAACGCCGTCGAGTTGCAACCGCTGCGCGAGGCGATTGAAGTAAAGAGCGTCACGTTCGGTTACGCGAACGAGGAACGACGCGTCTTGCGCGACGTGTCGCTGCGGATTCCCGCCGGACAGATGGTCGCGCTGGTCGGCGAATCGGGCGGCGGCAAATCGACGCTCTCCAAGCTCATCCCGCGTTTTCACGACCCGCTCGAAGGCTCTGTGTTGTGGGACGGAATCAACTTGCGCGCGGCGCGCGTCAACAGTTTGCGCCGCCACATCGCCATCGTCACGCAGGAGACCGTGCTCTTTAACGACACCGTGCGCTACAACATCTCGTACAGTCGCCCGGCGGCGACGACCGAGGAAATCGAACGCGCCGCGCGCATCGCTTTCGCGCACGACTTCATCATCGAATTGCCCTCCGGTTATGATACGGTGGTTGGCGAGCGCGGCATATTTCTATCCGGCGGCCAGCGGCAACGGCTCGCGATTGCGCGCGCCGTGCTCGCCGATGCTTCCGTGCTCGTGCTCGATGAAGCGACTTCTGCGCTCGACACCGAATCCGAACGGCTCGTCCAGAAGGCTCTCGCCAATCTGACGCGCGGGCGGACGACGGTCGTCATCGCGCACCGTCTCTCGACCATCCGTCGCGCGGATTTGATCGCCGTCATCGAACGCGGCAAAGTTATCGAACTCGGCAAACATGCCGAATTACTCGCGCAGAGCGGCGTCTATCGTCGTCTCTACGAACTCCAATTTGCCGACGAAGAAGAGGAGGAAACGGCAGTTAGCGGCACGCAGTAAGCAGAAGGCGGAAGACGGCAGGCGATAGCGCTTAAAGCCCCCTGTTTTCCGCCCCGCTGTTTTTTGCTGACGGCTTTGCTGCCTTCTGTTTTTATGAAGTCAATGACCGGCTTCGGGCGGGGATCGGCGACGGGCGAGGATTTCAACGTCGCGGTCGATCTCAAGACCGTCAACAACCGCTTTCTCGATGTTCACCTCCGGACGAGCGCGGAACTCTCCGGTGTCGAAGCGATGGTCAGACGGCGCATCGGCGAGCGTCTTTCGCGTGGCCGCGTCGATGTCAACATCTCGATCGACCGCACGGGCGAAGTGCTCTACGAACTCAACCGCCCTCTGATAACGGGTTTCGTGCAGGCGATGCGCGCTCTGCAACAGGAGTTCAACCTGACGGGCGAGCCGGACATCAACGTGCTGGCGCGTCTGCCGGGCGCGATGCAACCGATGCGCGACGGCATCAGCGAAGAGATGACGGCGGGGGTCGAACGCGCGCTCGGCGAAGCCCTCGACGAACTCGAAGCGATGCGCGCCCGCGAAGGCGCGGCACTCGCCGCCGAGATGGACGGGCGACTCGACGAGATCGAACGCCACGTTCCGCTCATCGAAGCGGTGGCGCGCGAACAAGTCGACGCTTACCGCGCGCGGGTCAGCAAGCGCATCAGCGAATTGCTGGCGCGCGACGGTCTGGAAATCGTCGAACTCGATCAGGGACGACTCGCGCAGGAGGTCGCGTACCTCGCCGACCGCAGCGATATCACCGAAGAAATTACGCGGCTCAAGAGCCACGTCGGGCAGTTTCGCGAGGGGATCGCCGCAGGCGGCGAAGCGGGCAAACGACTCGACTTTCTCTTGCAGGAGTTCAATCGCGAAGCCAACACCGTGCTCTCGAAATCGACCGATGTGGCGATTAAAGAGGCCGCGCTCGCCATCAAAGCGGCGGTCGAAAAGATCCGCGAACAGGTGCAGAATGTCGAGTGACGTGATGCCGGACGACACGACATCAAAGACTTTCGCGGCGCGCGTCGAAGAAGTTTCACGCGGGATACTTTTTATCGTCTCGTCGCCCTCGGGGGGCGGCAAGGGGACGCTGATTCGTCGCGTGCTCGCCACCGTGTCCGGCATCAGCTATTCGGTTTCGTGGACGACGCGACAGCCCCGCCCAGGCGAGCAACACGGCGTCCACTACAACTTCGTTTCGCGCGAACAGTTCGTGCGGATGCGCGACGAAAACGGTTTTCTCGAATGGGCGACCGTTCACGGAAACTTTTACGGCACGACGCGCAACGCCGTCGTCAGCGCGTTGGCCGAAGGACGCGACATCTTTTTGGAGATCGACATCAAAGGGGCTGCCGAGGTTCGTCGCGTCGTGGAAACGACGGTCGGCATCTTTATTCTCCCGCCGTCGTTCGAGGCGTTGCGGGAGCGTCTGAGCTCGCGGAGAACCGAATCTCCCGAAGTGCTCGCGCTCCGGCTGCGCAACGCGCGCGGCGAAGTCGAATGCTTCGACGCCTTCGATTACGTCGTGCTCAACGACGACGTGGAACGCGCGGCGACGCAACTGGCTTCGATAGTGTATGCTGAGAGGGCGCGTTGTGAACGACAGCAAGGTCTGGCGCATCGCGTGATAGCGACGTTTCCCGTCAGCCTGCTGGAAACGGATTGAGCGCGCGCTCTTTTTGCGTTATAGATTTTATTTCGCCGTTAACAGAACAGTTTCCCTATGCAGGGTTCGGAGAATAAGAACATGGCAAGAGCCGTCGAGACAGATATAGAAGCCGTTGACGAGACCACGCCGCCGGAGCAGCCCGTCATGGACTCCAAGTATCGAATGATTATCGTTGCAGCGCAGCGCAGCAAGCAGATTCAACGCGGTGCACGCCCGCGCGTCGAGATGGACACGCAACGGCACAAGCCGACACGCGTCGCGCTCGAAGAAGTTCTGCGCGGAAAAATCCGATTCTCGATCATTCCCAAAGAATGATCCGTCCGCGCCCGTCTTCGATAACGAACACAGAGGCAAGACACGCCCGTCGTCCGCGTTCTTTTCAAACAGAATCACCGGCGACGGGCGTGTCTTGCCTCTGTATGTGCAGACTTAATCGAAACTCTTGTAGCGGATCGCGTGAAACGTGACGTGTCGCTTTACGCTCGCGGCGCGGGCGATCACACCCGCTCGCAAGTCGCGTGCGGACACGGCGACGGTTTCAACGTCTCACAAATTTTTATAATCAGGTCCGCCCCCGCCTTCCGGAGTCACCCAGTTAATAATCTGGTACGGGTCCATGATGTCGCACGTCTTGCAGTGGACGCAGTTCGAGAAGTTGATTTGCAGACGCTTGCCCCCGCCGTTCGCGCCGTCTTCAACCATCTCGTAGACCGCCGCCGGACAGAAACGCTGGCACGGGTTGCCATACTCTTCGACGCAGCGTGTCGAGCAGATGTTGGTGTCGAGGACGTGCAGATGCACGGGCTGGTCTTCGTCGTGCGCGACCGCCGCGTGATACACGTCAGTGACTTTGTTGAAGGTCAGTTTGCCGTCGAAGCGCAGTTTGCCGTAACGCTGTTCGATGTCGTCGCCATGATAGCCGTAGTTTGAAAGCTTCTTCATCGCGCCGTGTCCGGGATGCGCGCTCGCGCGGTCGAACAGTCCCCACGACCTCCCGCCCGTGATAAACTGCAAACCGGCGTTCGCCATGCCAAGCCAGCGTCCGTATTTGAAACCGGCGTGAAAGTTTCTCACCTTGCGCAACTCGCCCATGATCCAACTCTCGTTGACCAGTGTTTCGTAACGCTGTAACTGCTTCGCCGAAAAGTCTCCCGCGACGAGCGCTTCGTAGATCGCTTCGGCGGCGAGCATCCCGCTCTTGATCGCGGTGTGGATTCCCTTCAGACGTTGCGAGTTGAGAAAGCCCGCGCAGTCGCCGACGAGCAGCACGCCGTCCGCGTAAATTTGCGGCATCGCGTAGAGACCACCGGCGGCGATGGTCTTCGCGCCGTAGCGAATCATCTTGCCGCCTTCGAGCAGGCGCGCGATGTAGGGATGCTCCTTGTAGCGCTGAAACTCGGCGTGCGGGTCGAGCAACGGGTCGCCGTAATCGAGTCCGGTGACGTAGCCGATGTTGAGGATGCGATTCTGCATCCCGTAAATCCAGCCGCCGCCGTAGGTCTGCGCGTCGGAAGGATAGCCGAGCGTGTGCGTCACGCGCCCCGCCGGGTAGCGGTCGTCGGGCAGTTCCCAAAGCTCTTTGATACCGAGACTGTAAACCTGCGGCTCGCGACCTTCGTTGAGATTCAGACGTTGCGAAAGTTGTTTGACCAGCGAGCCGCGCGGCCCTTCGCCGAGCACCGTAACTTTCGCATGAAGATCGACCCCCGGCTCATAGTTCGCGCGCTGCCGTCCCTCGCGGTCGATGCCCTTGTCGCCCGTCCGTACCCCGACCACGCGGTCGTGCTCGTCATACAGCATCTCCGCGCCGGGAAACTCAGGAAAGATGTTGACGCCCGCCGCCTCGCATTTCTCGCCGAGCCACGCCGTCAACTTGTTCAGTGAAACGATGTAGTAACCGTGATTTTTCAACGGGGGCGGCGTCAACGGCGACTTGATGGCGCGGCCTTTCGTCAGGTACAAAAAATGATCTTCATTGACGGGCGATTCGAGCGGCGCGCCCTGCTCGACAAAATCCGGCATCAATTCGGCGAGCGCCTTCGGGTCCATCACCGCCCCGGAAAGAATGTGCGCGCCGACGTGCGCGCCTTTTTCGATAACGCCGATTTCGATTTCACCGAGCGACGGCCCCTCGCGCGTGCCCGTCGCGACCGCCGCGTTGTGCTCCGCCACGAGCCGCGCCAAATGCAGCGCCCCGCTCAAGTTCGACGGCCCGGCCCCGACGAAAACAACGTCCATCTCCAAACTCTCTCGTTCCATCTTCAATCTCCGTTCAACCCGATTCCGGCGAAAATCCGTTTTTGATTCGTGCAGACCCGGACACACTCCGCTCCGGGCATGACCCTTGATCGCACGTCGCTCATTTGCTTAAAAATGAATCGCCATTCATTTTAGCCGGACTCCTTCCAAATAGCAAAATCAGGCGCAAGCCGCTTTCGATTTATCGTTTCACGGCTCAAACCCGGTCTGAGCCATGCCGCTTTGACCGGCAAACGCGTTGGGGTAAACTGTGCTCGTTATCGCGTCGGACACTTCAATTGAGGCATCAGACATAATGAGGTTTGAATCCTTATCTGCGACGAATGCATCGAAATCTGCAATGAGATAATATTCGACGCCAACGTCCGGTGAGCAGCTAACGACGAGGTGACCGCACCCGCTACGCCTTCGCGCTGAAGGACGCGCGGCGGTTTAGTGTTGATTGTTTATCGTGTCGAGTCCGCAACGACGAGAATCCCTGAGTTATGCCCAACCTCCCCCGACAAACAAAAATCATCATCCTTTCGATGCTCGTCATCAGCGCGATGCTTTCGCTGCTGTGGCTGCTCGCAAGCCGGGAGAAGCCGGTAAAGCATCAGCCCGATTTTTTTGGGTCGCAGACGGCTAACCGGCTGGCGAACTCTCCGCCCGTCATCCTGTGGGCGTGGGAGCGTCCGGAAGATTTGCGCTTTATCGAGACACGCGAAACGGGCGTCGCGTATTTGGCGCGGACGCTTTATTTGCGCGGCGACCGCGTTGTCGTCCGCCCGCGTCTGCAACCCTTACGCGTCCCGCCGGAGACGTTTCTCATCGCGGTCGCGCGGGTCGAATCCGACCGCCGCGACGCCCCCGCTCTAACGCCGTCGCAACGCGCCAAAGTCGTCGCCGCGATTGCGGGAATGAGCCACACGGGTGATGTCGCCGCCGTCCAGATAGACTTCGACGCGACGCTCTCCGAGCGGGATTTTTATCGCGACCTGCTCACCGACGTGCGCGCGCAACTGCCCGCCACAACCCCTCTGTCAATCACCGCGCTCGCCTCGTGGTGCATGTCTGACGATTGGTTGAGCGGGTTGCCCATCGACGAAGCCGTCCCGATGTTGTTTCGCATGGGCGTCGAGCGTCGGCAGATTCTCATCCACCTGGACGCGGGTGGCGGATTTGGTTCGTCGCTCTGTCAAACCAGCGCCGGACTCTCGGTCGATGAACCGTTGGCGACGATCCCCGCCGCCGCGCGCACATACTATTTCAACCCCCGCTCATGGACTCCGGCGTCCGCACGCCGACTCTCTGGAAAATCTGAAGATGAACATTAAGACCCCCAAAGCTCTGCTGCTCTTGTTGCTGGTATTGTCGCTGTTGCCAACTACGCGCACGGCGCTCGCGTGTGGCCCGTATGCCATCGCATCGGTTTTCGAGTTTACAAAACACCCCGACTTCCCGCTCGAAGATTATGCGCGCGGCAATCTCGGCGTGCTCCAACCCACTTATGCGCGCTCTTACCTGCTCGCCGCTTACCGACACATCGACGGTACGGGTCTCAACCAGCAAGAGCAGGCCGCGCTGCTGTCGCTGTGGCGCAACCGTCTCGATTTCACATGGGACGAAAGCGGAGAAAACTGGGTTGAGAAATGGCTCGCCGCGCGAAAGAGCGTGCCGGGTGTCGGTGAATTGGGTTCCGGCATCGATGTCTATCGCTCGCACGCTGAGCCGGACGAGTACGGCACGTATCTCAACTGCCATGAGGATGCTTTCCAGAACGCCGTTTCGACGCTTCAGGATCGAGTCAAAAAATATGGCGCGAACAGCCCCGCGTTGAATGATTGGCTGAGCGCGCAAGATCAGGTTTTCGCCAACTGTTCGGCGGGCGAGACGATTCCTGCGCCCGCCGCGCCCGATGCCGCGCCGCTGGTGCGCGCCGACCGCGAATATCAAATCGCCGCCGCGAATTTCTACGCCGCGCGCTACGACCAAGCGCAGCAAACTTTCTCTGCGATTGCGCGCGACCAGTCGTCGCCGTGGCGCACGGGGGCGTTGTATCTCGCTGCTCGCGCGCTGCTTCGCAAAGGGAGTTTCAGCGAGGGCGAATCGCGGAAGGAAGCCCTGTCTCAAGCCGAGGGGAAGTTGAACGAGGTGCTCAACGACCGCAGTTTGAACGCCACGCACAACAACGCGCGGAGGCTCTTGAACCTCGTCCGCCTGCGTCTCTATCCGGAAAAGCAGTTGACCGAACTCGCGCAGTTGACGCTACGCAAAGATGCCGGGGAGAATTTCGGGCAAGAGGTTTGGGACTACACGATATTGCTCGATAAGTTCATCGGCGAATCGACGCCCGACGAATCGAACAAGTTCACAGAGATTCCCGACATCAGAAAGGATGACCTCACCGATTGGCTGCTGACGTTCCAGTATCGGGGCGACGACGCCTTCGAGCACGCCTTGCAGCGGTGGCAAAAAACATCGACGGACGTGTGGCTGGTCGCCGCAATATCGAAGATGCGAGGCTCTCATCCGCAACTAACGCCCGTGCTCGAAGCCGCCGCCAAAGTCCGCCGCGATTCGCCCGCCTTCGCAACCATCGCATTTCACAGCGTCCGTCTGATGTTGGAAGCGGGGCGCGACGCCGATGCGCGCAAGTCGCTCGACGCCGTGCTCGCACCCGGAAAATCTTCGTATCCCGTCTCGACACTCAACCGGCTGTACGGCCAACGAATGCTCACCGCGCGCAACCTCGACGAGTTTCTCCGCGACGCGCAACGCACGCCGACCGCCTTCAGCTACAATTTCGACGGTCGCGAACTCCCCGAAGACCCGAAAGACCTCGCCAAAGAAGCCGAAGTCAAACCGTTCCTCAACGGACGCAAGTTGTTCGACAGAGACGCCACCCTGTTGATGAATAGCCGGATGCCGCTCGCCTTGCTCAAAGAAGCGGCGATGAGTAAAACGCTGCCCGAACACCTGCGTCGAGAGGTGGCGATAGCGACGTGGGTGCGCTCCGTTCTGATAAACGACCGCGAAACGGGCAGCCAGATTGCGCCCGTGCTGCAAAGCCTCGCGCCCGAATTGAAAGGCTTCCTCGAAGCCGAACCCGCCGCCGCATCGCCTGCCGCACAAAATTTCCCGGCGCTTTACGCGCTGCTGAAGTTCCCCGGCCTCCAACCCTACGTCGACCCCGGACTCGGACGCATGACACCGCTCGCGCAAATCGATAGCTACCGCGACAACTGGTGGTGTGAGCATGAATCGGAGATGATTGCGCCGCTCTTGAACGGCGTCGGCGAATCCGATTCCACAGAGTTGAGAAAGAGCGTCGCCAGTACCAACGTGCCTCCATTTTTTACGGATGCTCAAAAAATTTCGGCGGCGAACGAAACAAAAAAACTCGCCGCGCTGGGAACCGCGCCAAACTATCTCGCGCGCAAGGCCGTCGAATGGGCGAACGCGATCCCCGGCGACCCGCGCCTCCCCGAAGCCCTCCATCTCGCGGTGCGTTCAACCCGTTACGGTTGCACCAATGAGCAGACCGGCCCGCTCTCGAAGGCCGCCCACGCAGTCCTCCACAAACGTTTTCCACGTAGCCCGTGGACGCAGAAAACGCCCTACTGGTTCAAAGGCTCGTAAGTATCGACGCAACGACTTGACGCTGCATCAGCGTATCGATTCATTTAGTTTTCATTGAATCGATGCGCCGATGTAGCAATCGCTCCATTTCACGATTTGCCGGATTTCGATTTGCGGCACATAATTTCCACAGACACTTTCTAACACGCAGGGAGCGAACCGACGTGACATTGCACACACACACCAATCGTCTCAAAAATGAGACCAGCCCGTACCTCCAACAACACGCGCACAACCCGGTCGATTGGTATCCGTGGAGCGAAGAGGCGCTGGCGCGTTCGCGCGACGAGGACAAGCCGATACTCCTGAGCATCGGTTATTCGGCGTGCCACTGGTGTCATGTGATGGAGCGCGAGTCGTTCGAGAACGAAGAAACCGCGCGGTTGATGAACGACAACTTTATCAACATCAAAGTTGACCGCGAGGAGCGTCCCGACCTCGACCAGATTTACATGAGCGCCGTCCAGATGATGACGCGGCACGGCGGCTGGCCGCTCACCGTGTTTCTCACGCCCCAACTCGTCCCCTTTTACGGCGGCACATATTTCCCGCCACAGGATCGCTACAACATGCCGGGCTTCCCGCGCGTGCTGACGAGCGTCGCCGAAACCTACCGCACGCGCCCGGACGAAATCGCTCAGACCGCGACCGATATTTTGTCGGAACTCCGCCGCATGAATCTCACACAGGAATCCCGCGAAGGACTGTCGCCCGCGATGCTCGACGATGCCTTTCGCGGCATCGCGCGCAACTACGACCCTACGCACGGCGGTTTCGGCAGCGCGCCCAAATTCCCAGCGTCGGCGAATCTGGAGTTCGCGCTGCGCACCTGCCATCGAACCGGCGACCGCGACGCGCTGGAGATGGTGACGCACACTTGTCGCAAGATGGCCGAGGGCGGGATGTACGACCAACTCGGCGGGGGCTTCGCGCGCTACTCGACGGATGCGCGCTGGCTCGTCCCGCATTTCGAGAAAATGCTCTACGACAACGCTCTGCTCGCGCGTCTCTATCTGCATGTTTATCAAGCGACGGGCGACGCCTTTTTCCGTCGCATCGTCGAAGAAACACTCGATTACGTCGTCCGTGAGATGACCGACGCGAGCGGAGGTTTTTACTCGACGCAGGATGCCGACTCCGAGGGCGTCGAAGGCAAGTTCTTCGTCTGGACGCTTGAGGAAGTTACCAAACTGCTCGGCGCGGATGACGCGCGGCTCGTCTCCGCTTACTACGACGTGACGGCGGCGGGCAACTTTGAAGAGAAGAATATCCTCAATGTCCCGCGCCCCGCCGAAACGGTCGCGGACGAGTTGGGGGTAACGGTCGAGCGTCTATTGGAGGCGGTCGAGCGTGGTCGAAAATTACTTTTCGAGACGCGCGAGAAACGCATCAAGCCCGCCCGCGACGAAAAGATTCTGGCCGCGTGGAATGGCCTCATGCTGGAGAGTTTCGCCGAAGCTTCAGCCGTCCTTGAGCGCGCAGACTACCGCACGGTGGCGGAGAACAACGCGCAATTCATCCTCGATAAGCTCCGGCGCGACGGGCTGCTGCTCCACACCTACAAAGACGGGCACGCCAAGTATCACGCTTATCTCGATGATTATTCCTCCGTCGCGGCGGGTCTCGCCGCACTCTACGAAGCGACCGGAAACGTCGTTTGGCTGGAGGAATCGCGCGCCGTTGTCGAACGCATGATCGACGAGTTTTGGGACGAAGAAGACGGTGGTTTTTTCTACTCAGGCAAGAGCGGCGAACAGTTGATCGTTCGCACAAAAGATTATTTCGATAACGCGACGCCGTCGGGCAATTCCGTCGCCGCCGAGGTGCTCCTGCGTCTCGCCGTGCTCACCGGAAACGAGACTTACCAGCGCAAGGCCACAAGCATTTTTCGCCTCGTCCGTGACATGACTATGCGATATCCGTCGGGCTTCGGGTGTCTGCTCGGCGCGCTCGACTTTTACTTTTCAGTGCCCAAGGAAATCGTCGTCGTCGGCGACGCTGACTCAACCGAGACCCGCGCGCTCATCCGCGAAGTTTGGAAAAATTATTTGCCCAACAAGGTCTTCTCGCAGACGCACGGCGACGATGCGCACTTGACCGCCATCGTTCCGTTGCTACGCGAAAGACGGATGATCGAAGGCCGTCCAACCGCCTACGTCTGCCAAAACTACACCTGCCAACAACCCGTCACCACGCCCGCAGACCTCGCCGCGCAGCTTTCAAGTTAACCGCACCCTGCGCGGCGGCGAACTGTCCAGGCTATTGCGTTGTATGGCTAACGGCGCGCAATGTAGCGCCACAGTAGTTCAAGCGGCTGTTTAAGAAGCCAGGAGGCAAAGAGTCAAGGTGAAGAGTGCTCCTTCGTGATAGTCCTGCCGCCTGATGCGACAAGCTATGACGCCACCTCGCCAGCAGTACCCGAGCGACCTGCGCAACGCCGAGTGAATGGCGTAGCGGCGAAAATCCACGACGAGCTTTTTTTGACCTTCTCCTTGATGTCAATCGCGGAGAGCACGCCGAAGCCATCTTTCCTTGAGTGCAACGCGCGCGCTCGACCACTCCGTCGAAAGCGGCATCAACGATTTTGCTAATCTCGTACTTCGTCTGATCTGGTGGTTGTATCGCGTCGAGACTCGACGCGGCAGGAGTTAGCCATTCAAGTTTGCACGCCGAAGCGCGGCAGCACCCAACGCATCAACACGACATGAGCCATGATAATTAGTACCGGCAGCATCCATCCGTCCATTAATTTAGCTGATGTACTTGCGCTCGAAGGGCGATGAGCGAGATGGCGAAGCTTCAACCGAAGACGACAAGGGTAAGCCACTGCCAGTCATCATGGCAGCGTTGGGAGTCGGCGTCATGACCGGGTTCTTAGGCGTCGGTGGCGGATTTTTGATTGTGCCTGCGCTCGTCCTGTTCTCGAAGCTGCCGATGAAATTAGCGGTCGGCACATCGCTCTTGGTGATAGGGATTAACTCGGCGGCAGGCTTCGTCGGTCATCTCGGACAGAGCGAATTGAATCTGTCGTTGACGATTATTTTCACTATCGCCGCCGTCGGCGGAGCGTTCGTCGGCGAGCGACTGGCGCGGCGCATATCGGCTGGCTCTTTAATGCAAACTTTCGCCCTCTGCATCGTGCTCGTCGGTATCTTTCTTCTCGTCAGAAACGCGAGTGCGTTGGGCGTCTAATTTCAAAGTAGCAGGGTAGATTTATCAGGCGACGTGACACACAACCAATAACTTGAAAGGGAAAAACCGATGGAAGGCGAAAAGATTAACGACCAGATGACGGTCACAGGACAAGTCACTCCTGAAGAGTTAAAGCAGGCGGCGCAGGAGGGCTTTAAGTCGGTGCTAAATTTGCGCGCGTCCGACGAAGAGGGCTTTATGCCTGATGAAGAGAAACAGGCAGAATCGGCTCGAAAGACGAGTTCGTCGCAAATTGTCTCAACCTTGAGAACCTGCCCGCCGTGCCGCCTTACTGGAAACGGATGCGCGGGCACAATCAGGCGGGGCCGCCGCTCCTCGGCGTGCTGCG
>JBGTHJ010000508.1:0-7281 GCA_041746175.1 Pyrinomonadaceae bacterium
GTTGCCGCTGCCGCCGCCCGCCGAAGCGACGGTCGGGACGAGCGCGTTGGTCGTGGTGGAACTCGCGGGGATTGTGTTGGCGGTCGTGCTAACAACGGTCGCGCTCGCAGTCGTGCTCGTCGCCGACGGGTTGTTGGCGAGCGAGTCGGTCGCGGTCGCGCCGTCCATCAGGGACTTGGGCGCGGGGACGAAGGTCGCGGCTTCCGCCGGCGGCAACTGGACGACGGTGCTGGTCGGCAGGCTGCGCGCGGCGGCGAGTTGGTCTTCGCGGTCGGCATCGCGCACCATCGCTTCGAGCGTCTGCGAGGTCGGCGTCTGCACCGAGCCGCTCGGCACCGCGATTTGATCTTCGGGCGTGATGTTCGGAGCGCGCAGGACGCGCGGCGTCATCGTGATGACGATATCGCTCGCGTTGTTGTTGCGGCGCGGCGTGCTGAACAGGCGACCGAGCACCGGAATCAGTCCGAGCAGAGGGAACCCGGCGCGGCCATCTTCAACGCGGTCTTGCGCGACGCTGGCAATCATCATCGTCTTGTTGTTCGGGATGCGCGCGACGCCCGTGATGCGACGCTGGCTAAACGTCGGCGTCAGGTTGGTCGTGCCGCCGCCCGAACCCGCGTCTTTGGTTTCGATCACCATCTTGACCTGCACGTCGTGGTTCGGATAGACCTTCGGGGTGAAGTCGAGCGACAACCCGGTGTCTTCATACTGAATCACGGGGAAACCCGTGCCGCCGAACAGCCCCTGATTGACGCCCGTGCCGGTGCCCGTGCCGCCTCCGCCCTGTCCGCCGTTGAAACCAAACGGGGTGACGTTGGCGGTCTGGACGGGAACTTTCTGCCCGATGCGGGTTTCGGACTTTTCGTCGTCGAAGGCGTGCACCTGCGTCGAGAAGATGAGCCGCGTGTTGCTCTTGCTTTGCAGCGCGGAGAGCGTCGAGGCGGGGATGGTGATGCCGAGGCCGAACGCCGTCGGCGCGACCGCACCGAAAAGCTGACTCGCCACCTGACGGCTACCGTCCGTCAGCAGCAGTCCGCTCGTACCGCCGAGATTGCCGAGCCGGTCGGCGGAGCCAAGTTGGTTGCCGAGTTGGAGCAGGTCGGTGCGCGACACCTCGTAGATGGAAACTTCCATCACGACTTCAGCGCGGTCTTTGTCGATGCTCTCAAGCAGTTCGCCGATGATGCGGACGTTCTCCGGTGTGTCGCGGACGGTGATGCTGTTGGTCGCCTTATTCAAGGTGACGGAGGGCTGGCGTCCGGCGTTCGCGGGCAGCGCGGAAGTGATCAGCGTCCGCGCGTCGTTGGGGTCGATGTTCGAGAGATAGAAGGTGCGTAAAACGAGTTGCTGGTACTGCGGACGCTTCGACTGGTCGGCGACAAGAATCGTGCGCCGGCTCAACTTCTGAAAGAACAACCCGTAAGCGAGGAACAGGTAGTCGAGCGTCTGCGCCGTCGTCACCTCGCGGAGATTGATGCTGATGTTGCGTTTCTGCTGCGTGGAGAAATCCTTGTCGAAAATGACGTTGAGGTCGAGGTCTTCGGCCAGCTTGCGGATAAAGGGTTCGAGTTCGCCGTTGTAATTGATGATGCGCTTTTGCTCGGAACGGAGCGGCGGCAGCGTCTCAGACTGCTGGAGCGCGGCGGGGGTGGTGGTGGTGGTGCGGACGCCGTTCGCTTGAAAAGAGGTCGGCGAGATGGTCGCGCGGTCGCGGCGCGGAGAAGCCGGGTTGGTGCCGTTGGTGTTTTCGGTCGCGCCCTCTTTTTCGCGTTGCAGACGCAGCATCCGCTGCATCTCTTGCACCGCCAGTTCGTTGACCGGGTCGTAGCCCGCCGCCTGCCGGAAGGCGTTGTAGGCGCCGACGAAATCGCCTTGCTCGTAGAGCGCGCGACCCTTTTGCATGAAGACCTGCGAGGCGTTGAAGATGGCGCGGCGATAGTGGAGTTGATACTCCACGTCAGACGGCAAGGCGGCGACGGCCAGCGCGAACTCCTGCGCCGCCTTGTCCCACTGCTGCGCCTTCTCGTGTTCGATGCCGCGTTTATAATTTTTCTCGCCCTTCTTCGCCAACGCCGTGAGCGGGGTGACAAGCAGGCATACGACCATCAGGAAGGAGGCGAAGGAACGCGCGCGGGCAAGTGATCTCATTTCAATCCTCAATTTGAATCAGGCTTCTGGTACTGGTCTCTAACTTCGCGGGGGCGAGACACGCGCCGACACGATCCTTGTGCGGCTTTTATTATTTCGACCGAAAGATGTCAACGGTGCATCCGGCAGCGGTCGCGCGAAATCCGGTTCGCGTGTGCGTCCAGTATTCGTGTCGCGACCTCGAATCGTTGTCGCCGGAGTGGTTTACACGCCTTGTTGGTTGGGGCAGTTCCCAAAATCCGGAGAGCCGTCGAACTGAGCGGACATTATACGATGCAAGTTCGCGCAAAGACTACTGCCCGGGGGCTTCCGGATTATTCGCGGGGGTCGTGGCCTTAACCTCTTCGACAAACGTCACACGGTTGACCTCATGCAGCGTCGAGATGCCCGAGAAGACCTTCTTGACCGCCGACTCGCGCAGAGACGACAACCCTTCGGCCTCGGCCACGCGCCGCACCTCGGAACCCGGTCGGCGGTCGATAATCATCTCGCGAATGTTGTCCGACAGATCGAGCAGTTCGTGAATCGCGGTGCGTCCGCGATAGCCCGTGTGGTTGCAGGCGTCGCAGCCGATGCTCATGTAGAACACGCGGTCGCGATGTTCTTCGGGTCGGAAACCCGATTCGAGCAACTCTTCGGTGCCCGGCTGATACGGGCGACGACAGACGGTGCAGAGCATCCGGACGAGACGCTGCGCGAGCACGCAATTCAGCGACGAGACGAAGTTGTACGGCTCGACGCCCATGTTCAGGAAACGCCCGATGACATCGATCACGTTGTTGGCGTGGACGGTCGTAAAAACGAGGTGGCCGGTGAGCGCGGATTGAATCGCGATCTGCGCCGTGTCGGTGTCGCGGATTTCGCCGACCATGATTTTGTCGGGGTCGTGACGCAGAATCGAACGCAGCCCGCGCGCAAACGTCAGCCCCTTTTTTTCGTTGACCGGAATCTGCGTGATGCCGTGCAACTGATACTCGACCGGGTCTTCGATCGTGATGATTTTATCTTCTTCGTTCTTGATCTCGTTGAGCGCGGCGTAGAGCGTCGTGGTCTTGCCGGAGCCGGTCGGCCCCGTGACGAGCACCATCCCGTAAGGCTCGGCGATGTAGCGCCGAAACTTGCGCAGGTCGTCGGCATCGAACCCGACCACATCGAGATTGAGATTCTTGAACTCTTCGTTGATCTGCTCTTTGTCGAGAATACGAATCACGGCATCTTCGCCGTGAACGGTCGGCATGATCGAGACGCGGAAATCGACCGTCCGTCCTTTATAGCGGACGCGGAAACGACCGTCCTGCGGCACGCGCCGCTCGGCGATGTCGAGTTCGGACATGACCTTGATGCGCGAGATGAGCGTCTGATGAAAGGCGAGGTCGATGGGATCGACTTTGGCGTAGAGCGCACCGTCGATGCGGTACTTGACCTGAACTTCGGTGTCTCTGGTTTCGATGTGGATGTCGGAGGCGCGCGACTCCATCGCGTTGAAGATGATCGTGTCGACGAGCTTGATGATCGGCGACATGTCGGAATCGGTCGCCAGACGGTCGAGGTCGAGCACCTCTTCGCCCTGCTCGGTCTCTTTGACCAGCGAGATGCGAAAGCCCGACGCGGCTTCCTGAAGCACGCGCTGCGTGGCGTCGCCCTTGCGGAGCACAACATCAATCGCCCCGGCGGTCGCCACCGACGGCACGATGCGCGAACGTAGCGCGTTCGCCAATTCGTCGAGACGTTCGAGGTCGGACGGGTCGGCCATCGCGACGTGGAGACGATTTCCTTCGCGCAAGAGCGGCACGAATTGATGACGCAACATCAAATCGACCGGAATCTCGCCGAGCAGCGCGTAGTCAATCGGCGACTCGCCCGTGGGCGGCAGCAAATCGACGTAGGGCAGACGGTAGCGCATCGCAAGATTGTGCGCGGCGCGCACCTCGGGCGGCAGGAGGTCTTCGGCGACGAGCGTGATTTCCGTTATTTCTTCCGACACGTTGCTCATAGTAGTAAGTTTGGTTCAGAGGCGTTTCGCGGCTCGGTGGATGTTCGCCGCGTTAGCCGGTCACGTTTGAGATGGACTGGATAATCGGGAGATAAATCGCGAGCAGGATCGTGATGACGATGCCGCCCATCACGAGTAGAATCGCAGGTTCGAGAACGGTCGTCAACTGCTCTAAACGCACCTCGGACTCGGCGTCGTAGAACATCGCAACCTCTTCCAACATCTCGCGCAAGCTGCCCGAACGCTCGCCCACCCCGATCATGTCGAGCGCGAGTTCGGGAATCCATCCGGCGGATTCCAGGCTCTCCGTAAACGAACGCCCCTCGCGAACCATCGGCAGAATCGCCGAACTGCGCGCACGCAACTCGCGATTGGTGATCGCCTCCGCCGCAATCTCCCACGATTCGACGAGCGTGATGCCGCCCGCCAGCAGCGTCGAGAGGCTCCGCGTAACCTGTGCAATCGACAGTTGCTTCAACAACTCGCTGACAATCGGCAGTTTCAGCAACAGGCGGTCGATGGTCATCTTGCCGCCGGGCGTCCGCGACCAGAGGACGAGCAGCGCGCCGCCGCCCAAGACCGCCGGTCCGAGCCAGTAGACATTGCCGGAGACGAACCCCGACAGCCCGACGACGACCACCGTCACCGTCGGCAACCCCTTGCCGAAGCCCTCGAACAAACTCGACATGCGCGGCACGACGTAGACCGTCAGAAAGGCGACCATCCCGAACGAGGCCAGCAGCAGGAAGATCGGATAGGCCAGCGCGCCGCGAATCTTACGCCGGATTTCGACGCCGCGCCGCATGTATTCGACGTAGCGTTTGAGCACCTCGTCGAGCGCGCCCGAACGCTCGCCCGCGAGAATCGACGCGGTGTAGAGTCGCGGGAAGACCGGCCCCTGCGCGGCGAAGGCCGCCGAGAGCGCCATGCCGCCGCGAATCTTCTCCTCGACATCCCCGAGCATGCCGCGCAGACGCCCGCTCGCCGAACGTCGCCGCAGCATCGCGATGGCTTGCAGAATCGGGATGCCCGCGCGGATGATCGCCGCGAGTTGTTGGTTGAACAGCAGGAAATCGCCGGGTTTGATGCGCGCGTTGGCGCCGGCGCGTCCGCCCCGCGTCAACGCCGCGACGCCCGAAGACTTCGGCGGCACGACCGAGAAGACGCGAAACCCCTCGCTCTCCAGCCGCACACGCGCCTCCGACACGCCCACCGCTTCGACCGTGCGCGTCACCACCTCGCCCGCCGGCGTTCCCAAACGACAGATGAATTCGGCCATGTGTTTTTGATGAATCGACTGCTGAATTAAACGCTCGACGCCGCGCGCTTTTCCGTCAGGCTTCGACGCTCAACGAAGGCGGATTATATCACGCGCTCGCGAGCGTCGCCCACGCGGGCAGGGCGGCGTCCGCGCCGGACGGCACCGACCCGGTACACGCCGCGCCGCGCGAAAAGTTGCGCGCAGAAAAGAAACAAAGTTGTGAGAGGGTTGCAAGGCGGCGCATCTTGCGCCCGCGTGGGGGGCGCATTACAATGCGTGGCGGACACCGGAGTCTCCCCATACAACCTTTGCCGAAGCGTGCGCACCGAACCGCGAGAAATTATTTCCAACGGGAATCGCCGCCCGCGCCGGACGTCAACGCTCGAAGTTTTTCCGCTCCGTTTTGACCTTCGGAGTTCCAGCAGTAGTAGAGGAGGGGTTATGCGAGCACAGCGCCGCAGCCGTATTCGAGTTGCGCTTGTCTCATTCCTTGCCGCCGCGTGCGTCACGCTCATTCTCCACTCCGGCAGCGCGCAGGAGAAACCGGGAGAGAAGCAAGCGCCGACCACATCCAGCCCGCCGCAGGAAGCGGGCGACATCAACATCATCAATTCCGACCTGATCTCGTTGACCGTGACGGTGACGGATACCTACGGGCGTTTCGTCACCGGACTCAACAAGAGCGCCTTCACCGTGCTCGACGACAAGGAACCGCAGGAGATAACCTTTTTCAGCTCCGAGGACGCGCCGATTAGTCTGGGCGTGATTTTCGATGTCTCGGGTTCGATGAGCGGCGACAAAGTTTCGCGCGCCCGCGAAGCCCTCACGCGCTTCGTCGAAACCAGCCACAACTCGGACGAGTATTTTCTCATCGGCTTCAATTCACGCGCGCAACTCTTGCACGAGCGCACGCGCGATAGCAGCGCGGTGCTCGACAAGTTGACCTTCGTGCAAACCAAAGGACAAACCGCGCTCTACGATGCGTGTTATCTCGGCGTTGAAAAGGTGACGCGCGGCACGCATAAGAAACGCGCCGTCCTGCTCATCAGCGACGGGCAGGACAATAGTTCGCGCTACACTTTTAGCGAACTCCGCCGCCTGCTCAAAGAGACCGATGTGATTATCTACGCCATCGGCATCATCAGCGCGAACGACGAATCGACCGGGCTTGGGATGGGCGGTCGGGCGATCCTCGATGAACTCGCGGGAGTCTCCGGCGGCAAAGCTTACTTCCCTTCAACCTCCGCCGAGATGAACGACATTTTCGAGCGCATCGCGTTGGAGTTGAGAAACCAGTATTCGATTGGTTACAGGCCGACCAACTTCGCGGGCGATGGTCGCTGGCACAAGCTCAAAATCAAGGTTACGCCGCCGCGCGGACTCCCGCGCCTATTCGTCCGCAGCAAAGAGGGTTACTACGCGACGCCCAACCCGCGCTGATGTCTTTGCACGCGGCGGACGACGGCACCCGAAGGCAACGCGCGCCGCTTTTTTGAGCATCTTTTAGAAGCGCGCGGCGCAACGGTTATCGACCGGCTTTCAGGAGCTTGACCGATTCCGACGGTTCACCCGGACGTTCTTTTTGCCCCAGCCGCGCGGAGCCTCCAAGCAGGGCGGCTCGATTGGAAAAGCGCCCCGCGACTCTCCTTCTCCGTCGATTCGGCGGGCGGGCGCGTCGGCGGGGCGCTTCCGGTTTGCGCCGACATTTCCCGGCGGTCGAATTCTTTTTCTTCAAAGGACTGTTTCAAGGTCATGCCACAACGCGATTTTTCGAGGCGCAAAGCCGTCACGTCCGCACGCCTGTTCCCCTTCTTGATGCTGGCCGTTGGGCTGTTGGCGGCGTCGCTTCCGCCCGCCCGCGCGACCGCGCAGGCACAGA
>JBGTHJ010000509.1:0-2373 GCA_041746175.1 Pyrinomonadaceae bacterium
GAGCGCCAGCGTCCCGCTGGCCAGCGTGCTCGGAGCACGTTCAATGGTTCGCGTTCTCCGAACGCTCAATGCGAGCGGGACGCTCGCGCTCCCAGGCGATGCCGCTCTTTCATGTGCTACATGCAATTGCAACTTGCTATAGACCTCATTGTTTTTTGCGTGCGCCGGCTTCTCTGTCGAGACGGAAGATGCAAGGGAGTCCGGCAAGGGCTGAGAAGCATTCGAGCTAGACGGCGGCGCGGAGCGATTGAGCGATGAGCGGGACGATGCGGCGCGGAACGGCGATGGCTTCTTTGATGTGACGCGAGTGCGTGAAGTGCCCGGCGACGTAGAGACCGGGGACTCCGGTCTCGAATGTTTCGGGGTCGTAGACGGGGACTTCGGTGAAGCCCGACGGAACGATTTCGACGCCCACCTGTCGGAGCAGCGAGAGGTCTGCATCCGCGCCGATGAGGATGAATACCGTGTCGTTGTCGAAGGTGATGGTCGCGCCGTCGTCCTGCTTGATGCGGACGTGCGCGTCGGCGATCTCTTCGATTTCGGAGAAGAAAACCAGACGCAAACGCCCCGCCTCGATCTCGCGTTCGAGCGGCCGGCGCACCCAGTGTTTGATCGCTCCCTGCTTGGGGTCGCGGTTCTCCCAGTCAACTTTCCAGACGGCGAGCGTCGCACGCGCGCCCTCCTGCGCCAAAAATAGCGCCGCCTCCGCCGCGCTGTTGCCGCCGCCCACCACGAGCACATCTTTGCGGACGTGCGGATACGGCTCGTCGAAGAGGTGTCGGACTTTGGCGAGGTCTTCGCCGCGCACGCCCAGACGACGTGGACGCGCCATCGCCCCCACCGCCACCAGCACGCGCGCCGCACGGTGTTCGCCCCGCGTGGTCTCGACGACGAAACCGTCCTCCTCCGGCGTGCGCGCCAACGCGGTCGCCTCTTCGCCGGTGCGGATGCGCAAACCCTCGCCGAGCGCGAACCGCACGTAATGCGACAGCAACTCCTCGCGCGTCGGCTTTTCACGGCACGGCGCGAGCATCCCCGCACGCATCTCCAACTCGTTCGGCGTCGAGAAAACCGTCTGCCCGACCGGATAATGATAGATCGTATCGGCGATCAGCCCGCGCTCGATGACCAGATAATTCAAACCCTCGCGCGCCGCCGCGTCCGCCGCCGACAGCCCCGCCGGGCCCGCCCCGATAATCAGTAAATCCAATTGCTCGCCGTTCATTTCCATGTTTGTGAATCGCTATCATCGCACGTCAATGCGTCGCGTATCAACTTCGACGCAAATCTCTACCTCTGCCCGCCGACACCACCGTCTCCAACCCCTCGACAAGATGTTCATTCCGATGATACGGATACCGGTACTGGCAAAGACGGGAGGAAATTTGTGCCGGGATGATAGTTGTTATGGGAAAGTGGGACGTTAGTTAGTGGACAAGGAAAAGCGCCGGAACTCTACGGGTGGAGGGTTTGTTGTGGCGCTCGTTTGGGCAGAAATCGAGTCGGACAGTATTGACCGGCGACGCGCCGTCTCAGGTCAACCCGCAGACGCGCAACGCCGACGATGAGGTTTTGACCAGACATCTACGAGACATCATAAACCCGACCCGTTTAATCACTGCCCCCGCGCAATAATCATCTCTGCGCCGCCCGTTGAGCTTGTTACGTAACTGTTCCGGAAGGAGAAGAACAATGGCTGATTTCGGCAACGACGGTACTCGAACCGTCACGGCTTCGGAGAATGCCGTGGAAGTCAAATTGAGCGACCCCCAGAAGAAAGAACACCTGCACTACTTCATCACGGCCAAAGGCGGGACGCCCATCTTTAATCTGTCGTGCAGACACGCAACCCACTGGTCGGAGGAAACCTTCGACCTCCCCGCCATGAATTACGAGAGGGTTTGGCCTTTCACCCCGGACGAGGTCGATGACCAAAAAGACCCGGTGGATGACGTTTACGTCGTGTCGTTTTCCTTTCTGCACGTCAGCCAGTACACGCTGGTCGTCGAGCGGCACGACTCGATGCACAATGTGCTCGAAACGATCAAACGCATCAAGTACGCGAGCGACGACCCGTCCGATAAGTTCTCAGAGTTCTTCACGGTCGGTGCAAGATGAAGCGGAGGAAAACAAAATGAAGAGACAAGCGTTGAAATGCCTCGCCCCGGCATTACTCCTCGTCGGCTTTCAGGTGTCGGTCGTGGCGCAGGAAGCCGTCTCCAAAGATCAGGAACAGGTGGCGCGAAATCAAGAAGTCGCGGCCAACAATCAGGCCACCGCCGCGCGTCTAGCGGCGGAAGCCGCGAACGATCCGGCGTCGGCCAATGTTATGCGCGATGCTGCCGCGCGCGCCAGAGACGCGGCGAACCGGGC
>JBGTHJ010000510.1:0-5248 GCA_041746175.1 Pyrinomonadaceae bacterium
TGTTGCAGCGAAGCCGACGCCTGCGAGACGCGGAGTTGATAATCCGGCGTCTCGACCTGCGCGATGCTCTGCCCGCGTCGTACCGGACTGCCCAAATCGACCGCGATGGAACGCAACCTTCCCGGAACTTTCACGCTGATCGTCGCCTGATCCTGCGCGGCGAGCGTGCCCGTCACGGTCACGGTGTTTCCGAACGGCAGTTGCTCGACGCGCCCCGTCTTGACCTGTCGCGGCGCGTCGCCCTCGCCCGGACGAGCCTGCTGCGCCGACGCCGGATAGTCGCTCTTGCAGCCGGTGGTGGCCGACATCGCGACGACGCACAAAACGGTGACGAACACGAAGAACTTCGTTCTTTCCCGTCTGCGGGACGGACTTACACGATTCGTACGAGACGACATAGCAGGAGCAAAATTAACCATTGTTTGGGTTTGGAGTTTAACATGCCGGGGGATGAATTGGATGCCGAGATATCTTTTTAATGCTTTCGGAATTATCACTTTTGTGTAAAAAACCGCCGCCCGTCGAGACGGGCGGCGATTGGTTTGGGATACAAATTTCGAGACGCGCTAATTGAGCAGATACTGCTGCATGAAAAGCACGGTGGCGTAGAACTGGAAGTCCTGATTCTTCTTTTTGGCGAAGCCGTGACCTTCATCCTTCGCCATCAGATACCAGACGGGCGTGCCGACGCTCTTCACCTTTTGCACCATCTGTTCGGCCTCGTTGAGCGGGACGCGCGGGTCGTTGCCGCCCTGCACGATGAACATCGGCTTGGTGATTTTCTCGGCGTTGTTGAGCGGCGCGATTTTGGTCATGAACTCGCGCATCTTGGGGTCGCGCTCGTCGCCGTACTCGACGCGACGCAGGTCGCGCCGGTAACTCTCGGTGCGTTCGAGAAACGAGACGAGATTCGAGATGCCGACGACGGGCAGCGTCGCGCGTATCCGGTCGCTGTAGAGCGTCGCGACGGCAAAACTCATGTGGCCGCCGTAGGAACCGCCCGTGACCATCACGCGGTCGGCGTCGAGGTTGGGCTGTGTCTTTATCCAGTCGAGCAGCGCGCCGATATCCTTGTAGGTGTCTTCGCGCAGGAAACCGTTGTCGAGTTTGAGAAACGACTTGCCGTAGCCGGATGAACCGCGCACGTTCGGGTACAGAATCGCAACGCCCATCTCATTCAGATAATAATTGTTCCGCCCGAGAAAGCCGGGACGCGACTGGCCTTCCGGTCCGCCGTGAATGTTGATGACGACGGGACGTTTGCCCGTGAACTTCGCAGACGGCGAGTAGAGAAACCCGGAGATCATTTTGTCGTCGAAGGTCTTCCACCGAACCAGTTCCGGGAGTGCGAAATTTTCGGTGTTCAAGCCGCCGGTTTCGCTCGTCGTCCAGCGGTCGACTTTGCCGGTCTTCACGTCGAGCGAGTAGGCGTCGAAGGGCGAGCGCGCGTTGGTCATCCCGAATCCGAGGTCGCGATTGTTCTTGTGCCACTGAAGACCGCCGATGATGCCGACGGGCAGCGCGGGCGCTTTCAATTCTTTGCGCGACGCAGTGTCGAGCAGATGAAGTTTGCCGATGCCGTCTTCGTTCGAGACGAACGCGATGGTTTTGCCGTCGTCCGACAATGCAAGCTCGTCAACGTCCCATTTGATCTGGTCGGATAGATAAGTGTGCTGCCTGGTGGCGAGATCGAAATAGGCGAGACGCTGAAACTCGGAATCCTTGTCGGTCGTGACGTAAGCGCCCTTGCCGTCTTTGCTGAATACGACGTTGCCGTAAGCCACCTTTTCCGCGCCGCCATTCTTGGGCGTCAAAAGCGTCTTCTCGCCCGTCGCCACATCAACCAACCATCCGTAACTTTCGTTGGCCGAGATGTATTCGCCGACGATTAACTTGCGGTCGTCGGGCGACCAATCGGACACGCCCCAACCGCCGCTCTCGACCTGCAACAGCAACTTGCTCGACGATGGGTCGTTCGGATTTACGATGTAGATGTCGGAGTCTTTTCCGTTGCGGCGCGTTGACGTAAAGGCGATGCGGTCGCCCGCGTTCGACCACGTGCCGCCGCTGTTTCGCGACTTGCCGTCGGTCAGCAGCGTGACGTTGCCCGTCGCGATGTCATAGCGAAAATTCTGAAAGAACTCGTTGCCGCCGATGTCTTTGCTGAAGACGAAATAATCGCCCGTGGTCGGCTGATAAGATGCGCCCGCGACGCGTTCGGGGAAGAACGTGACCTGCGTGCGCGTGCCGCCCGGCATCTTGACGTGATGGATTTGGGGGGTGTCGCCGAAGCGCGTGCTGATGAGCATTTCGCGCTTCGTCGGGTGCCAACTCGATAGCCCAGCCGAGCGGAACTCGGTGTAGCGATTGACCGTCTCCGCGACCGCTGCCGGAATCGCCGGAACACCTTCGACGACCAAATTATCGCCCGGCATGATGACGCCGGTTTGCGCTACGGCGGTCGTCGCCGCGAGGAATAAAACCATCAAAAACTTGCTCGCCCTGTTCATTAAATTTCTCCTGAATTGTTGTCTGTGGGGGAAGTGTCGGGCGACATGATAACAAATGAAAGGCGCGGATGGCTAATGATGCCGCAGAGGGCAAATTAGAAAAGATGAGAACACAACAAGCGCGCGTGCGCGTGCCGGTTCGCGCGCTACATCCGATTTCCTTGTCGCTTCGTTACCGCGCTCGCTTCGGCTATTCCCTGTTTCCGAAAAAGATGGACGGCGCGCTGCGCGGGTTCAACTCCCGAAGCTCTTGCGTATCAGGTAAGACATCTTGATGAAGAAGGTTCGACCGTTGCGGCGAAAGCCCTGTTCGAGTCGGCTGTCAAACGGGTTGAAGCCGTTGCGGTTGAGGTCGTCGTTATAGCCGACGAAGAACGACGTGCCGGGGTTCGGCGTCCACCCGGCGAGAAATTGCGCGCGGATGTTGGCGCTCAAAGTAGTGTAGTCGATGCGGGCGCGGGCGAAGGTAAAGCGCGTGAACTGATAGGTCGAGCGGAACGAAAAAATGTTGTCGTCGAAGGCGGTCAACCCCGTGTCGTTTCTCACCAGACGGCTCTTCGTGAAGTCGAGCGAGGTACGCAGCGCGTCAATCGGCTTGTAGCTGATGTTTGATTCGAGGTAGAGCAGATTGCCGGAGCCGGGGTCGCGCGCCGCATCGGGGTCGAGGAGCGCGGCGGGACTGACGCGCGGGAAGTTCTGCCCCGCCCCGAAGTCGAAATCGAACGCGCCGCGAATATATTCGGCGAGGAAGAAGACCGAATACTTCTTGCTCGGCGTCGTCCCGGCGTAGCCGTAAACGCTCTGTGTGTAGGTTGAGCGTTCGGCGTCGTCGCCCGCGAACGTCCCCGCGCGATCCGCGAGCCGCACCGGGCCAAATTCTTCTTCAAACAGACGCTCGTAGCCTTTGGTGAATCCGAAGCCCATAAAGGTCTGACGCTGGAAGTTCATGCTGAACTGCGTGTTGCTGTTGACGACCTGCGAGCGTCCTTTCCAGTCGAAATTTGTGCCCGTGTTGTTGAAGATGCGCCACGAAACGATTTTCGCCTTTGGCTTCGGGTCGCTGTTGTAGCGGACGAAGAGATTCTGGTTGTTGGTGTTGAAGCGACGGTTGAACCCGACATCGGCGCGGAAGAAGCTCGACCGACCGACGCCCGCGTACTCGTAGCCCCAGTTGCGTCCGTCGTTGTTCAGGTTGAAGGCGTACGCCAGACCGTTGCCCGTCCGGTAGACGCGCTCATCCTCCACGGGGTCGTAGAAGAAGCGGCGCGAGTTGCTGCCGATGGCCTGCGCGGTGAAAGTCGTCGTTTTGTTGAGACGGAAACGCGCGTCGAAGCCGCCGATGTGGTTGTGTCGCTCGACGAAATTATAGGTCGTGCCGATAAAGCCGATGTGATTTTCCTTGCCGAAGTCGCGTTTGAGACGCAGCACGCCGACCGAGGCGTTTTGGTCGACGAAGCGCGCGATGCGCGGAAAGTTGTCGGGGTCGGTGCGTTCCTCTTCGCTGAAGTTGCCGGGGGCGTTGTCGCTGGCGAGCAGCACGCCGTAGGTATTGCGCCCGCGCTTGCCCGTAAACTTGACGGCGGCGTCGGGGTCGATGATGGTGCGCGTGTGAACCGCCGCGATCAGCGTGTTGAAGATGTCGATGCCTTCGAGGAAGAAGGGGCGTTTCTCAGGAAAAAAAATCGGAAAGCGTTGATTGGTTGTCACCACCGTCGCATCGGCTTCGACCTGCGCGAAGTCGGGATTCAGGGCGAGGTCGAAGGTGGCGTTCGGCGAGAGTTGAAACTTGGCGGTTAGACCGGGGTCGAATTCGAGCGGCTGGTTGACGAACCGACCGGGGTCGACGGCTCCGGGCGTTCGGTTCAACGCCGACGGCAGCACCGTCCGCGTTCGCCGTCCGGTCTCGGAAAGCGTCAGGCTCGGAATAATCTCGATGGTGCGTTCGGTCGAAATACCTTCGAGTCCGGTGAGATGTCCGGCCTGCGAAAGAAACGCCGAGTTGTCGCGCGAGATCGGCATCCAGGAATCTATCTCGTCGTTGAAGCGGTCGATGTTGCGCCAGACGTGGAAGCCCCAGAGCTTATCTTTGCCCGCGACGTAGCGCAGCGACTTGAACGGAATCGCGACCTCGACCGACCATCCGTCCGGCAGCATTACGCCCTTCGACTCCATCACGATGTCAACGCTGAAATCGTCGCCCTGACCTTCGGTGCGCACGCCGTCGGCCTGAATGCCGAGCGGGTTGAAGCCGAGGACGTAAGCTTTGCGCTGGTCGTTGAAAGTGTCGAGGAAGATGCGGACGTTGTCTTCGCCGAACACCTCGTCGCGTTTGGCGACGGTGGCGCGCACCTTGTCCGGTTCGTCATAGACGCGGAATCCGAAATAAAGAAAGCGCGCGTCGTAACCGATCATGACCACCGTCGGGCGCGACGCCGTGATGTTGTCGCCGGGGCCGATCTGGTAAAAGTCGCCGAGTTTGACCGCCTGTTGCCAGACGCCTTCATCGAGTTTGCCGTCGATGGCCGGGCGCGTCTCAAAGCGTGGCACGCGCACCGGATTCGCGCGCTCCGGTGAAAGCGATGAAGGAAATCCGCCGGGATAGGTTTTCGTCGTCGCGAAATTTGGCGCATCGGCGGGCGAAGCGGCGACGGTCGTCGCGCTATCGGAGACGGGAGCGGCGTTTGTGCCGCCAGTCGTCGCGGGCGTGGTCGCCGGGGGCGCGCCCGTCGTCGTCGTCG
>JBGTHJ010000511.1:0-8221 GCA_041746175.1 Pyrinomonadaceae bacterium
GGGCTAAGTCTTCGGCTTCGGCGACGTTCGAGGTCATCCGCAGACAGAGCGAATAGACGCGCCGGTTGTGACGTTCGTAGAGTTGCTCGAACGACCCCATGTCGCCCGTCGCCGCACGCTGCGCCAGCGCATAGTCGGTCACCTTTTCGGGCTGCGTCCCGGCGGCGTTCGCGCGTGTCGCGCTTTTTTCTTTCGAGCTTCCGGCGACTTGGCTTTGCCAGATTGGAAGTGTTTCGGCGTGTGCGTGTGTCATAGTACGGCCAATGGTTGCAAACAAGATGCCATGCGGAAGGCGGACAAAACGCTGAAATTTCGTAGTTTATTCGCGAACGGAGCAGGAGTCTGAACCATATCGGCTGGACGGAATCGAAATGGTGCACGGAAATGTGTCGCAACGCAGATCGTCCGCGAGTGTTGCTCGCCGCCGGTTCGGTTTGGGCAAATCATGAGCTACGATGCGTTGCATTCCGCTCGCGTTGTCACGACAATAGACGGCTGCGAGATGGGAGGGAATCAGGACGAGGGTTTGGTCGAGATGTCTCAAAATTTTATCGCGCGCTCGGCGGGCGAACTGAATCATGCGTGCCGGATGCTTTCCGCGTCGCCCGTGCTGGGCTGCGACACGGAGACCGCCGGTTTTAGTGCGCGCACCTGCCGCCTGCTCTCCGTGCAAATATCGAACGGCGAATTTTCCGTGCTCGTACCGGCAAGCGAGGGCGTCATGCTCGGCCCGCTCGCGTCGCTGCTCGCGAGTCCGGAACATCTCAAAGTGATCCACAACGCGAAGTTCGACCTCCGGTTCTTGAACGAAGCGGGCTACGCCGTCAGCCATATCTTTGATTCGATGGTCGCCGAAAAATTAATTACAAAAGGGGCAGACCAGTCGTCGTCGCTGGCGGAAACTCTGTATCGTTATTTCGCCGTCGATCTCGACAAGAGCGCGCGGCAGATTTTTTCGAGCAAGCGTTGGGACGGGCGCTGGCATCCCGAACTGGTGGCCTACGCGCTGCGCGATGTCGTCTATCTGCCGGAATTGCAGAGGCAGCAGGCGGCGTGGCTCGAACGGCTCGGACTCCACACAGATTTCGCCGGCAAGATGACGCGCCTTGTGTCGAACACCCGGCACGCCGAAAGCCGCACCGACAACGACGACGAGGAGCGCGGTGCGGCCAGACTTCACGAGTGAAGTAATCCGTGCGGAGTTGCCTGGGAAAATTGATACGGGCGAGCGCAGGTATATTTTGCAAATCACGTTTCTAGGAACCAGTGCAGGAGTCCCGACCCGCACGCGCAATGTTTCGAGCCTCGCCTTGCGTCTGCCGCAACG
This sequence comes from Pyrinomonadaceae bacterium, assembly GCA_041746175.1. Taxonomy (GTDB): domain Bacteria; phylum Acidobacteriota; class Blastocatellia; order Pyrinomonadales; family Pyrinomonadaceae; genus JBGTHJ01. The sequence goes on from JBGTHJ010000511.1 coordinate 1,328, forward strand.
CGGCGAATTCTGGCTGTTCGACTGTGGCGAAGCCACGCAGCATCAACTCCTCCGCAGCGACCTGAAAATCAGCCAGCTAACGCGCATCTTCATCACGCACATGCACGGCGACCACATCTTCGGCCTGATGGGTTTGCTCGCGACGTGTGGCATGGCCGGAAGCACGGCGCGCATCGACATCTACGGCCCGCCCGGTCTCGACGAATACCTTGAGGCGAGCCGCTTCCATTCGCAGACGCGCTTTTCGTATCCCTTTGAAGTCCACACGATTCAGCCCGGCGAGGTTTACCGCGACGACGAGTTTGAGGTGCGCTGCGGGTTGTTGAAGCATCGCGTGCGTGCTTACGGCTACCGCGTCACGGAGCGCAATCGTCCCGGCCATTTCGATGTCGATAAAGCGGCGGCCTTAGGCGTCCCCGCCGGGCCGCTCTACGGCAGACTCAAACGCGGCGAAACCGTCACACTCGACGATGGGCGCGTCATCGACGGTGCGGAGTTGAGCGGGCCGCCGCTCGCGGGGCGGAAGTTCGTCTATTGCACTGATACGATCTATTGCGACGGCGCGGTCGAACTTGCGCGCGACGCCGACTTGCTCGTCCACGAAGCGACCTTCTCCGAACAAGACATCGAACTGGCGCACCAGAGCCTCCATTCGACCGCCGCGATGGCCGCCCGCGTCGCGCTCGCCGCCGGCGCGAAGGAACTCATGCTGACGCATTTCAGCCCGCGCTACGCTCCGGCCAACGCCGTCACACCCGACGACCTGCTCGCCGAAGCCCGCGCCATTTTCCCCCGCACCGAACTGGCGCGCGACCTGCTCGTCCGCGAGATACCCCGTCGTGAAGAAGGCTGACCGCGCGGCCATCAAACTCGCTCGTCGGAGAGTGGTCGTCAATCGCTGATGTCTTTTACTATTTGCATCGCTGGAAGGAGATGAGCATGAGCTACGCTTACCGTGTCGAGGGCACAGACCGCATTGCATTGAAAGATTTCGACTCCCATGCGGACGGAGGGTTGAAGCGCGACAAGGCCGAAGAAGAGACCGCGCGGATAATCGCCGAACTGGTCGAACTACAGGAACTGCTCTACGCGGCGCGGCGGCACAGCGTGCTCGTCGTCTTGCAGGGGCGCGACACGAGCGGCAAGGACGGGACGATACGTCGCGTGACCGGCCCGCTCAATTCGCAAGGTTGCGAGATTGCGTCTTTCAAAGTCCCGACGGAGGAGGAACTGGCGCACGATTTTCTCTGGCGCGCCCACGCCGCGACGCCCGCCGCCGGTCATATCAAAATCTTCAACCGCTCGCACTACGAAGACGTGCTCGTCGTGCGGGTTCACAATCTCGCGCCGGAGGACACCTGGCGCGCACGCTTCGACCACATCAATAATTTCGAGCGGCTGTTGACGGATTCCAACACCATCATCCTCAAGTTTTATCTGCACATCAGCGAGGAAGAACAGAGGAAACGGCTTATCGAGCGCGAGCAGGACGCGACCAAGTTCTGGAAATTGTCGGTCGGCGACTGGAAAGAGCGCGAGCACTGGGACGACTATACGCGCGCCTACGAAGACGCCATCAACCGTTGCAGCGCGAAACAAGCGTCGTGGTTTATCGTGCCCGCCGACCGCAAATGGTTTCGCAATCTCGCGGTCGCCGAAGCTTTGCGCGACGCGTTGCGTCCCTTCAAAAAAGAGTGGCTCGCACAACTGGAAGAGATTGGCCGCCGCGAGTTGAAGACTATCGAAGAGTACCGCGCAAGCCATCAAACGGAGTAGCCGGAGCGAGTCGGCAAACAAGCCGAAACAAACTACATCAACGGCGAGCGTGAGGATGCGTCAGGTGATGATGGTCGGCTCGTCGCTGCCGAATCTCGCGCGGAGTTCGAGTAGTTCTCTCGCGGCACGCGTGAGCGGCGCGAGGACTTCTTCGATGTCGGCGTCGCCGCCGTCGCGCCGGAAGCGTTCGACGTAGAGGCGCAACGTCGCGCCCTCCGTGCCCGTGCCGGAGAGACGGCAGACGATGCGCGAGCCGTCTTCCAGCAGAATGCGGACGCCCTGATGCGCGCTCACGCTCCTGTCAACCGGGTCTGTGTAGCTGAAATCGTCGGCCTGCGCGACGGTGCTTCCGGCGAAGGTCGTCCCGGCGAGCGTCGGGAGTTTGTCTTGCAGCGTGTCGATCATCTGCGTCGCGGTCGTTACCTCAAGCCCTTCGTAGTCGTGGCGTTGATAATAGCTGCGACCGAAGCGCCGCCAGTGTTCGCGCACGACATCCGCGACCGACTTGCGCGTCACGGCCAGAATCGACAACCAGCACAACACCGCCCACAGCCCGTCTTTCTCGCGCACATGATTCGAGCCGGTGCCGAAACTCTCCTCGCCGCAGATCGTGCACAGCCCGGCATCCATCAGGTTGCCGAAGAACTTCCAGCCGGTCGGCGTCTCGTAACAGTTGATGCCGAGCGCATCGGCGATGCGATCAACCGCGGCGCTCGTCGGCATCGAACGCGCGACTCCCGCCAGCCCCGCGCGATAACCGGGGATGCATTCGCGGGCGTGTTCGGCGATGACGGCCAGCGAATCGCCCGGCGAGACGAAGAAGTCGCGCCCCAGAATCAGATTACGGTCGCCGTCGCCGTCGCAAGCCGCTCCCATGTCGGGCGCATCCGCGCCCGTGAGCCGCGCGACCAACTCAGCCGCGTGGACGAGGTTCGGGTCGGGATGGTGGCCGCCGAAATCTTCGAGCGGAACGCCGTTGACGACCGTTCCGGCGGGCGCGCCGAGAAGCTCTTCGAGAATGTGTCGCGCGTAGGGGCCGGTGACGGCGTTCATCGCGTCGAACCGCATCTGAAAGCCGCTCCGAAAAAGTTCACGCAAACTCTCGAAGTCGAACAACTCTTCCATCACCGACGTGTAATCGGCGAGCGGGTCGATGACAACGACTTCGGTTTCGCCGAGACGCACCGCGCCTTCGCTTTCGAGGTCGAGGTCGGCGTGTTCGAGCGTCAGGTAATGAGCGATGCCGCGCGTCCGTTCGTAGATGCGTCCGGTGACGGCTTCGGGCGCGGGACCGCCGTTGCGTATGTTGTACTTGATGCCGAAGTCGGCATCCACGCCGCCGGGGTTGTGGCTCGCCGAGAGCACCAGCCCGCCGAGCGCGCCGCGTCGCCGGATGACTGCCGAGACGGCGGGCGTCGAGAGTATCCCGCCGCGCCCGACGAGCACCCGCCCGAACCCGTTGGCCGCCGCCATCCGGAGAATCGTCTGGGTGGCAGCGCGATTGTAGAACCGACCATCGCCGCCGACCACCAGCGTTTCGTCGACGAACCCGCCCGCCACGTCTTCGCGCACGGTATCGAAGACGGCCTGCACAAAGTTTTCCAAATAGTTTGGCTGCATAAAGACGCGCGTCTTCTTGCGCAGACCTGATGTGCCGGGTCGTTGATCGTTGAAAGGCGTGGTCTGAACCTTTTTCATCGGTGCTTCCCTGTATCAAGTTTATGATTGCCTGCGCGCCATTATAACAGGGTCGCCACGCGACGGGGCCGGGAGGCTCGACAATCCTGCTCACGAACGAGATATTTCTTCCCCCACAGACGGCGCATCTCCGTTATCCCCGGACGCTCGAATGGACGACAACCTCACGCGCCGGTAGCGTCTTCGGTCGGGGTGCGGGTTAGGGCGGTGCGCAGGGTTTCGACGGCGAGAGCGGCGGCGTGTTGCTTGCGCGCGGGTAGTCCGTCGAGCGCGCGTGCGAGGTCTTGACGCGTGAGACGGGCGGCGTCGGCAATCGTGACTCCTTCGAGCAACACGGTCAGCGCAGAGCCGCAGGCGAGCGTCGGCGCACAGCCGTAGGCGAGGAAGCGCGCGGCTTCGATGCGACCGTCGCGGAGTCGTAGAGAGAGCCGCAGGCGGTCGCCGCAGACCGGGTTGACTTGTTCGGCGACGACGACGCACGCAACCGCATCGTCATCACCCGTCTCGGCGAACTCGCCGACGTTGCGGGGGTTGGCGAGATGGTCTCTGAATGTCTGTGAGTAGGGCAATGCGAAAAGTCGTTAGCGCGCGGGCGCGGCGGTGTCGTGCATCACGGTCGCGCAGCCGCGTTCGGCGAGAGCTTTTTGATAGAGCGGCGACAGGCGTCGGAGGTTATCGACGGCGCGCGGCAAGACTTCGAGCACGTAGTCGATATCTTCGACGGACGTGTCTTTGCCGAGGCTGAAGCGGAGCGAGCCGCGCGCGTGTTCATCGTCGCGACCGAGCGCGAGGATAATCGGCGATGGTTCAATCGAGCCTGACGAACACGCCGAGCCGGTCGAGACGGCGACGCCCTGCATGTCGAGATTGATGAGCAAGCCTTCGCCTTCGATAAAGCGGAACGAGACGTTCGAGATGTGCGGGAGACGGCGTTCGCGGTCGCCGTTAAAGACCGCATCGGTGATGCGCGCGGCGACGCCCGCCTCGAAGCGATCGCGCAGGGCGCGCATGTGCGCGATGCGTTCGTCGAGTTCGACGCGGGCGAGTCGCGCGGCTTCGCCAAAGGCGACGATGGCGGCGACCGCTTCCGTCCCCGCGCGTCGCTCGCGTTCCTGATGACCGCCGATGGTCTGCGGCGTCAGACGCACGCTGCGCCGCACGTACAACGCGCCGACGCCCTTTGGCGCATAAAGCTTGTGCGCCGACATCGAAAGCAGGTCGCAACCGAGTTGCCCGACATCGACCGGCATCCGACCGAGAGCCTGCACCGCGTCGGTGTGCAACCACAAATGCCGACGCCCGCCCGCGCGTGCGGCGCGTACCAGTTCGCCGATTTCAGCGATGGGTTGGAGCGTGCCGATTTCGTTGTTGGCGAGCATCACGGTGATGAGCACGGTATCGGGGCGGAGCGCGGCGCGCACGTCTTCGAGCCGTACGATGCCGTCGTCGTAGACGGGCAGCCGCGTGATTTCCCAACCGCGTTTTTCAAGCGCATCGCAGACGCCGCGCACCGCTGAATGCTCGATGCGCGAGGTAATAATGTGGCGTCCGTGCGCGGCTTCGGTGTCGGCGATGCCGCGAATCGCGAGGTTGTTGGCCTCCGTCCCGCCCGATAGCATCACGACCTCGTTCGGACGCGCGCCGACGAGCGCGGCGACCTCGCCCCGCGCGCGATCAACCGCCCCGCGCGCCTCTTGCCCGAAGAAGTGGACGCTCGATGCGTTGCCGAACTTCTCCGTCAGAAACGGCAGCATCGCCGCGACGACGCGGCGGTCAACCGGCGTCGTCGCGCTATGATCCATATACACGCGGCGCACTGTATTCATCATCATGAGCTTTCGACCGAACCTCACAGCACGATGCGCGCCAACCAAAGCCGTGTACTGCCGCATCCTAAGCGCCGGAGGGTTTTCCCGGCCTTTCGCCGTCAGCGTGGGCGTCGTTTATTTCGCGCCCGTCGCATCGAAGTTTAGAGGCGCGGGTGACGAGCGTCAAGGCGAAGGGAAGCGGGCGGACGCCGACGCACCGGCGCTTTTGTTGTCCCGTGAGTTTGTGTCAAGATAGCTATCACGTCGGGCGGACAGTCCCCACCGACCCGTTTCTCAAGCGGCGGGTTTGACTGTCTCATCAACCACATAAGGAGTTCTCTCAAGGATGTCTGATTCACGGCTGTTGCAAACTTCACGGCGCGGCGCGTTCGGTCGGGCGCTGGCGGCATGTTGTGCGCTGCTGCTTTTCGCTTCACAGGCGGCGGTCGAAGCGCAGACGCTCAGCCACGACCGCGAGATGGGACGGACGATGCTCGGCGTCATCAAAAGCGACATCAAGAAGAATTACTACGACCCGTCGTTTCGCGGCATCGACCTCGACGCGCATTTCAAAGCGGCGGAGGGGCAGATCAAGCAGGCGGCGTCGGTCAACGAGGTTCTCAGCATCATCGCCCAGACGGTGATGGGCTTCAAAGATTCGCACACCTATTTTCTTCCGCCGCTGCGCCCGACGCGCGTCGAGCACGGCTGGCAGATTCAGATGATCGGTGACACCTGCTACGTCGTCGCCGTCCAACCCGGCAGCGATGCGGAGGCGAAAGGACTCAAACCCGGCGACCGCATCATCGGCGTCGAGGGTTTCAAAGTTTCTCGCGCTGAATTGCCGAAGCTGCAATACGTTTTTCATCTGCTATCGCCGCGCACCGGGATGGCTCTGGTGGTTCAGAAACCCGACGGCAAGCAACAACAGATAAGCGTTCAAGGCAAGGTTTACGAGGGCAAGGTGCTCATCGATCTTCAGACCGGGATGGCGAGCGAGCGCTCCCAACTGATCCGCGAATCACAGACGATTGCCCGGCTCTACCGCCACCGCTATTACGAAATCGGTGACGATGTGTTCATCTGGAAGATGCCGCAGTTCGACCTCAGCGAGCGGCAAATCGACGAGTTGATGAGCAAGGCGAAAAAACGCAAAGCGATGGTTCTCGACCTGCGCGGCAACGGCGGCGGCGCGGAGAGCGTGCTGCTCAGGCTCCTCGGCCACTTCTTTGACCGCAACGTCAAGGTCGGCGACCTCAAGCGTCGCTCCGAGACGCGCCCGCTCGTCGCCAAGACGCGCGGGGCGAACCCCTTTGCGGGAAAACTCTTCGTGCTCGTCGATAGCGACTCGGCCTCCGCTGCGGAAGTTTTCGCGCGCGTGGTGCAGAATGAAAAACTCGGAATCGTGATCGGCGACCGCACGGCGGGACTCGTCATGCGCGGCAAGTCGTACGACCATCAGTTCGGTCAAAACCTGCTCATCTATTACGGCGTGGTCGTCACCGACGCCGACCTCGTTACCGCCGACGGGAAAAGTTTGGAGCGGGTTGGCGTCGTGCCTGATGAGTTGATGTTGCCGGGTGCGGACGACCTCGCCGCCGGGCGCGACCCC